>CAYZUE010000019.1:0-19315 GCA_964481825.1 Candidatus Hydrothermarchaeota archaeon | reverse complement strand
CAATCTATCTTTATTTATAAATTCTAACCTTACAGAAGGGTTACGATATGGTACCATTGATATAACTGGAACAAATGTGATAACATCAAATCCCGCTATCACAGTTGAAATTATCTATCCTCGCTCTACTATAAATGCCTCATGGGAGCAAGATTGGGGAAATTTAATAGCAGGTTCTAACTTTAGTAGAATTTTAATTGTTGAAGAAGTAATGGGTTATAAATCTGCAAATAATGTTAGCCTTTCAATAATTCAAAACGGGTCTATTTCATTAGATTATCTTGGCAGCATCGGTAATCTCTCCCCTTTTGAGAATATTAGTCTTGAGGTTAAAGCCTCAGTACCTAGTCGTTCATTAAAACCTGGTAGTTATCCCTTAAAAATATCCTTTGAATCAGCTACTAATATTTCAAAAGATTTTCAAAACATATCCTACATCATCCCAACACCTGAGATCGTTATAAGCAATACTACTATTGATTTAGGTAAAGTAACCTTTGAAACAGGAAAAGAAACTTCGCAACAAATTATTTTTATACAAGAAATAGGTGGGTTTACCCCCATAGAAGGCCTATCAATATCTCTTCTTTCAGGGGAATTAGGGTGGTTAACATACACTTTCGAAGATTATGTTCCACCAAGTGAGGCAATACAGATTCCATTTAATCTTGTTCTCCCTCAAGATAGTACCTTAGGAGAAAAAAATTGGGAATTTAAACTTATCACAGATTATGCTGGCACCAAAACTTTAACCGCTGAAGTCTTTGTTTACTTCCCAGGGGTACAGGAAGCATTGGATTATCTAGAAAATGTAGAAACTCCTGATGAACTGGATCAATTTAAGGAAATTATTAGTAGCACTTCTTTAATCCTAGAGAAGACAAAGGGAACAAATGACGCAAAAAAGATAGTAGCAGTAATGTCTATTTATAGTGGTACTAGAACTTTTTTATCAGAGGTAACAAGTGCCATCCAGAATAAAGATGGGAAAATCGGTAAATCGGGTGAAAATATAATTAGAGGACATCAATCCTTGATAAAGATGCAAGTAGGAAATCAAAATCTCGATGATTCAGAATTTATTGAAATTTCTGATAGAGGTATTAATGCAGCTGAAATAGCTTGGAACATCGCTGCTTATGATATCTTGGATAACCTTAATGCAGCAGCAGATGAGGAAAAAAATTCAAATTATAAATTGGCTATTGTTTATTTTAAACATTTAGGCGGGATATATGGTTTATTAGGTAAAGAGGCTGAAGAAAAGAAGAATCTTCTTGAACAACATCAGATGGAACAACAATATGTACAATTATTAACTCGTGCATCAGAAAATAAAAATCAAGGCAAATCTTATTATGGAAAAGTTATTGATAGGTCATTTAACATTAAAGAATCTTCATTTGTAATTAATCCCTTTTCATTCGATAGTGTATCTAACAATCTGATTAATTCAATTGATTATTATAAACAAGCGGAATCATTGTATAGATTATCAGGCGAATTAAATGAGGCAAACTTGCTTCAGGACAAGATATCCCAAATCGAGAATACAAGATCTTCAATAATTAGGTCATTTTTCATACTTGGCAGTATCTACGTTCTACTATTCATTGGTTTCTTAATTAGAGTTTCCCTTGCAATTCAACGATTTCATCTTGATGAGGATGAAACAGATTTAGGTAATATAGTGATGAAGTCTGAAAATGTTTAGTTTACTCATTGACTAAATTATACTAGCTTTTAATCTATCAAGGATTTGGTCGTTATTTAACATATCTTCAACGTAGTCCAAAATTGCGTCTGAGAATAGTAACAAGATAGTATTTTTTAGATTAGTATTTGCATCTTCCATCCCAGGATTAATTTTGTTAATAAGCTTTTCAGATATACGCCATACTCCTGATATAGGCATTATTGTAATATCTTTAATTCTCTCTGTAATTTTTTCATCTACATTATTCATTCTGTGTTTAATCTTTTGGTTATTTATTTCAATAAATTTGGCAGGGTCAATTAAGGCATCTTCAAATTTTTTTATTTCACTAAATGCCGGGGCAATACATTTAACGTTGGTTTCTTCATTACTCTCATAAATCTTTACATTTTTCCAATCTACCATCATCTCTCCTAATTCAATGCAAATAATTTCTGTAGCTGATATCAATTCATCCATGGATTTTGAATAATCAACATCTTTAAAAAGAGAAGGCATATCCAGGATTTTTTCAACAAAGTATATTATATTCTCTCCAATGGATTGGTAGTACAATGGCAAATAAGGGTCTGACGAGGGAATTTCATGATATTTATTCCTTACTAGTTCAATTGTATTGTTCAATCTATCTGCCTGTGTACCTCTCAATCCAGATACAGGAATTAAATTAATCTGAATTAATTCTTTAGATTCTTGAACATCTATTTTTTTAATTATCTTATCGTAAAACTCTCTTTCAATACTAATCTCGTAGATTCCTTTGGAAACATCCTCAAATTTCGTATTTCCAGACTCATTAGTTTCGTTGTTTCTGTTTCCTAATGTAACTATAGCTTTGTTAATCGGTTTATTTGTGTTTGAATTTGTTACATTAATTTTTATCTGCGCATTTTTTAAAATCTCAAGACTTTCTGACACAACCTCAAGGTTAACTTCAGGACTTTTTTTCTTGACTCTATTGACTCTAGATAGTTTCTTAATTGGAGATTTATCTCGGTGGTATTTATTCCAATATGCAAACATTCCTAAAATAATTAATCCAAATAATAAACTGATTATAAGAAGTATCTCCGGTGCTAATATTTTTTCTATTTGAGCTGCAGTTACATCTAGAGGTATAACTAATAACAATACAATCCAAATTACACTTTTTTTTAATACCATTGCATTGACCTTTATTCTTCTTTCAGAGATAAGTAATAGAAATATCTACGATTTTTTTTTAATTTAAAGCCTCTATATATATTTATTTTCTATAGATTTAGCCCGGGACGGATTCGAACCGTCGTCACAGGATCCAGAGTCCCATATGATTGACCGCTACACTACCGGGCTGTATTATATATATAAATATTTTAATAACCCTTCGCTTAATAAAGATAACCGTTTTTTAATTGTAGAACAATTTAGATATAATAATAATAATAAACTTTTTATCAGAAAAAAAAGAGGATTGTAAGACAGGAGATGACATAAAATTATAAATGAAAATCTAAATATCCCATTTTCTAATCCTAAAAAACTTTTAATTCTAATTTTAGGGCTAGTTTTGTTATTCTTGGGTAATCACATATCAATCCATCTAATCCTAGTGATATTACTATTACATCTCTTATTTTGGAGAAAACAATTTGGATTTTCTTAACTTTGTTTGTAAATTCTCTAATAAATTAGGAAAAGTAATATATGTGGTATAAATTATTCAATGATATAGAATGAATAAAACTAAAGAGGATACCATCAGTAGTTCAAAATATAAAAAATTAGATAATGAACATATATTGATTAAATGTGTTAAATGCAAAGGAGAAGGGATTATTTCGACATTACCTTCCTCTCCTTTATCGGATCATAAGTCCTGTGATATTTGTGGGGGGCAAGGTGAAATAAGGATTAAAGTGCCGACTATAACTAAGGACTCATCGGTTCAAATATTCACGTGTAACAAATGTAAAGGTTCAGGACTGGGAGATTCAGCTAATGGGGATAATCATCAGTACCCGGGATCATGTCTTTTGTGTAATGGTATTGGGGTATTATCGGCATATCAGCTCGTAACATATGGTTTACACTAATCCTAAATTTAGAATTATTTGTAGAGTGCTAAATTGTTTTTGCTGGCCATTCTGTATTCATTTAAATTATTAATAAAATAATTTTACTCTTGAATTATACAGTTTACCAAAAAACAGAGGTAGTTGAGAAGTAAACAAATGTATCTATCTATAATAAAAAAAAATCTTTGAAATTAACTATTAGGCGTAATATTTTATTGATTTAGCATATTGAAATATAGCCCGGGACGGATTCGAACCGTCGTCGCCGGCTCCAAAGGCCGGCATGATTGACCGCTACACTACCGGGCTGTATTAACAGATAAAATATTAAACCTATAAAGATAAAGTTTTCTAGAGTTCAATGATTCCATTTATAGAAATTCTAAGGCCTCATAATTGTTTAATTGCTGCAATAGCAGTGATCGTTGGAGCAACTATTGCTTCTGAAGAATCATTAGATTTAACTATACTACTTCCAGGAATAATAGCTTTTTTAATTTGTGGTGCTGGTAATACAATCAACGATTTTTTCGATTTTAATATAGATAAGATCAATAATCCCTCCCGTCCCTTACCTTCCAAGCGGATGTCTTTAAGATTTGCTTATTTTTACGCACTATTTCTATTTTCAGTAGGAGTGGGTCTTTCTATCTTTATTAATATCTATGCTATTATCATAGCTAGTATCAATTCTTTTCTTTTGTATATCTACCCTATGAAAGTAAAAAAATATGGGGGGATTTATAAAAATATTCTTGTAAGTTATCTCGTAGCATCTCCCTTCTTGTTTGGAGGAGTAGTTGTTGGAGAGCCTACAGTCGTTCTCCTTTTAGTTTTGATAGCTGGATTAGCTAATACAAGTAGAGAAATAATAAAAGATATCCAAGATCATGAAGGAGATAAAGCCTTTATATCTACTTTACCCTCAAGCATTGGTATTATTAATTCTGCTAAGTTAGCATCTTTAATACTTTTCATTACTATTTTAATCAGTCCACTACCCTACATTTTAAATATTCTGAATCTCAATTACATTTTCCTAGTTATTTTCTCCGATATTATCTTTTTTTATGTTTCAATAAATCTTCTCCAAAATCCAAAGCAAAATGCTAAAAAGACTCAGAAGATGATTAAAATCGGCATGGTGATTGGATTAATCGCTTTTTTGATAGGGGATTTCCATTTTTAAATCCTTTATTTTACCTAAATAAGTGCTGTCTAGTAAAAACGCTCTTCCATTATCAATATCAACAAGTCCTTTCTTAAAAAAAGGGCCTAATAGACTGTTCATTTTAGGTGAATTAAAGGGTACTCCGTAAATTAAATCATTAAATGCAGGTAATACTACAACCTCTGGTTTTTTTTGCATATTGATTTTATCCATAGCATTTTTTGTAAATTTTAATCGTACCCATGCACTTTCCGTATTTCCAAATCCAAATTTTCCTCTTAATTGTATACCTGGATGATTATGTCCAATAATAAAATATTCATAATCTAATTTTTTCGGATTTGCATGTCCATGGAGGAGTAAAATTTTTCCATTTACAGATAATTCTTTCTTAACTTTTAAATCAGGGATTATTTTTTCTATATAACCATCATGATTCCCTTTAATCAGAATAATCTCTGCATATTGCGATAATCTTTTTATAAATTTTGGAATTTCATTATATTCTTGCCAGGAAATTGTTGGAATATTGTGCTTTAAATCTCCAAGGATTATCAGTTTTTTTTTCCCCGTTTTATTTAACAAGTCTATAATGCGTTGTTCTATCTTGGCAATTTGCGATGGTACTTTCATACCTTTATTGAATAATTCTCTTTCTAATCCAATATGAAGGTCTGCAATAATCAAAAAATCATTAAGAATTAATGCTTTTTCGTTGTATACAGGTATCATATATCGGATATTCCCCCCTAACAATTATAAATATGTGTAGCTCTAATTTGGTTATTATGTTAGAAAATAAAACAGAAATTAGGATAAATGGGCATATTCTTGAGAGAGAGTTTATTTTTAAATTATCAACTAATTTACAAGACGTAAATGTAGAAGTTATGCATTGTGAGGTTTCCTTTGCTTCATTAAAAGCAGGTATAGAAGAGAAGATGCCATCAGCAATGAAATTTTATTTGGTTGGCACCAAAGAAAATAGGGATGTGGCGTTAGAAAAAATCAGACAAATTGCAAAATATACTCAATGTGAAATAGATTATACAAAAGAAATAATATGACTAAAAAAAATGAAAGCCCAAATTACACTGACTGTTAGTGAATCAAAAAGATTAATAGCGAAGGCTATTAAAGAACACCCACTCGTTAAAAAAGCATTATCTGACGGAATTATTGCAATTGGTCTAGGTTCTACTAACGCATTAGTTGTAGAGGAATTATTGGGGAAAAAAATAGATAAGAGCCGATACGTTGCAGGTTTTGTTGATACTGTTGGTACATGTGTTGTTCCCCTTGATAAAAGAATTCCTGCGATAGCATTGGAAAATGGGAAGATTATTAAAGAAGACTTAATTAATCTCGCAAAAAGGATGAAAAATAATGATGTATTTATAAAAGGAGCTAATGCTCTCGACAATGATGGTGTTGCAGGGGTAATGATGGCGAGTTTAACTGGCGGCACTATTTCCCTAGTACTTGGCACTATAAAAGCTCGTGGAATTAAGTTACTCATTCCAGTTGGACTTGAAAAATTAGTGCCCGGATCAATTGAAGAGACATCTAAGATAGCCGGCATATATGAGATGGATTATGCCTCTGGTGTCCCTGTCGGTCTCATGCCTGTATCAGGAGAGGTGGTTACTGAAATTGAGTCATTTAAACTTCTTTCAGGAGTACAGACCTACGTAATAGGGGCTGGGAGTATAGGACAACAAGCAGGGGTTATAACATTGATACTTTATGGAGATAGAACTAAAGTTAAAAAAGCGATTAATATTGTGGATTCTATAAGAGGTGAACAGGATATTACTTCAAAAAGAGGTGCATGTAGCAATTGTTATTATCGATGCCCGAAAAACATTAAAGTTTAATCTGGCTATTTATTAATGAAATAAATTTTATAATGAGGTAAAAATGGAAGTCCTAAAAGAATCAATGCTCAGTATATCTAAACATATCAGTAATATTGCAAGATCATTAAATGAAAAAGAAATACTGACATTCATCTCCGCCATGCAAGAATCTAATAAAATATTTATTTATGGTGCTGGAAGGTCTGGACTTGTGGCCAAGGCATTTGCGATGCGTCTTATGCATTTAGGATTTGATATTTATGTTATAGGAGAGATTATCACTCCAGCAATTGCTAAGAATGATTTGTTAATAACAATCTCAGGATCAGGAGAAACAACTTCTGTTGTTGCTGCAGCAGAGATTGCCAAGAAGGCAACTGCTAAGGTTATTTCAATTACAACGTATCCAAATTCAACGCTTGGAAAAATTGCCGATTCACTTGTAGTTGTAAAGGGAAGGACTAAGCTTAAAGGTGATAAAAATTTCCTTTTGCGCCAAATAAAAGGAGAGCATTATTCTCTAGCACCATTAGGCACACTCTTCGAAGTTGCCGTACTTATTTTTCTAGATGGACTTGTAGCAGAACTTATGGCAAAACTTGGTCAAAGTGAGGACGATTTACGAACCAGACACGCTACAATTGAGTGATATTGATGGTAAAAGTAAAATTTTTTGCAAGTTATCGTGAAATGTTAGGGAAATCTGAAATTAATCTTGATATTTCTGACCATATTACAGTTAAAGAGATGTTAAAAAGATTGGCTATTCACATTCCAAAATTAAATAAAATCTTAAAAACTGGAACTCCAATAATAGCAATTAATCACGAGATTGCAACATTAGATGATTATCTTTATCCAAATTCAGAAGTAGCAATTTTCCCCCCCGTTTCAGGTGGAAATGAAGATAAAGTTAGAATTCAAGAAGCCGATTTCGATATAGGTAAAGAAATTGAAAAGATGAAAAAATCCTCAAGTAAGATAGGGGGAATTGTAGTCTTTTTAGGTGTAGCCCGAGATTTCTCTCGTGGCAGGAGGGTAAATAAATTAACTTATGAACATTACCCTGGGATGACGGAAAAAAAACTAATAAAACTTAGAGAGAATAGTTTGACGAATTTTGATATTATTGATTTGCAGATTATTCATAGAACTGGAGAGGTTGGTATAAACGAAAATATTGTATTAATCATCTCAAGTGCTATACATCGTGAAGATGCTTTTAATGCTTGTAAATGGTGTATTGATAAACTTAAGTCTGATGTTCCTATATGGAAGCAAGAAAATACTCCAGATGCGGATATATGGGTTGAGGATGATTTATAAAAAGAAATGTTTTTAGTTTGACACTTCAAAACAATAAGTATTACTTTTAATTATTCTTCTTTTTCTTTTGATGTTAAAATACTCGAGAATAGTATGAAAATTGCTGTATCAGGCAAGGGGGGTGTAGGAAAAACAACTTTTTCAGGTACTCTAACTAGAATCTTCTCTCAGAAAGGATACAATATCATAGCTATAGATGCTGATCCATCTATGAATTTACACACTGCTTTAGGAGTAGCCAATCCAACTCCTGTTTTTCATTATAAGGATGTTATTGAAGAGCGTGCAGTAATAGCTCCAGGTATATTCCATCTAAATCCCAAGGTAGATGATATACCAGAATTATACTCTAGTAAAGATAAAAATATTCAACTTCTGGTAATGGGAACTATTGAGAAAGGAGGAGAAGGTTGTATATGTTCAGAATCTTCATTTCTAAAGGCATTAATGCGTCATTTGGTTTTGAGAAGAAAGGAATTACTAATATTGGATAATGAAGCTGGAGTAGAACATCTTGGGAGGAACGTGGCTAAAGGGTTTGATCTAATGATAATATTAACTGAGCCAACTGTAAAAGCTGTAGAAACTGCTAATCAAATTTATAATCTTTCAAAAGAAATTGGTATTAAGGAAATTATTGCTGTAGGAACTAAAACTAGTATTAAAGATGACGAGAAGTTTATCTCAAAAAATCTTATATTTCCCGTTTTGGGATTTATTCCATACGATAAAACAGTTGTCGTTGCAGACCGGGAGGGTAAGTCTCTGTATAATTACACTGAATCTTCGGTGTTTTCCGCTATATCATATTTATCAAATAAAATAGAATCTAAAATAAAAAAATGAAAAGGGATTTAGACATCGATCACATCCATACATTTACGCCATTTATTCCCATTCATCTCCATAACCCAAACTTTTCTTACTTTTGGATTTTTCTTCGCTGCCTCGATTACGTCTTCCTTAGAGGGGGGAGAATCGGATTTGCATAGAGTAATGAATCGTTTCGCTTCTACACCACTCATGGTCTTACCTTTAATTTTTACGTCTCTTCCTAAATATTCTAGACCATTTACATAATACATAATTTTTACCTCCGGAAGACTAATTATCCTTGTAAATATAAAAGGGTTTCCTTAGATTTGTTTCTTTACTGGAGAATTTGTATTAAGTAATATAATATCATAAGCTTATAAATACGAAAAATGGATGAAGATACCTACAACGAACTATATTTTCAATTAAACAATCTAGATGATGTAGATAGATTATCACAGAGCAAAAGTATTAATTTTAAAATATTAATGCCTATCCTTTGTCTCAAGTTAGTAAGGAACACTCGTAAAAACTTTCACAATCTGAAAGAGAATGCTTTAACTCTACATTCAAAATGGGAAAATGGGGACACTTTCTTCAAATTATCTGAAGAATACAATTTTCCACCGTCTTTAATAGTGTCTATAATCCTACAATTTTCCGGCATGAGTAAAAAAAAAGTCCGGAAATTGCTCAAGGATCCAAAAAATTCTTCGAGTAGTAGGATAACAAGGGAGGTTCTTGAAGCAATTGCTAAGGATTTTTTGTATTCTCCTCGAGCTCATCAACTTCAATTTAAGATATCTAAAGCAGGAGAAGATATTATTGATTCTTGGTTGAAAAGTATGAATTTAAATTATATTACAGAAAAAGAAATGGATAAGGATAAAGGGACGCCCGATTTTATTCTTAAAGAAAAATTATACATTGATGGAAAAAAAGTATCGTGGATAGAGAGTAAAGTAGTTTTTGCAGATATAGAAGAGCATAATAGGTATATTAATAAGCAATATAAGCGTTATTTAAATGATATTGGAGACGGTATGGTTGTATATTGGTGTGGGTTCTTAGATTATTTGCTCCATGTAGAAAAACGTATAATAATAAAAGATTATAGTTTTTTTCCCAATAGAAATAAAAATCTAGATGATTTATTGAATCAATCATGGTGATAAAATGGATTTTGATATTTTTTCTAACACAGACATGTTGTTAGATACCTTAAAGAAATCAAATTCAATAACATTAAAACATCATGGAGATAAAATAACCCTTGAGAGAGCTATTTTTTTATCATGGTGGTGCGACAAGGGGGACTGTAATTTCTGTTATCTTGCATCAAAAAGGCACAAAATAAAGGATTCAACAATTGCACGAAGACGTTTATCCAGTATATTGGCAGAGGCAGAAATACTTAATAGGATTGGGTGGCGGGTTGAGTTTCTTTCAACTGGATATGGATCTCATAAGATTAATGAACTGCATGAAATTGCCCAGATGGTTAGCCATGTTACCAGGAAAGGTATATGGTTAAACGTTGGGGTATTGACTGAAAAGCAGTTAGGATTATTCAATAATGAAATTGAAGGAATTGTTGCATCTATTGAAACATTAGATCCTAATATAAGGGACCGTATTTGTCCCAATAAAACAATTGAGGATTCTATTCAATCTCTAAATACAGGTTATAAACTAGGATTAAAAAAAGCTGCTACAATAGTTTTAGGCCTTGGTGAAGGCCCCATCCAAATAGAAAATTTGTTAGAGTTTATCCAAAACATGGAATTGGATAGAATAACAGTTTATTCTCTTAATCCTCAAAAGGGTACACCATTTAGTAATACTCCTCAACCTGCTTCCTTATATCAAGCAGGGGTCATTGCTTTAATTAGAATTAACTTCCCTAAACTGGAAATAATTGGGGGAACATGGATTGACCAACTCCCTAATATTGGACCTATCATTTTAGCTGGAGCAACTGCCATTACTAAGTATCCTTTGTTTAGTATGTTTGGAAATAGGTATGGTTTGAAAGTAGAAGAGGAGATTAAATATGCAAATCGAACACTCTTAGGAACATTTTCGGATATTGAAATTCTTAAAGGTGAAAAAAAATTGCATAAAAGTAAAAATCCTCAATATCATAGTAGAGAGAGTCAACTAATGATTCCTGATAAAATTATAGAAAAAGTACAAGACATGAGTGACGATATTGATGATAAGATCGAGGGATATGTAACGACTGTTCTTAAAAGAAGGAAAAAATTTATTCACGATTCACAAGAATCACACCATTGCTTGAACTAATCTCAGATGAATTAATAATTGTTCTGCTATCCCCTCTAATAGTCATAAATTCAAGTAAGTTATCCTGTTCATCTAATGTTACAGATTCAATCTTTCCATAGTAGCTTCCACTTTCATCATAAACTTCTTTTCCAACTATTTCATGTTGTTTAACATCTTCTTTAATATCTTTTTCATCTTCCTTAATTAGGACAACATCATCAACAGCAGTCATATTTTCTTTTTGGTATATCCCTACTTCATCTCCTTCAATTTCAACTTTTTCCAATTCACCAGAATCAACTTCTACACCTTTAACTTTCCCCAGATAACCCCCGGATTCTGAGTAAGCTTTCATTTCTGGAACATGCTCTAATTTATACCCCATAGCTATCAGAGCTATCCCGTTTATCACTAACACAATCCCAGGTATAAAAAGTAAGAAGGTTGTAGTTTGGACTGCATCAAATGAGAATGGTGGAGATACTTCAGGAATGAATAATTTTGAAGCAATCGAATAAAATTTAACTGGCGCTATAAAGGCTATAATTCCAATAACAATATTGAAAATTCCTATAGTTTTTAGTGTTTTCATTCAGTTCACTTGTTTTTTTATATATATTAGAATCTCATATAAATTTAATGGAAAAAAATATAATTCAATAGATAATAATTAAGATGTAGATGGATAGTCTATTAATTCGTATTTTAGGATTTTCATTTATTTTGCTCCTTCTATCATTCTTAATTTATTTTGTTACTAGAAGACTTTTGTTAAAATCAGAAATTAAGAGTTCTTTTAGACCTATAGGCAGATTAAGAAGGCCTTTACCTAAACAAACCAAATCAATAATAAATCCTCCCACAAAAAGTGAGGGAGATTTAAGTATGAAAAAAAATCAGTTACTTGACTTTATTGACCAATGGGAGGAACCTACTCCTTCGCATCCAGTCGATTCAACCAAATCTACTCCCTCAAAACCTGATAATATCATTGTTAATTCCGGTAATGAAACTAAAACTCGTGAAGAAAATCCTCTCCTTAAATATATTGACCAATGGGAGGAAACTACTCCAAAAAAAAAGGGATAGCATTAAATTTAAGAATTATTATCCTGATTGATCAAAATTGAGGTAGACTGGAGAAGTTTATCATTGTTAATTAAATAACCATATTAATCGGAATAGACCTTAACTACCACGGATATTCCTCTTAAATTTGAAAATAAAACAATGTGCAAATTTATATAATTATAATGTAGTAAATTGATATAATGGTGATTAATTCAAAAAAAAAATGGATGGTTAAAAAATGACAAAAAAAGGAGGATTTCTCACACAAATTTCAGATATTTTAGAATCTTCAAAAATCCTAAAAAAAATTGGGTTAGAAGGGGCAATATACTTCGGTGTAGGACTTGCAATCATTTTCTACCTTCTTGGTAATTTACTTTGAATTTAAGTTATCACAGTTTTATTCTAAGATTCTTGAAATATATTTTATGTCGTCTCTTAATTTTCTACTTGTATTTGAGATTATATTGGAGGATATTTGTTAAAAAAATCTTCACTCCAACTAATTTTTCCTGGTTTAAACTCTTCTCCTCTACCTTTTAAGATTAATTCAATATCCCTCCCAACGTCATTAGTAGATTTTATCGAGGTATCTATTTCATAAACTTTGGAGTGATATTCCAAACTCTCAATAAGACAAACATCTAATGCTTCAACCTCTAAATTCTCTTTTATCTTATCGTCATCGTAGCCCCTCTTTTTTAGACGTTTTTTTAGTATATTAGGATTGGTTCTTAATATTACAATTATATTGCTAAGTTTAAGCAAATGTGAAAAATGGCCTTCAATTATTGTATTATCATGTAGTTTTTCTTTGACTAAGATCCTGAGCTTATCTATATCGATCTCATTGCACTTTCTTACCGTGTCATGGTATTCTATTATCTCTGGTGTGATAATATCGGTCAGTGAGATATATTTAAAATTTAATTTTTTTGAGAGTGTTTTTGAAATAGTTGTCTTTCCCGTGCCTGGTGTTCCAGTTAATGCAATTATCATTTTTTAAATCCAGAAACTTGGTCTATGAATCCATTTTTTGTAGTTTATATAATGAATTTACTTTAGCCATATCATCCGCATCTAACTGGGATTTATCATATCTAGCTCGTACTACACGTGGAAATCTGAGAGCGTATCCACTATTATACTTAGTTGATTTTTGTATTTCCTGGAAGGCAACTTCTACTACAAATTCTGGCTTAATTTTAACAATTATACCTTCATCTTCGACGATTAATGGTTTTAATTTTAAAGTAAACTCTTCTAGTTGCTGATCCGTTACACCGGTGCCCACTCTTCCGATAGATAAAAATTGTCCAGTTTTTAAATCTTTTGTAGATAACATATAGGAACTCATCCATCCAGTTCTTTTACCAGTTCCCCACTTTGCACCGGTTACAACTAAGTCAAGTGTTTCCATAATTGGCTTTAGCTTATACATCGTACCAACTCTCTTTCCAGGAATGTAAGACGCATCTTTATTTTTTATCATTATTCCCTCATGTCCAGCTTCTAAGGCATTTTGATAAAAAGATTGAGCTTTGAATGGATCTTTGGTGATTAATTGATTTGCAATCTCGAACTTTTTGCTAATAGGATTTATAATGGTTTCAAGTAATCTCCGTCGCTCTTCAAAAGGAAAATCTATCAAAGTTTTCCCATCAACAAATAATATGTCAAAAACATAAGTTTCAAATGGAATCTCTTTCGTCATTTTTTTAACAGAGTACTTTCTACGGAAGCGCCTCAATATATCCTGGAATGCCTTAGGTTTATGCGTTATTGAATCAACTGCCACAGCCTCACCTTCTATTATTGCTTCTCTAGAAGTTACTGCCTTTCTTGTAAGTTTTACAATATCTGGTAGGGCATGAGTAACGTCTTCTAGTCTTCGAGAGTAAATTTTTATTTTATCTCCTTTTTTATGAATTTGAATTCTAGCTCCATCATATTTAATCTCTAATATAGCTTTATTTATGCCTTTTAATCCATCCTCAATTGATGGACAAATCTGCGCTAGCATAGCCTTCAAAGGAACACCAACAACAACATTTAATTGTTTTAATCCTTTTTCTCCTTCTTCCATCGCAATACTTGCTACTTTTCCCAAGTCATTTGTTATCATATACGCTCTCTCAACAACAGATGGTTTAATATCAAATGATTTAGCTATTGCATCTTTAACAATGCCCTCAGCAACTCCTGCTCTAAGCTCTCCTAAAATAGTTCTTATAAGATATTTTGCTTCAAGAGGAGTAGCGTTACTTAATAATTCAGATAATAACTTAATTTTTCGACCTTGCGCTCTTTTACCGCTAATTCTAGCAATTTTATTAAAATTCTCAGATACTTTATGAATTGTGAGAATTTCTGTTGACAAAACTGTCTGTTTTTTTAAACGAAAACTTTTCTTGGTTGCTTCACCCACATCACCTTCTTCTTTTATTAATTTATTGAATTTACCTTCATCCATACCTGTGGCAAATAAAATGGTTTCGTACAATATTCCAGTGCCGACTCCTAGTTCTTGAGGGGACCCATCTGGAAATATTCTACCCATTATAAACATAGGGACAATGCCTATATCCGTCCTAGGAGTTCTAGTTAATAATTCTGCAATAATTCGTGTTTTTTCAAGTCTACTAGGAGTTGATTCTAAATTACCGTATACTTCCACTAGTTCAGAATAATTCATTATAATTATATCGTTTTAAAATCAAGTATAAATTTTTGATTATAAAATCCAATCTCTTTTTAAAATCATATGAGTTCCATAGTAAAATAATTATCCTATCCCGATAGAATCAGGGAAACTTTTTATAGTAATAATTAAATATTTTAAACAAATCAATGAATACAGGAGATGATTGAATGGGAGAATCGGAAGACATCTTAGCTAACTTAGCAAAAGCTGTCGACACTGGCAATAAAGCGCTAGCTATCGAAAACGCTACGAAAGCTATAGATTGTGGAATGGGACCTCTAGATGCCATTAACAATGGTTTAATTAAAGGCATGGATGAAGTTACTCAAAAATGGATTAAAAAAATATATTTTTTACCACAGGTTATATTAGCAGCAGATGCTATGTACGGTGGTCTCGACCTTTTAACACCACATATAGCAGTGGATAAAACATCTGACAGCAAAAATATAGTTATTTGTACGGTTGAAGGCGACGTCCATGATATTGGAAAAAATATAGTTAAAACAATGCTCACCGCAGCTGGATATAATACCATCGATATGGGAAGAGATGCACCTGTTGAAGATGTTATTGCTAAAACTAAAGAGACTAATGCATCAATGGTTGCTCTGAGCACTTTAATGACTCCAACTTTAGAAAGTATGAAACGAGTTGTCGAAGGATTGAAAGAAGAAGGCTTAAAAGATTCTGTGAAGGTAATTGTTGGAGGAGCTCCTACATCAAAGCCCTTTGCTAATGAAATTGGAGCAGACCTTTATGCTACAGATGCTGAAGCAGCGGTTATTACTGTAAAAGATGCAATGAATGGATAGAAGTGATGGAAACTCCTCAAAATTGTCCAAAATGTAATAAAAGTAGTTATGTTTCCAAAAATGGGCGCCGTTATAACAAATTTAGCATTAAGCAACGGTATTACTGTGCTTACGATAATGCATGGTTCACTCCTGATGATGGATTCAGTAGAATGCGGTTTGATCCAAAAATAATCATGGTAGCTATTGACTTATTTAATAAAAAACTTACTTTACGTAGTATCAAGCAACATCTATTGGCATTCTACCATATTGATGTATCACACATCACTATACGCAATTGGGCAATTAAATACGGTAAAGGAAAAGGGCAAAATCTAAATTCTATAAACTCTTATGCGAATACCTCTGAAATGGAGTTGTTTGGAGCGGTCCGATATATAAAGAAAAAGAGGGAGGAAATGAAAATATGAAATGGGAAGATTTAGTCAAAGAATTAGATAAGATGGAAGACTGGAAATACGAAGTTTTTGATTCGTCAATGAATATCTGTAACCCTTCTGGGGGCAAGACATACTGTAAATTTGAAGCTATTGAAGCACATGATTTTAACTCAATAATTGATCAGTGCAACAAAGGAGGCAAACTTGCTTTCGAAGCTTACCCCGATGGTTATGATTACAGATATCAACGAAGGGATCAAGGCGAAGATGTTCAGCATAAACCGGCTGATCTAGTATAAGCTCAGTTATATCCACGTCTAGAAACAGTAAGATAATTCTTACATGTTTGAAGTTAAGTATTAGTCTCTGGTGGAACCCATGAAATTATTACTTTTTTATGGGATGGCAGGTGCTGGAAAAACTAGTTTAATTAATTTAATTACAGAAAAAATTATTAGCACCTACCATAAAAAACCAGGGTTTATACTTTCCGACGAAGGGGAAGTGAAATTAAAATATGACAATTTTCCATTAAAAGAACTTCCTAAAGGTTGCTTACCTTGTCAAACTCCAATTCATTTGGGGAAAATGTTAGTTGATCTTTATACTACTCAGGGAGTAGATATAGTTATAATCGAACCCTCAGGTATGACCTTACCAAATATGTTTGATTCAGCTTTTGAATACGCTGAAAAAGAGGTTGGGGAAAAATTTACCTTTTCACCATTTCTTAATATTGTAGACCCTATTAATTTTGAATTTTATAGTGAAAATTTTAAAATTCTAATTGAAGAGGGTATCAGATGTGCAGATTATATTATTTTAAATAAAATCGATAAAGCCTCAGCTAAAGAATTGAAATCTTCTAAGGAAATAATAATTAATTGTAAAAATAATGCTAATATCTTAAACAGTTCTTGTAAAACTAATGATGGATTAAACAATCTTGAAAATATTCTTAATAAAAGCATATTTGGAAAAAGGAGTTAGGAAAATTGAAGATAGTATTAATTTCGGGAATACTGGGTAGTGGGAAAACAAGTTTAATAAATTATGTATCTGGGATAATAAATAAAGACAAGAATCAGCGTATTGGGGTTATTTTAAATAATCAAGGAGAGGAACAAATCAATCAGAATCTTTATGCAAGATACATCCCTCAAGAAAGTTTATCTACTCTTGCGTTACCCCCTGTTCATACTGCATTTCGAGATCTTCTAATTGAAATTTGTCGCAACGAGAATCTTAATTTTTTATTTATAGAACTAACTGGGATAGGACGATCCTGGATATTAAAGAATCAAGTAAAAGTAGTATCCGAAGCATTAGATTTATACTTCACTTATGCTCCAATTATTAATGTAGTAGATTGTTCAAGAATTGAACTTATGTTAAAATCTATGAGAAAATTGTTAAAAAATGGGATTCTAGAGTCAGATTACGTCGCATTAAACAAAATTGATATAGTTTCAAAAGAAATGATAGGAGAGGCTGAAACGATTGTAAATAATTTTAATCCAAGTTCAAAAATATTCCACGTTTCTACCAATACAGGACAAGGCATAAATGCTATATGTAAGATGGTCGAGAAGGACGAGATAAGATATTAAATGTGAGTTAATATGAAAATTTTTCAAATTGCCGGATTTCTTGGCAGTGGTAAAACCACTGCACTCATTAAAATTGCAAAAGAGTTGACTAATAGAGGAGAGCGTATAGCTATTATAGTCAATGATATTGGTGAAGTTGCAGTAGACGGTAAGATAATTGAAGACTATGGGCTTGACGCCAAAGAAATCGCAAGTGGATGTATATGTTGTCAAGTTTCAGGGAGTTTTGCTGAAACCCTTTCTATTATTCATGACTCTTTTAATCCTGATATTGTTATAGTAGAACCTACAGGAGTTGCAGCACCTAATATTGTAAAAGATGTAGCAGACTCTATTAAATCTAATGAACTTATTAAGGTTCAACATGCCCCTATTCTTACAATTGTAGATTCTTCTAGAATTGAACTATTATTAAAAGCGGTGAAGAGGTTAGTAGAGAAACAGATTAAAGAAGCTGATATCATTGGAATAAATAAAATAGATATTTCTAATGAAGACCTTATAACTAGTACGGAAAAATTTGTGAAAAATTTAAATCCTCAGTCTAGAATTATTAGGATATCCGCTAAAACCGGAGATGGCTTATCGGAAATTGTTGAAGAAATTTTAAATGGACATTGAAATGAGAATTAAACAGTTGACTAATATTAAAGATAAAGAGGCCCATAGGGAGATTGATGGACTAGGGAAATTTGGGATTAAACTTGTATTTCAATCTAATAATCAAAGAAGCAAAAAGGAAATTTTATATTTCATAAACCAATTACTTTTACGAATTTCTGAGAAATGTTTTGCTCAAGGAGCGGATTTAATAGGACATATAAAAATACACTTGGAAACGTCAGCAGGGCATATTGGGGCTAGTTTAGTCCAATTTAATGAAGAGGCGAATATTACTGGAGATTTCGATGAAATAAAGGATATCAATATAACCAAATTAACACTCAATGTAATTGTTCACGGTATCTGGGATTCTGCTGTTGCTGAAGAAAGTAAAATTGCAATTGAGGAAGTATGCAAAGAAACAAATCTAGGTTTTAAATATGAAAACTAAAAAAAAGAATTGTAAAAATCGAAGAATAGATATAAATTGGATAATATATTAATAGAAGTAAAACATCTTTTAATATCAAAAATAATGTTGGTGAATTAAAATGGATGACGGTTTTGAAATGGCCATGAAGCAACGAGGGTTTTCAAATCAAACTGTTAGATCTATTCGACGGTTGAAATGTCCCGTGTGCGAATTTGTTTTTTCGGTAGTGTATGCAAGAGCTACATCATGTTTAGGCTGTAGAGATTCAGCTAGAAATTGTCCATTAGTAAGATGTCCCAAATGCGATACTGAATTCAAAATTAAAGATTTATCCATTGTAAAAATTGGCAGACCTGTAATTAAGAATAAATATCAAGAGCGTGCACTTTCTACTCACATGTCCACATTTTTAAAATATTATTACGATCAATTAGGATGGAAATTTGGGCCCTAAGTTATGA
>CAYZUE010000018.1:0-20738 GCA_964481825.1 Candidatus Hydrothermarchaeota archaeon | reverse complement strand
GCTCAAAGTATGGGTGAACCTTCAACTCAAATGACAATGAGAACTTTCCATTATGCGGGTGTAGCAGAGTTAAATGTTACTTTAGGTCTTCCAAGAATGATAGAATTAGTTGATGCTAGAAAGATTCCTTCTACACCAACAATGACAATCTTCCTTGATAAGAGTTATGCCGGAAATGAAAAAAAAGCTAAGAAGGTAGCGTTAGCGATTGAAAATGTTAAAGTTGGAGATTTAATAGAAAATACGGAGATTGACAGATTAGACTCTATAGTTAAATTACTTCTAAATAAATCTGAATTAAAAGAGCTTAAGGTATCTTCCGAGGATATTGTTGAAAAATTAAATAAATCTAAGATTAAAGTTAAGGAATGGGATGCAAAATCTATTTCTATTGTTTCTAAAAAGTCTTCAATAAAAGAATTACGTAAGCTTAGTAATAAGGCAAGGGATGTTTATTTTACAGGTATTAAAGGTATTATTAGAGTGGTAATGCGTAGGGAGGGAGAGGAATATATAATTCATACTGAAGGTTCAAACCTTAAGGAAGTGCTTAAAATTAAAGGTGTTGATATTAGTAAAACTAAAACTAATGATGTGCTGGAGATAGAAAGTGTTTTGGGAATTGAAGCTGCTAGAAATGCAATAATCAATGAAACTTTAGGAGTCCTTGATGAGCAAGGACTAACAGTTGACGTGAGGCATCTTATGTTACTCTCAGATATGATGACTGTTAACGGTACTGTAACATCAATTGGACGACATGGTGTCTCCGGGCAAAAGGCTTCAGTTTTAGCTAGGGCGGCTTTCGAAATTACAGTGGATCATCTTTTAACTGCAGGTATTTGTGGGGACACTGATGATCTGTCTGGAATTGTAGAAAACGTTATTGTTGGCAGACCAGTAAGTTTAGGTACAGGAATGGTCGGATTGGTTATGAAGAAAGGAGAAGCTAAAAAAAAGGAGCGTTCTGAATGAATATTGAGAGATCTATCAGAGACGCTATAGATACCGGGAAAGTTGTCCTTGGAGAGAGACACACACTAAGAACTTTACGTTCTGACAAATTTAAATTAGCGGTTGTTTCTTCTAATTGTAAACCAGATACTAAAAAAGAATTAATTCGATATACGGATATTAAGAAAATTTTTATTTATGAGTATCCTGGATCTAGCATAGAACTTGGTTCTGTTTGTGGGAAACCTTTTATTGTATCAATGCTGGGAATTCTTGAAGCAGGTGAGTCTAATATTCTAGATCTCATAAGAGGGTAATCTTATGGAGATAAAGCTTTCTTCAAGTGACATTGGTTATATATCACTTTTTGAGAAAATAACCGGGGCTGTTACTGTTGACTGTATAGCGGATGCGTATGAAAATAAAATCTTTTTTGTTGTTAAAGCCGGTGATATGGGCTTGGCAATTGGGAAGAAAGGTAAACATATACAACAAGTTAGTAGATCCTTGGGAAAAAAAATAGGCATTATTGAATATTCTAATAATCCCAGAGAATTTATTAAGAATGTATTTCATCCTTTAAGGGTTACAGATGTTCGTATCAATGAAGGTGAAGATAAAAAAGTGGCGAAGGTTGGGATAGATGAGAGAGATAAACTTTCCGTTTTTTCAAGAGGCAATCATTTTCTTTCAATGGCAAAGCTTTTATCTATGCGATATCACAATATCAGCGAATTAACTATTGAATGAGGTTAGAATATGGCTAAAAAAGCAACGGGTGAATTCGCGGGTCGAAAGTTAAAAAATAATCGTAGACAATTTAGATGGAATAGCCCTAAGTATAGGAGTAGGGTTTTGAAGCTTAAAGAAAAATCAAACCCATTAGAAGGAGCTCCAATGGCAAGAGGCATTGTACTTGAGAAAGTTGGTATTGAAGCTAAGCAACCTAATTCAGCAATTAGAAAGTGTGTTAGAGTCCAACTTATTAAAAGTGGGCGACAAGTTACGGCATTTACTCCAGGGGATGGTGCTATTAACTTTATTGATGAGCATGATGAGGTAGTTATTGATGGTATAGGTGGGCGAAAAGGTGGAAGTATGGGAGATATACCTGGAGTCAGGTTCAAAGTTATAAAAGTGAATAATGTTTCTTTAGAAGAAATGGTAAGAGGAAGAAAGGAAAAGCCAATAAGGTGATTTTATGGTTAAAATTTTTGGAATATGGGGTACTGAAACGGTCAAAGTAAAGGACCCAGGTCTTAGAAATTATATAAATCTTAAACCGTATTATCTCCCCCATCAAGGTGGTAGGCATGTTAAACCTTTCGGTAAATCTGAAGTCTCTATTGTAGAAAGAATCGTTAATAAAATCACTGTGACTGGTCATGATGGAAAAAAGCACAGAAGGCCTAGTGGTAGAAACACAGGGAAAAAACCAATGGCCTTTCGGATAATTCGAGAAGCTTTAGAAACTGTTGAAAAAAGGACTAAAAAAAATCCTATTCAAGTTGTAGTTGATGCACTTTCAAATGCTTCACCACGTGAAGAGACTACTAGAATCAAATATGGGGGTATCTCCTACTTTCAGAGTGTGGATGTTTCCCCTCAACGTAGACTTGATGTAGCAATTAGATTAATTTGTGTGAGTGCTTCAAAAGCAGCATTTAAAAATAAGAAATCTATTGGTTTGTGTCTTGCTGAAGAGATTATTGCAGCTGCCAAATACGATATTAAATGCAATTCAATTTCTAAGAAAGAGGAGATAGAAAGAATTGCCAAGGCTGCACGCTAATTTTTTTTTTTGAAAATAAAGGTGAATAATTATGGGACGACGTGAACAGATGGCAGAGGAGATAATAAAACTTATGGATAAGCCTAAAAGGATTCGAAACATGGGAATCGTGGCCCATATTGACCATGGAAAAACAACTCTTAGTGATAACATTTTAGCTGGTGCAGGAATGATATCTGAAGAACTTGCAGGCCAACAGCTTTACTTAGATTCAGATGAACTAGAACAGTCTAGGGGAATCACTATCGATGCTGCAAACGTTTCCATGGTTCATGAATATAAAAATGATCAATTTCTCATAAATATGATTGATACTCCAGGACATGTGGATTTTGGAGGGGATGTCACAAGAGCCATGCGTGCTGTAGATGGTGTTGTTGTTGTAGTGTGTGCAGTTGAAGGTATCATGCCTCAAACTGAAACGGTTCTCAGACAAGCATTGAAAGAGCATGTAAAACCTACATTATTCATTAATAAAGCTGATAGACTGATAAATGAACTTAAATTGACACCTGAAGCTATGCAACAAAGATTTGTGAAAATCATTGCAAACTTTAATAAAATTATAAAGAATATGGCATCTAAAGAGTTTAAAGATAAATGGCAGGTCCGAGTCGAAGATGGAAGTGTAGCCTTTGGCTCGGCTTATAATCAATGGGCAATTAATGTTCCTCGAATGCAAGAAAATGGGATTACATTCAAAGATATCATCGAATATAATGTTCAAGGAAAGCAGAAAGAACTAGCAAATAAAGCCAAAGTTCATGAGGTTATCCTTGATATGGTAATCAGCCATCTCCCAACTCCAAATGTAGCTCAGAAATACAGAATTCCGAACATTTGGCATGGAGATGCTAAAAGTAACCAATCATTAGCGATGATTAATTGCGATCCCAAAGGGAAGTTAGCAATGATGGTTACAGATTTATCTATTGATCCCCAAGCAGGAGAGGTTGCTACAGGTAGAATATTCTCAGGTACTATTAAAAAAAGTAAAGAAGTCTATATGATAAATAGTAAATTAAAAACAAGAACTCAGCAAGTTGGAGTATATTTTGGGCCTGAACGGATGGCGACGGAACACGTGGTTTCGGGGAATATAGCGATGGTTACTGGATTGAAAAATGTTAGAGCCGGAGAAACCGTTACTGAAGTTGAGAACCCTATTGAGCCATTCGAAGAGATGTCGTATACCTCAGAACCTGTAGTTACTGTTGCAGTTGAGGCTAAAAATATGAGGGATTTACCCAAGCTTATTGAAGTTCTCCACATAATAGCTAGAGAAGATCCTACGATTAGAGTTCAGATAGACGAGGAAACAGGTGAGCATTTACTATCAGGTATGGGGGAGCTTCATTTGGATATTATTGCTTATCGGATTCAAGAGAAAGGAGTCCCAATAGATGTTTCTCCTCCAATTGTAGTTTATAGAGAAACAGTTGGTGATATATCCCCCGAAATAGAAGGAAAATCCCCTAATAAACACAATAAATTTTACTTTGTAGTTGAACCTATAGATAAATCCGCTTTTGATGCAATGATTTCCGGAGATTTAAATACTTCTAGGCTTAAAGGTAAGGAACTAAGTAAGGCATTTGAAGTAGCGGGCATGAATAAAAAAGATGCTCGTGGAATAGTTGAAGTATATGAGAATAATATCCTCACTAATGTTACAAAGGGTATTCAATATCTCAATGAAGTTATGGGGCTGATAAAAGAAGGATTTCATGAGGCCGTTGATAATGGTCCTTTAGCTAAAGAAAAGGTTTTTGGACTAAAAGTAAAGCTCACGGATTCAAAACTACACGAAGATGCAATACATCGTGGCCCAGCTCAAGTTATCCCGGCTACAAGAGATGCCATTAGAGAGGCTATGATGCAAGGCAGGGCTCATCTTTTAGAACCCAAACAAAAGGTATTTATCCATGCACCTTTAGACTACATGGGTGCAGCTACTCGAGAAATCCAGAGTAGACGAGGTCAAATAGTAGATATGCAACAAAAAGAAGATATGAATATAATTGAGTCATCGTGCCCTATAGCTGAAATGTTCGGATTTGCCGGTGATATTAGATCTGCAACTGAAGGGCGGGCTTTATGGACAACTGAATTTATTGGGTTCGAGAAACTACCAGAGGAACTTCAAGAAGGATTAATTAGAAACATTAAAAAGAGAAAAGGATTATTTACGAAGGTATAGGAGGTAATTAGATGGCGGCACAAAAACCACATTTGAATTTAGTATTCATTGGACATGTGGATCATGGAAAATCCACAACAGTTGGTAGATTACTATTTGAAAAAGGAGATATTGGTGAACATATAATTAAACAATATAAAGAAGAGGCTGAGAAGATGGGTAAGCCTACTTTCGAATTTGCTTGGGTTATGGATAGACTCAAAGAAGAGCGTCAACGTGGCATAACTATTGACATTGCCCATAATAAAATGGAAACAGATAAATTCTACTTTACAATAATCGATGCTCCTGGGCATCGGGACTTTGTAAAAAATATGATTACAGGAGCTTCACAAGCTGATGCTGCAGTACTTGTTGTTGACGTAGCTCAGCGTGATGACAAGGGGGGGCTAATGCCACAGACTAAAGAACATATATTCCTTGCTCGTACTCTTGGAATTACTCAGTTAATTGTAGGTATCAATAAAATGGATTCAGTAAAATTTGCGGAGAAGAAATATTCGGAAACGCAGTCTAGCCTTAAAAAACTATTCCAAATGGTAGGATACAAACCAGAACAAATTAGTTATGTAGCAATGTCAGGGTTAAAGGGGGATAATATAATTGCTAAAGGTAAAAATCTTGAGTGGTTTGATGGACAAACATTGATAGGTGCTATTGATTCATTGAAGGTACCTGAGAAACCCACCAAATTGCCCCTAAGGTTGCCAATACAAGATGTATATTCTATTACGGGGATAGGTACAGTTCCAGTTGGTAGAGTAGAAACGGGTGTAATGAAAATAGGCGACGCTGTAACTTTTGAGCCTGTAGGCGCTAACGGTGAAGTAAAAACTATCGAGATGCATCATGAGGTCATACCAAAAGCTGAACCTGGAGATAATGTAGGTTTTAATGTTCGGGGTGTTGGAAAGAAAGACATCCGACGAGGCGACGTATGTGGACATACTAAAAAACCACCAACTGTGGCAAAGAGTTTTTCTGCTCAGGTTGTTATACTCCAGCATCCAAGTGCAGTGACAGTGGGTTATACTCCCGTTTTTCACTCACATACAGCACAGATTGCATGTAAAGTTACAGAACTTATAAGTAAACTCGATCCAAAAACAGGTAATGTACTTGAAAAAGATCCGAAATTTCTTAAATCAGGAGATGCCGGTGTTATTCGAATAGAACCTACTAGACCAATGGTTATTGAAAAAGTTAAAGAAATCCCGCAGATGGGTAGATTTGCAATAAGGGATATGGGAACTACTATAGCTGCTGGTATGGTTGTTGATATAACTCCGTCAAAGTGAAATTGTATGCAAAAAGCAAGAATTAAACTAACTGCGTCAGACCATGAAAAATTAGAAGATGTATGTGGGTCTGTGAAAGAGATTGCTCAGAAAACTGGGGTAAATATGTCTGGGCCAATACCACTTCCAACTCGTAGGTTACGGGTGCCTGTCAGGAAATCACCTTCAGGGGATGGTACAGCTACTTGGGAAAGGTGGGAGATGCGAATCCATAAGCGCCTCATAGATATCGAGGCAGATGAACGTACTATGCGTCAGATAATGCGCGTTAAAGTCCCTGATGGTGTTAACATCGAAATTGAGTTACGGGCATAATCCCTTTTTATTTAAGCCGGGGTGGCCTAGCCTGGTAGGGCGCAGGCCTGGAAATTTTTAGGCGGATAAAAAAAATAGATAGCCTGTTCTCCTTATGGAGTGCATGGGTTCAAATCCCATCCCCGGCGTTGCGTTATTTCTTTTTAACAGTTTCAAGCAAAGCCTTTAAATAGTTAAAGTAATCTATGAAAAGTACTTTTGTAACAACAGAAGTATTACTACAATTGTGTATCAGCTAAATAGGGTATATAGGCTCTGGTGAATTAATGGCGAATAAGGATAAAAAAGAAGATGATTTCAAATATATCGTTAGAATGGCCAGTATTGACATTGATGGTAATAAAAAAATCCCTATAGGTATAAGTAAGATACGTGGCATTGGTGCCAGAACAGGATTAATATTATGCAATCTTTTAAATCTCGATCCTGACAAAAAAGTCGGATATTTAACTGATGAAGAGGTAAAAATATTAAGTAAATCATTAGATAGTTTGGGTAAAAAAGATTTGCCTGCTTGGTTATTAAATCGAAGGAAAGATTATTCAACTGGAAAAAATCTTCATGTTACGGGATCGGATTTAGTAATTAGTTTAAGAAATGATCTGAACAGACTTAGAAAGATTAGATCGTATAGAGGTATTAGGCACGAACAAGGTTTACCTGTTCGAGGCCAGAGGACACGTACATCCTTTAGAAAAGGTGCGTCTGTAGGCGTGACTCATAAAAAGATTATACAATCTCAAAAAGAATCTAAGAAGTGATATGATGGGAACCCCTAGAAAGAGCAAGAAAAAATATAGGACTCCGAAGCATCCTTGGGCTGCAACCAAACTTCAAGAAGAGAAAAAAATTGTAAAGGAGTATGGTTTAAGAAATAAAAGAGAGCTTTGGAGAGCAGACACTATTTTAAGAAACTATCATAGGCAGGCTAGAAAATTATTAGTCTTGGGATCTAACTTTGCTGAAAACGCAGAGAAACAGATTTTCGAAAGCATGTTAAAAAATAGATTATTGAAAGAAGGTGGAAACTTAGATAATATATTAGCTTTGAAAATCGAAAACATACTTGATAGGAGGTTGCAGACTATTGTTTATAAAAAAGGTTTTGCTAACACTTTAAAGCATTCTAGACAATTAATTGTTCATGGACACGTTACTGTAAATGGTGGAAAGGTAACTGCTCCAAGTTATATGGTTAAAGCTATAGAAGAGGATTCAATCAAAGTAATTTAGGGAGGTAAGTAATTTGACTAAAGAACCAGGCAGATGGGCATTAGCACACATTTATTCTTCTTTTAATAATACAATAATTACTATTACGGACTTAACAGGCGCAGAAACTATCTCCCGATGGTCTGGAGGTAGAACTGTAAAGTCGGATAGGGAAGAGAGTTCGCCATATGCTGCAATGCAGGCGGCAATGAGGGCCGCAGAAGAAGCTATGGATAAAGGTATTGTGGGAGTTCATATCCGAGTTAAAGCTCCTGGAGGAAGAGGTCCAAAATCCCCAGGTCAAGGAGCTCAGCCAGCAATTAGAGCTTTGTCAAGAACAGGTCTTAAAATTGGCCGTATTCAAGATGTTACACCAATTCCACATGATGGGACTAAAGCTCCAGGTGGTAGAAGAGGTAGGAGGGTCTAATTTTGAAGATTGAGATGGTTAAAAAAGACAGTAATTCAATAGTGTTTATTCTTGATGATGTCGACGTAAGTATAGCAAATGCTCTTAGGCGGACAATTATTTCAGAGGTTCCAACATTGGCTATTGAAGAGGTTTCATTTAAGAAAAATAGTTCATCCTTTTTCGATGAGATTTTATCCCATCGGTTAGGGATGGTTCCAATAAAAACAGATTTAGAAATCTTTAATTTTAAGGAAGATTGTGGATGTAAGGGTAAAGGTTGTCCAAGTTGTTCGTTAACTCTTTCACTTTCAAAGGTAGGTCCCGGTATTGTATATTCTGATGATCTAATATCTGAAGATGCAAAACTTATGCCAAAAAAAGGAATTCCAATACTTAAATTAGGTAAGGGGCAAGAAATTCAGCTTGAGGCAAATGCAGTCCTAGGTAAAGGAGTAACTCATGCAAAATGGCAACCAGGTATAGCATCATATAGGTATTATCCTCAAGTTAAAATCACTAAAGAATGCAACGCGTGTGAAGCATGTATAAAAACATGTCCAACTAATGTATTTAAGCTCTCCAGAGGGAAAATCACAGTTAAAGAGTATGATTGTATTTTGTGTAATTCTTGTATAGATGTCTGTGAATATAAAGCAATTAAAGTCAAAGGTAATAATAATAAATTTATTTTCCGAGTTGAATCTACAGGCGCTCTCACACCAGAAGAAATGTTTAATAAGTCCTGCGATATTATTCAGACTAAGTCAAAGGTACTAGCTGAGTTATTGTAAATCTGCGGGGGTAGCCAAGTGGTCAAAGGCGCAAGGTTGAGGGCCTTGTCGATTAGTTCGTTCGAGGGTTCGAATCCCTTCTCCCGCATACTTTTTAATTTCATTAAAATAAATTAACTATAGTCATGTTTTCATAGATTATATCAATTACTCCATCAAGATGTTCATTCCTTATTTTCATATGATAAAAATGCATGTTTAATTTATTTCGTTACAAAATAGTAATTATATAATAATGAAGATTAATTACTGTCCAACCTGTGGGAATAAGGCAAATCATCGTTCAGTTAAATGTGAATCATGCAATACTAATCTTAGTGAATTATCAGAATCTTCTAATCAAAGTAAAGTTAAAGGGGAAATTAGTAGGCTTATTGAAGATATATTTAATAATAAAGCCGATATTTTAAATGAAATAACTGAGACTATGGCAGATGGTAATAGATCTCCAAAAGGCATGTTTTTCTCACTTGAACTGCGCGATGGTGAACCAATTATAAAAAGTGGAGATATTGAAGAGTTTAAGAGTAAAATGGCAGACAATGAAGTTCCTATACCCAATTTTATTAGAGATTTAATGGTATCTTCTAATCTTCCTCTCGAATTTAAAGAAGCGGATACTGAAGTTGTAGATAAACCGCACAAAAAGATCATTTGTGTTAAAATGCCTGGTGTTGTATCAATGAAGAATATTGAGATTAAGAAGCGGAATGAATATTTAGAGATTGTAGGAAAGACTCGATATACAGTCTATTTCTCCAAGGTATCTTCTGATAAAAATGACTTAATAGTTAGAACAAACATTGAAAAATGTAATTTAAGAATTGAGTTAAAAAAGGTTTAGAGTTCATTTAACTATATTTAAATTATGTATATCATATATCCCTGATATTCCATCCCACTTTATATTGGCGGTACCAATTTCCAATGGTTTCTTGAAAAGGGGCATATCCAATATAAATGTTTCATATTCTCCTCCCTCTCCATTTATATGAATTCCATATTTTCTCTTTAAATCTAATAAATCTGTAATGCATCTTTCATCAATTATTTTTCCTAACCAATTGCTCCCTAATCCCTCTGCTGCTATAGATGTAATAACTATCTTAAATCCGGCATTCACCATTTCTCTTAATAGACATTCAGGATTCTTATGCCAAATTGGCGAAAATGATATAAGTCCTAGTTCTTCACAAGTCATATCAATACGCTGTTTTTGATACTCAGAAGATACTGCGCCACTAACCACCCCGTCAATCTCATTTTTCACCGAATTTATCGCACTTTTTAAGTCCATAATTTCTGTTTGCTTATGCCCTTTTGTTTTCTTTGTTACTAATTGTATGTTCATATTGTTACACTGATCTTTTACAAAACGTACATTAGGATAATGAAACATGTAACTTTCTGGATTTTCTGGATCTATGCTAATCATATATCTTATTTCAAACCCTTGAGATGCCAGTATATATGCTGAAAATAGGGAGTCTTTCCCTCCAGATGTTAAAACTGCAACTTTCATAATTCCTCGGATAGTTTATAGGCGGCTGTTGAAGCTTTTTCTAGCACATCATCTTCTCTTAATCTTGTTATTATGCGATTTTTCATTATTATTTCTCCATTCACTATTGTACCCCAAACATCGTTTCCATTAGCAGAATACACAATATTTGATAGAATGTTGTGAACCGGATATAAATGTGGTTTCTTTACGTCTAAGATTATTAAATCTGCGTTTTTATCCACTTCAATTGAACCTATACTTTTATGCATTCCTAAGGATTTAGCGCCTTCAATAGTTGCCATGTCTAACGCTTTTTGTGCAGGTAAGATTCTTGCATCCCACCGATGCATTTTTTGCAGTAATGTTGCAACCTTCATGGTTTCAAAAATATCTAAATTATTATTTGATGCTGCACTGTCTGTACCAAGAGAAACAGTAACGTGGTTATTGAACATTTCTGGCAAGGGTGCTACAGCCCCTACTGCCAGTTTCATATTGGATACAGGACAATGAGCGATTTTTACACCACTATTTCCCATGAGTAATACTTCACCTTTTGTTGTCCATCCTGCATGAGCCACTAGAACCTCTTTTCCTAAAAATTCAATATCTTGTAAGTATTCAATAGGTCTTTTACCAGTTACTTTAATTGAATCGTAGACTTCTTTCCTAGTTTCTGAGGCATGTATATGGATCATACTTTTATTTTTTTTTGCGATTTCCTTCGCCTTTAATAAAGTTTCTTTGTTGCAAGTATAGGGAGAATGAGTTCCAATGGTTGGGGTAAAAAGCTCTGTTTTTTCCTTTAATAGGCTTTTAAACAGTTTAAATGCTTGATCAGCATTTTGAAATTCTGCAGTAGGATTATCAAGAACACCTTGGGAGAAGAAGGCTCTAATGCCTCCCTCTTCAACAGCATTTTTAACACCCCTTCCAAAAAAGTACATGTCATTAAAAGTAGTAGTTCCAGATTTAATGAGCTCTAATACTCCTAGCAATGTTCCTTGATAAACATATTCTTCTGTAAGCTTTGATTCTAGAGGCCATATTTTATTTTGAAGCCAGTCTTGAAGAAGCATGTCGTCTGCAAACCCTCGGAAAAGGGTCATAGCCACATGAGTGTGGGAATTTATTAAGCCTGGAAGAATCGCTTTATCTGAGCAGTCAATTACGTCATCATTTTTCCCTAGATCAATTCCAATATCTACGATTTTATTATCTTCTATACAAATATCTACGTTATTCATAATATCTCGATTTGGATTTTGGGTTAAAACCCAGGAGCAATTTTTTAGAATCATTGTATATAGTTAGGGCCTTGGATTTAAAATTCTTATGGGGGGTGGGGGAGAGAGAAAACATTTTATTTGCAAAATTTTAATTATTAAATAATGAATTTAGATAAATTTAGAAGGGAATTCCCCGTTTCTGAAAAGTTTCTGTATTTTGACCATGCTGCTGTTGGGCCTTTACCGTTACGCTCTCTCCGTGCTGTCAACAATTTTAATGAGCAAAAACTATTTGGAAATCTTCATTGGCAAACCTGGGATGATGTACTAGGAGAAGTTAGAAACGTTATTGCAAAATTTATTTCTGGAAATGAAGGGGAGATAGCCCTTACTTGTAACACATCTGAAGGACTTGGAATTATTGCTAATGGTATAAATTGGGAAAAACAAGATAATATTGTAACTACAGACTTAGAATTCCCCTCAAGTTTATTTACATCTCAGAATATTTCACAACGACACCATATTGATCTGCGAATAGTAAAAAATATTAATGGGGCTCTTCCTCTCGAAGAATACATTAATGTAATTGATAAAAGAACAAAGTTGGTGGTACTTTCACATGTCCAGTTCTCTAATGGATTCAAAACTGATTTGCGTAGTCTATCAGACATCGCACACGAAAATGGTGCAATGGTATTAGTTGACGGGATCCAATCAGTAGGTTCAATGCCATTTGACGTTAAAAAAGAAAGAATTGATTTTCTTTCAACAGGCGGATATAAGTGGCTTCTATCTCCGATGAGTGTAGGCTTCATGTACATAAAAAAAGAGCGTTTAGAAAAAATTATTCCTTCGGTTGTGGGATATAGATCGGATAAAGAAGTTTATAATCTCCTTTACCGTCAACTTAATCTTTCAGATAACGCTCGCCGGTTTGAGCATGGACATCGCAACTTTCCAGGATTTGCAGCTATGGTTGAATCATTAAACCTACTGCTGGAAGTTGGACTAAAAAATATAAAAAAACAAATATGGGCTCTGAATGATCGCATAATCGAAGGTTCCGAAGAACTAGGAATTGATATTAATACTCCACTATCTCCCGAAAATCGAAGTGGCATTATCAACCTTAACATTAACCATCCTGAAAGAGTTGAGAAAATGCTTCTAAAGCAATCTATTGCTATTTCTGTTAGGAACGGAGTTAGAATAAGTCCGCATTTTTATAATACTCTATCAGAGGTGGAGAAATTACTTTTGGTTTTGGAGAAGTCCATATGAAAGTATTACTAATTCACCCTAAATTTTCTTACAGGGGTAAAGATTTATTTCCACTAGGATTAGGGTATCTTGCTGGAATAGCCGAAGGACACAATATTAGCGTCATAGATGAGAACATAACACCCTTTGATATTACAAAGATTAAGAACGATTTAGATATTATTGGTATTAGTTCAACTACTCCATCATTTTCTAGAGCTATGGAAATAGTTAAAGAGATTAAAGAATTTCGAAGTGATCTAATCATCGTAATGGGCGGAACTCATGTTACATTTTCTCATGAAGAAGCTCTAAAGGGAGGGGTGGACATAATTGTTACTGGCGAGGGAGAATATTCTTTTTTAGAGATTCTTGAAGGGAAGGAGATAGATAAAATAAAAGGTCTTGTTTATATGAATAAAAACAAGATAATTAAAACTTTGAATAGAGAATTAATACATGATCTTGATAGCGTACCTTTCCCTGCTTGGAATTACTTTCCCATTAATAAATATGGTATTATGTCTTTAATAACTAGTAGAGGCTGCCCATATTCTTGCGCCTATTGCTCTGCCGCTAAATTCTGGAAAAACCAAGTAAGGTATCGTTCACCTGAGAATGTCATTGATGAATTAAACCTCATTTCAGATTTAGGTTTTAAACTTATCCGATTCATGGATAGCACCTTTACTTTGGAAAAGAAACATTGTTTAAAGATTTGTGAACTGATTAAGGAAGAGAGGTTGGATTTAAAATGGAGTTGCGAAACTAGAGCAGATGCAATAGATAAAGACATACTTAAGTCATTCGTAAAATCGGGGTGTAATCTAATATGCATCGGAATCGATACAGGATCTCAGCAAATACTAGACGGAATAAATCGAAGAATCCGTGCTTCTACTATTGCTAACGCTTTCGATAAAATTAGAAAATATGGAATATCAACTAGGGCTTATGTAACTTTTGGTTTTCCTGGCGAACAAGAAAAAAGCGTTGTAGAAACATTGAATTTTTTAAAGAAAGTTAATCCAGATCAAATCTTACTTTCTCTTGCCACTGCATATCCTGGAAATAAGTTTTGGGGGGAAAATTTCGTAGAGATTCATCCTGACTGGGTATCAAAATTTCAAGGTCACGGTCTTGGGGGGAAACTGTATTTGGCAAACAGCCTATCACGTAAAGATTATATTAAGCTTGCGGACTTTATGTGGAATGAAGTGAGAAGGATTTCTAAGGGAAAATCACAAGTAATTAATTAATTTTTTCGTAAATCAGATTTATTTCAATAAGCAAATTTCCTTTCTATTATTAATAAGTTGAAGATGTAAATTATTAATTTACTTTATTTTCATTCCGTTTTTAACTTTACTATTAACTGTTAACATTGAGACTCCATTTTCATCCTCTGCTGCTAAAATCATACCTTGAGACTCAATTCCAAATAGTTTAATAGGTTTAAGATTCGCTAGAAAAACAACTTTCTTTCCTATCATATCCTCAGGATTGTACCATTCTCTTAAACCTGCAACGGCCTGACGTTTCTCTCCTATATCAACCATTATTTTAATTAATTTGTTGGAACCCTCAACTTTCTTAGCATCAATTATTTCTCCAACTCGGAGGTTTAAAGCTTTTAAATCAGTTTGGTCTATTTTCATAGAATTCTCTTTATAAGATTAGATATAAATATATTTTTCAATAGAATTTCCTGAAAATGACAATTAAGTTTTTCAATAAGGATACAATGAAATATCTTTCAATTGTGTAAAATCTAAATTATCGTAAATTTCAAATATAGGATTGATTGCAAAAGATGGTATTAATTAGCGCATCTAAAAGATATATCCAATTCATACATATTACAAATTTTATGTATCCTACTCCATCAGTTATTAATTACATAAAGGCATGATTACAATGAGAATACTAATTACCTGTGCCCTCCCCTATGTTAATAATGTGCCGCATATAGGTAATATTGCAGGTTCACATCTTCCAGCGGACATTTTTGCTCGTTATTGTAGACTTGTAGGGCACGATGTCGTATTTATAGGTGGAAGTGATGAACATGGCACTCCAACAGAGGTAGCTTCAGCCAAAATTAAGATCACGCCTAAAGAGCTTTGTGATAAATATTATGGTGTACATAAGAAGATTTATGAATGGTTAGACATAAGTTACGATAATTTTTCTAGAACTTCAAGAGATATCCATCATCGTACAACAAAAGCAGTTTTTCAAAAGATATATGCGAATGGATATGTAAGCGAAGGTAATTTAAAACTGCCTTACTGTATCAACGATAACCGGTTTTTACCTGATAGATACATTGAGGGCATTTGTCCACAGTGTTCATACAAAGATGCTAGAGGAGATCAGTGTGAAAGATGTTCAACGCTTTTAAATCCAGATGAGTTGAAACAGCCTAGATGTGCAATCTGTGGTCACAAACCCATCTTTAAAAATACGAAACATCTCTTTTTAAATTTAGATAAGTTGGAAGGAGAATTAAACGAATGGATAAGAGGGAATAATAGAATTTGGAGTAACCAGGTTATAAAACTTGCTTTAGGTTGGATTAATGAGGGGCTTAATCCTAGGTGTATCACTAGAAATATCAAGTGGGGCGTAAAGGTTCCAATAGATGGTTATGAAGACAAAGTATTTTACGTATGGTTTGACGCTCCTATTGGTTATATTTCCGCTACTAAAGAGTGGGCAAAAGAAAATAGCAATCCATCTGAATGGAAAAAATACTGGAAGAGTAAAGAATCTAAAATATTTCATTTTATTGGTAAAGATAATATCCCTTTTCATACAATCTTTTGGCCTGGCATGCTTATGGCTAACGGGGATTATTCATTACCTTATCGGGTTGCAGGTTTGCAATATCTTAACTATGAGGGGGGAAAGATATCGAAGTCTAAAGAACGAGGTATTTTCTGTGAAAATTTGAATAAATGTGGATTGAGCAGCGATATATGGCGTTTTTATTTAGCTTTACTTATCCCAGAGATTAATGACACAGAATGGAAGTGGGGGGAGTTTAAGGATAGAGTTAATAACGATTTAATAGCTAATCTTGGAAACTTTATCTTTCGAACATTAAGCTTTATTCAAAATAATTTTAAAGGCCAAGTACCAACAGTGAATTTGGGCCAAGAGGATATTAAAGTATTCGATTCTGTTAAAGTGATAGTTGAGGATTATAGGATTTTAATGGAAGATATTAAACTTCGTGATGGTCTTAAAAAGATTCTAGAGCTATCCGATATTGGAAATAAATATTTCCAACAGTCCGAACCATGGAAGACTATAAATTCAGATCCTATCAAGTCTGCCAACACTTTGTATGTATGTGCAAATCTTTGTTATGATTTGGCAGTCATGATGAGCCCGTTTCTCCCTAAAAGCTCCAATGTCGTATGTAAGCAGTTAGGTGTTAAGCTTAATGGCTTTCATTCAATCGGGAATAAATCTATATCGTCCGGGCAAAAAATTACTAATGTAACCCCTATTTTCCCTAAGTTAATGGAAAATGATATTGATAACCTAAAGAAAATCACTACTAAACCAACGAAATTTAAAGAAATGTTTCAAGATGAAATTTCATATGAAAAATTCAAAAAGATAGATCTTAGGGTTGGAAAGATTGTTAAAGTAGAGAATATAGGTGGTTTAGATAATATTTTAAAAATATGGGTTAATAGAGGATCTGATGAAAAACTATTCAGTGTAGATCTGAGAGGAAAATATCCTTCTGAATCTCTTATTGGTAAGGATATTGTCTTTGTTAATAATTTAAAGCCTTCAAAAGATGGAATAATAGATAATACTGGTTCTATAATGCTAGCCATTGATGAAGATACAATCTCTATTGTACATCCTGATAGAAAAATGAAGAGTGGTAGTCGAATAAGGTAAGTTCTTATTTTATTCTATCTAAATTTTTTTTTTAAACTATTCTAAATTAAGTATAATAAAATCCGGTGCTATGCTAATATCTCAACAACTTCTGTAAATATCATCATACTTTGAATATTTGTTATTCTAGCTTTTACCTTCTGCCCCTCTCTAGCACCATTTATAAATACAATGTATTTTCCCATTTTAGCAACACCATCCCCTTTTTTTCCTGTTTGTGTTACTTGAAGAGTTAATACTTCCCCTATCTCTGGTTTGTTCTTTTTGACTTGTGTAGGGGTTTTCATTGAACTAATTGGATTTCTTGAACCGCAGGCTTCACATTTTAGAAAGTTTACCCTCATTTCTTGCAGAATCTTGGTATCAGGACGCCCACATTCAGGGCAAATAACGAATTGCTTCAAGAAACTTTCAAATTTTTCTTGAATCTGGGATGTACGAAATTGTCCCTTCATTAACAATCTTTGATCGTCACGCGATCCCATTGTTCCAAATTCTCTTAGTAAATATTTAGCAATCAGTGATGTTTCTCGATTAACCCCTTTGCTCACTTCAGCTAAGTTCTGGACAACAGTTGTCTTGCCTTGGATTCTAGCTTGTATCTTAGGAATCACAAATCGTATGTGTTCCTTAAGAATCTTTGGCAATTCTTTATACGCTTTATCTAACAATTCACCATATTCGTTCTTATCCAGTTATAACAACCCCAATTCCGCTAGTTTCTTACGGACATTTATTGCAGCTTGTTCAGCATCATCTACACTTTTAGCTCCGGTACATACTATTTTACCAGATCCAAATAAAAGTAATACAACTTTAGGTTCTTTCATACGGTATACCAACCCAGGGAATTGCTCTGGCTCATATTCTGTATTATCCAACCCAATAGCTATAGCGTCAAGGTTTAGTTCTGCATGAAGGTTGGCCGTTGCTACAACGTTTTGAATTATAACTTCGGGTTTACCTGTTATTTCGGTTCCCCCTTCTTGGATCTTATCTATAATCTTTGAAATTGCAATTTTTGCCTCCGGAATGCTTTTAGCACCGGTACATACTATTTTACCTGACCCGAAGATTAGAGCTGCTGCCTTTGGTTTATCTAAATGATAAACTAGTCCCGGAAACTGTTCTGGTTCGTATTCAACTTTATCAATTGTCAATGTGATTAACTCTAAATCGAACTTCTGTCCCAATGATGCCGAGGCAACAACATTTTCAATCTTTACATTAGAATTCATTACATAAACCTCCAATTTGTCTATTGAATACGTTGTTTATATAAAGGTATTTATAAATAGAGCATTATCCTTAATCATATTTTTTTAAAAATCATGTCTAATATGCTTGTAATATCCAATTTTTTTTTGAATCGGAAGGCTTATCTATCAAAGTTAAAGGGGGGATATGTTTTCAATTCGAGGTATGGTTTAACTATATTCAGAAAATTTATATAATCTAAACTTTCAATATAACTATCAAGTCTATTCGGAATGGTTTTAAACATCGGAGGTTAACCATGTCAAATGATAACGTTGTTTTTGTCGGCAGTAAACCAGTAATGAACTATGTATTAGCCATAACTACACAGTTAAATAATTCAAAAGAGGTGGTTCTCAAATCAAGAGGGCAAGCGATTACTAGATCTGTTGATGCTGCAGAAATTGTTAGAAATAGATTTATGGAGGGAGTAAAGGTCAAGGGCATCGTCATTGATACCGAAGAGCTTACTAGGGATGATGGGACTAAAATGAATGTGTCAACCATGGAGATAACTCTCGCCAAATAATAGATCTTTTATCAAAAGGGATATGATGATTATTTTAACTTAAGAATATAATTTAAGACTTAAAATGTATCATTCTAATAAAAAAAATTATCCAATTTCGTTATTCCATCGAGAATTGTTTTCCACTATCTATTATAGCCTTGGCAAAACCGTATCCGAAGTTCGCAGAAAACTTTTCTGAGAACTCATCCAGGAAGGATTTTTTATTGTAAGAAACTATATTAGGATTACCTGTTATTTCTCCCAACTCTGCAGCTTTATTAATAGCCAAATCTCTCCCCCCAATTTCATCTATTAAATTTAGTTCTTTGGCTTTTTTTCCTGTATATATTTTACCTTCAGCTATGCTTGATACATATTCTACAGTTAAGTTTCTGTTATTTGCAACTTCCTCTAAGAACTGATCATATATCTCGAGGACTATTCCCTCTAGCATTTCTTTTTCTTCTTCAGTCATTGGCCTATATCCAGTTGAAAAATCCTTAAACTCTCCGCCTTTAACTATGGTAAAGTTCACTCCAATTTTTTCTAGAAGTTTTGAATATTCTGGGAAAATGGAGATTACACCAATACTCCCAACGACTGACGCCCTATCAGCTATTATAAAATCGGATGCAGAAGCAATATAGTATCCCCCGGATGCTGCAATTTCACTTAGCCATGCTACAACAGGTTTTTCAGATTCTTTTATCGCTCTTGCGATTTCATCACTAGCTACAACACTTCCTCCTGGGCTATTAATATCAAGAAGGATAGCTTTAACGGATTTATCCCGATTTGCTTGATTTAATAATTCTATAAATTTCTGAGGGGTTATCACACTCTCTTGAAGTATTCCACTATCAGATGTCATAGAAATCTTACCATGAACTTTTATTATGGCTACACTTTCTCCAAATGAATACCCATCATTTTTTGTAAGTAGGTAGGCACCCATAAAAGACATGATTAGACCTCCGGATATTATAAAAATAATAATAATTAAATATTTTTTCATGGATTAATCTGTAACCTATAATCATTAAAATAAGTTATCCTTTGATTTTATCTCTCAATTCAATTATAACTAAATTTAGATTATCCCCGAGAATTTTATAAAACCAATTATCACTCTTAAAAAGTTGTTAATTCTCCTGCAATAAATCTCTTAGATATTTTATTTACTTCCTCTAAATTCCTATCTGCAATACTTTCACAAGTACCTTTTATATCTGAGAATTTGTTGGAGTTATCCATAATAAGTTGAATATCCGCAGCCTTTGGCTGGTCAATAGGGAGGCCTATCTGACTCAGAATTTTTACGTAAACTTCTTTAACTCCATCAAGAGACGTATCAATATCTTTAGCTATTTCCAATGAGAGGAGATTATAGATTTTACCGACATGATTTATTGGATTTTTTCCAGCAGCAGCTTCCATAGACATAAATCTATTTGGAGTAATTAAACCGTTGACTCTATTACCTCTTCCAACTGAACCATCATCACCCATTTCAGCGGAAGTGCCTGTTTCAGTTAGATAGGTACTATCTCTAGTGTAATCATCAGCAGTATTTATCATTACACATACTTCACGCTCAGTTACCTTAGTTGCAAGTTTTATTATCTCTTCTTCCATAGATTCTTTTATATTCATGTAATGATCCAAATCGGGAATATACCTCGCTACCATCGCATCTGCAACGGTAAGAGTTACAACATTTTTTTCTCTTAGTCCCATAACCTTAATATCCTCCCCGCTTCCTGGGAATTTCTTCTTAAATTTATCTGAATTCATTAATTTCTCTGTTTTGTAAACTAAATCTTCTGTTTCAGATAAAGGTGCAAAAGAAACTCCAAAAGAGGTATCATTAGCAAGGGGAGTCTCATGTTTTCGATTGAATACATCAGTTAAATCAGCCGATGAATCACCTATCCTAGAATCAATTATTACATCTGTATTAACATCTAAATTACGCATGTTTCTAGATAAGTAATCTTTTGCTGCTTGTATAGCTATCATGTTCACAGGTACAAGAGTTTTATCGACTCTTGTAGTTGATCTTCCAGACAGAAGGAT
>CAYZUE010000017.1:0-21056 GCA_964481825.1 Candidatus Hydrothermarchaeota archaeon | reverse complement strand
AAAAGGGGAATTTCTTACAAATGGAGATGTCTCCCAGATCAATCATCTCGGCAATTAAATCTTAGGGGCATATATAGTTTTTTACCTCATCCAGTGCAGGCACTGATCGGACTAGCTCGTCATATATTGATCCGGTGGCCACTCAGAAAAGCGGAAAAGGTAGGCTGGTTTGATAGCAAGAAACCTCTGTTTCTATGCTCTTATTTTTTCAATATTGATCCTGATTTAGCTGAAGAATGGAAAAAATTTCAGAAGAGATATCCTTACTTATTTTGGGTCAGAGCTATGAATATTAAGGATTCAAAAAAATGGAGAAAATTTCTTAAAGGCAAAGAGCCAAACATAGAATCTAAACCTATTTTACCCAAGAGAATAGATGAATTTGTGAAAATAGCTATTGCACGCAGAAACATATATTTTCATATAGCAAGAAGCTTCTCTGAACCTACTAAAGATTTCGTTGAGAACCTTCTTATAGGAGATTTTGATTCGACATTAAAGACTTTAACAGCAACCTTCGTATCGGAATCAAGAACCCTGGAGGGAATACAACTACTCAAGAAATATCTTCGCCACATTAAGGGGAAACAGAATACACTTATTCTGGAAAGATTACGTGATGAACATCTAACAATTTTTTATGATTCATTCTTCCCTTGGCTATCTTGCTATGAATCTGTATATCGTGGAGAGAAACAGATCATAGGTGAACTTACAGGGATAGTTAATAAGTCTTACGAAAAAGCTGGATGCTATCTTACAGGAGATTATGGAAATGATCCTGCAGATGATGTTAAAATAGAGCTGCAATTTATGTATCTCCTCTGCGAAAGAGAGCTTGAATCATGGAGAAAAGGAGATAAAAAAATCGCTATTAGTTATTTGGAGATGCAATATAATCATTTGCACAAACATATGATCGAGTGGATCCCATATCTTTGTGATGACCTTCTAAATCCTGAGTTCCGGAAGGGAGTTTCAGAAAAATTCCATCGAACTACAGAGGTTAGAGAAGAGGATATTAAGGAATTTGATTTTTACGTTTCTATTGGAGCTATTACAAAAAATATCATTGAATGTGACTACAATCAAGTTCAAGCAATGCTCGAAATGGGAAAAAAGATGGATGGAAATGAAGTACTACTTTACCTTAAAGATGAAAGGAGATTGGGATTAGATGAAGAAGGATTTTCTATTAGAATCTCTAGGTAGTTATCGATATGTAGAAGAAAGTCATTTAGGGAGATAACAGGGATTACAATACATCCATTAGCAGAAAAAAGGGAATCATCAAGTAAAGTGACAATCACCGGAATAACATATTCTTTGGTTATAATAGTATATTCAACACATCTCTCAAAGTGTTTTTTCGATTCTTTTTTCAGGGCATTTGCTCGAGATTTTGTTTTAATGTAACGTTTACAATCTATAGCAAGAATATAGTGTTTGTTCTTTGCAATAACATCAATCTCAAATTTACGATGCTTATTCCTGAATATCTTTCGAAAATCACATTCATAACCATGTGCCTCTAAAACAGTCCGAGTGAATTCCTCTAGACCCTGCCAAGTACTTGTTACAAGTTCTATAAAGGGATTCATGAAAAACAAATTAACGATAAATGTATTATAAAAAGCTTAGTGACAGCACAAAAAAAGTGTGAATTAACCCTAAAAAAAAAATATGGCAAAATGTTGTGAAAAAATTATGAATCCATCCTTGAAGTAGAAAAGAGGGCTTACGAAAAAGCTGAAAGGGATAAAAAAACTTTGTTTAATACATTACAGAACTTGTTATATTCTAATCCTTCAAAAAGAATAGTAATCATGACCGATAAGGAGATAGAAACGATAGCTACCAAAGCAGGAAATTAAAAACTACTTCCTCATATTTTAAGAAAGTAACCATAATATTATTTAGGGGTAAAACTACATTATAAAACTAAGAGTATTTCTAAGGAAAATACTGTAAAAAATATGATGGTTAGAGTTGGAGGTTGATGCTATTTGACTAAACTAATCTTCTATATGGACTATGATAAATTCTGTCGAAGTGAAGCCCCAGCTATAATGCCATTCCTACAAATATTAAAAAAGAAAGTCAAAAGTTTGAAGTTTGCAACTTCTGAAACTGAACTTCTAGATTTTATAAAAGAGGGATGTGATACCGTAGCTCTTTCAGTTTTGAGTACCCTTGAATTAAAATACATATTGAATACCGCAATTAAGATAAAAAAGACTTGTCCAGAAATTGTTACAATCCTAGGTGGTAAAGGTGTGTCTGGACATGCAAGTTCACTGATAAATGCAATGGGTATTGATATGGTTATTGAAGGTGAATGTGAAATATTACTGCCAATTGTTATAGACAATTTAAAGGGATTAAAAAAAGATGGGCTTATTGAACCTTTCTCAGAAAAAGTAAAACTAAAAGATGAGGAGATAGAGTATTTTAGCAACAAATTGAAACCAATCCTAGAAAAGAAAGTATTTTACCGAAGTCCAATACCCTCCAAAGTTGGAAACAAGATTGTAACTGCACAATTTATTAGAAAAATAAATTTTGAAGGAAAGATGTTAAATCTTCATATACCTATAAATGGTGTTTTTATAAAGACCTTTGAGGGGACAATTGTTAATACAAAACTGGATTACAAAGGGTTATACAATTCGTGGAAGGAAAAAATAAAAATGCCTTTCAATATCTTCTTAAAACAGTTAATGCCTTACCCCACTGAAGAAGAACTAAACACATTAATGCAAGAATACCCTTGGGATATTGTAACTAAAAAGGGATATAAAGCAATAAGTATCTACGCCCAAAGGGGATGTAACTGGGGCAAGTGTTCATACTGTAGTATATCAACCCCTTTTGGACGTCGACTTTCTCCCTACCGAATTGTAGGATGGTTAGATGAAGCGATAAAACAAGGAATTACTCATGTAACTTTTGAAGATGATCAATTTATACAGAACTATAGATGGATAAAAAATCTCTGTACCCTTATATTAGAACATGACTTGGACAAACATATCCAATTTGGTGCAATGATTAGTGTTGATTCAGTAAAGGATATAGAAATACTTAAAATGCTAAAAAAATGTAATTTCATTAAACTTCAAATTGGTGCAGAGAGTTTAATTCCGGAGAAGATAAAGTACTTCAAAAAAACTGTAGAGGGAAATGAAGAAAAATATGTTCTTAAAATAAAGAAAATAATTAATCAATGCCTAGAAATTGGGATTCACCCCGGAATGTTTATTATTACCTCTAGACCAAAGAAAAGGGGTGGGTTAGTGGAAGTTGCTGAAGAACTTAAAGCAATTACCAAACTAATTTATGATGCTTATTCAAGGTTCTCTTTGTTACCTACCATTAGCTTTAACAATATGCTTATGGCATATCCTGGAGCTCCCTTATTTGAAATCGAAGATTACAAAAAAATTGTAATTCCTCTAGGTATTACAAGAGTTAGAAATAAGATAGTTATTAACAAACTTACAATTCCGTACATCTTTGAGTTCAAAAGCATTGATTTAGCTAATTTCATAGGTAACCTACTTGAAATCAGTAAGAGACGTATGATTTCTCCTGAAGTTTTAAACGAGACTTTGGAACATATTGAAGACCTAATTCAAGCTCTTGAAATATCTGCCCAACAACTTACTTCAGATATGGGTCTGGCACTCCGTATAATTGAATCCTCGAATACAAATGAGAATGAAATAAATGGAGTACTAAAAGGTAGAATAGAACCGGAATATATCCTTAATTCTGTAAATCTTGAAGACTATAAAAAGGTGGCTGAAAAAGAGAAGAAAAAAATTATTGAAACCCTTTCTAAAGCTAATGAGTATTTGAAAGATACAGAGATAGGGATAATAAAAGAAGTAACTACATACATTCGTATAACTTATAAAAAACTCAAACATCTGGAAAACGTGAAAGACAAAAGTTTTTTAATCCAACTTAATAATCTAAGAGATGAGACTAATCATATGTTATTTAGAACTCATCCTTACTTAAAATCAAGGGACGAACTGGAAGTCTTGATAAATTTAATAAATAATTTAGAAACTAGGACTTAATCTCCTCTCCTCCAAGTTTTATTATCTCCTGCTTAAGATACTCAAGATCAATACCGCCTTGAAATTTAATCTCATTGTTTATCATGACAAGATGAGATACCCCATTTTTTATAAATCTAGATACTGCAGGATAATCCCTAGCAGTCTCTGAAGCTATATCTATTCCTTTAACTCTAATCTTATCCCCATATCTTCGTTGGAAGAATCCTTGGAGTATATCTGCTTGTAGATCGACAGCATCATTCACACAACCTGTATTACATTGATCTTGTTTCTCAATGGGTCCAAAGAGGATAATTTCAATATCTGTATTTTTTTCCAGTGAATGGCCTTTATCACTATGGGATATGTCTGAACATTCGATTGATTTGTAATTAGGACAGGAACATTCAACCCAAAAATCAACGGTGTGACTTCCGGTTTTTTTATCTACTCTAGTACCTACACAAGCCCTCTCTGTTAGGTCACAATATTCCTTGATTCGATGTTTACAAGGATTTTTAGGTATCATTAGAAGACAGGCTTTGCCTTGTACATCTTTATTTTATTTTTCAATAAAAGTTGCATAGCCTCCAACCCATAACTGGGAAACATATGGAGAGTTGCATGGAATGGGGGTACGGTCATAACAGTCTTATACTTAATTGGTATATCATTACTTTTAAGCAGATCAAATGCTTTATGATAGTCTCCATTCATATAATCTATACGAATCGGTATACTCACATCTGTTCCACCCGGAACATCCTCTACAATAATCCCTGCTTTATTTTTTTTACTCAAATCTTCAATATCTTTTTTAGTTATTTCTTCTTCATAAGTATCTGTGAACAATCTAGCCATATCTTCACCTCTAATAATACGATTATATTATCTATCTCCTGGTAAATCAAACAGGATAATATATAATAATATGGATAGAAAAGGATTTATATCCTAATTTTATAATAGTAACCTATTATGACTGTTGGTAATAGTAGTAATGGTATTGGAATTCTTACTAACCGGCAAGCTGAAGTTCTTAGATACACCATCCTTGGTCACACTCAGAGAGAGATAAGTAAACAATTAGGAATTTCCCAACCAAGGGTATCAGCTGCTATTAAAACTGCAAAAGATAAAGTAAGACTTGCAAGGGAAACCTTGGATTTTAACGATGAACTTAAGTACCTGGCTATCCTCCAGGAATCAGGTTATAAAGGTAATGCAATACTGAAAAAAGGATATCTTTACTAAAAAAAAAAAATTAATCTCACATTCTGAATTTATATCAAAAACGTAGAAACCAATCGCCGCATATATAACGATTAAATTCGGACATTGGAAAAATTCGAATTTAAAATTAAAGTATAATACAGATATACTTTAAACTTTTACACATACTAATAGAAAAATTATTTAATCATTGGGCCATCTTATCATTTTAAAAAGACTACCATTTTGATAAATGGTCTTAAAATTGATAAAATGTCTATGATATAAAGGTTATAAATATGTTTCTTGCTATACCTGCAGTTGATCTTAAAAATAGAAAGTGTGTACAGCTTAAACAAGGACGGGAAGATCAGGTATTACTTGAGATAGAAGAGCCTTTAGAAATTGCAAAACTTTGGGAACGTGCAGGAGCACCACGCCTCCATGTAGTTGATCTTGATGGAGCTATCAGAGGAATACGGTCAAACGAGAACATTTTAAAAGAAATGGTTAAAGAACTTGGAATTCCGATTCAATTCGGTGGGGGTATTAGAACAGTTGAAGATGCAAGAACCCTCTTAGATCTCGGAGTTGATAAAATCATTCTAGGCACCATGGCCCTTGAATCTACTGATAAACTAAAATTGATAGTTGAAAAGTATGGACGAGAGAGACTGATAGTTGCACTTGACTCAAAAAAGGGAGAAGTTGTTATAAGAGGATGGAAGGAAAGAACTGGAGTTTTAGCAAAGAAGATTATCAATAAATTTGAACAATATACAAGTGAAATATTATTTACTAATGTTGATGTAGAGGGCCTAATGAATGGGATTGATACTTCTGCTATTGAAGAAGTTATTAAATCCTCATCACTCGATATTATTGTATCCGGGGGAATCAGCTCAATAGATGATATTAAAGAAGTTAGGAGCCTTGGAGCAAAAGGAGTAGTTATAGGATCTGCTATTTATACTGGCACTCTAAGATATAAAGATGCACTTCTAGCTTCTCATGAAGCGTAACCATTATATAACTACTAGTAAAAGGGGGAGGATATATGATGCGCACCTCAAAAATTAAACGAAAGACCAGTGAAACGGATGTTAAGGTTTATTTAACCTTAGATGGGAAAGGAGATTATAAAATTGATACAGGAATAAAATTCTTTGACCATTTATTAAGTAGTTTTTCTAGGCATGGTAATTTCGATATTGTTGTAAAAGCCATTGGTGACAATGAACATCATATAGTAGAGGATGTTGCTATTTCCATTGGCAAAGCATTTCTAGATGCTCTTACCGATAAATGTGGTATAAAGCGATTTGGATCAGCAATAATCCCTATGGATGATATATTAATTCTTACGGCAATAGATGTGAGCGGTCGTGGATATTGTGTAAACAACGTGAAGTTTAGAAGAAAGAAGATAGAAGGGCTAAGTTCAGAGATGATAGGACATTTTATAACAACCTTTTCAATGGATTCCAAGATCAATATCCATACTAAGATAATTGAAGGGAAAAACGAACATCATAAAGCTGAAGCCTTATTCAAATCACTAGGATTATCTTTAAAAGATGCATGTAAAGTAGTTGGAAAAGAAATCCCAAGTACGAAGGGTGTATTATAAAATCCTTTTATAGATTATTACTTTTCCTATGCACTTGGAAAACTAACATTTACTACTTATATCAATTAGAAAACTGGTGAATTAGATGGATATATACTGCATGCTATGCGGAGAAAGACTTCTGCAAGAAAATAAACAAGTATCATGTGTAAAGTGCAACACCGAATACAAAAATATTCTAGTATCAGAGACACAAAATGAAAGTATAGACCATGTAATAACAGAGATGAGCATTAGCATGGATACCTTTAAGAGGACTACAAAGATAGAACAACCGACACTTTTTCAAATATCTGAAATATATACTAGTGAAAAAGTACAAATATAGATTTCAATATAACGGTGAGAGGGAATCCATTACCCCCCCCCTTTTACCTTCTCACCCATTTAGAACTTAAGAAAAATCTTTATATACAGATGGTAATTTGAAATTATGGGGCGGAAATATTTTAAGGACCTCTTAATGTATGAGGAAACTCTTTTCAAGGATGACCGTATTTTTGACCTGGATTACATACCTAAAGACTTTAATTACCGGGATACTCAACTCAGTGAAATAGCCTTCTGTCTTCGACCTGCAATAAAGGGAGGTAGACCTGCTAATGCTATGGTAACAGGACCTCCAGCTACAGGTAAAACAACAGCTATAAAACTCATGTTTGAAGAGATAGAGAATCAAACAGATAAAATAGCATGTGTTCACATTAATTGTCAAGTGCACACAAGCAAATTCTCGGTATTTTCCCAGATACATAAAAAGATCGTAGGTCATCTACCTCCTGAAACGGGAGTTCCATTTTCTAGGGTTTATGATAGAATATTTAAAAAGCTTCTTAAGGATAATAAAAGCCTCGTAGTAGCCTTGGATGATATGAATTACTTGTTTTATGATCGCTATGTAAATGATATTTTGTATCAGATATTAAGAGCCCATGAGTTGTATCCGGGAGTTAAAACTGCAATTGTAGGGGTGATATCCGATTTAGAATTTAATTATAAACTTGATATGCGAATTAGTTCTACCTATAAACCTCAAAGTATATTCTTTCAACCATACTCTAAAAAAGAGATAAAATCAATTTTGAAAGATAGAGCTAAATTAGGACTTTATCCTGATGTTATATCGGATGATATATTAGAACTAATAGCAAACCACACTTTTGATGGGGGAGATCTTCGTGTAGGTATTGAATTGCTAAGGATGAGTACTTTGAATGCAGAGACTGATGCATCAAAAATTATTGACGCAAAACATGTGGAAGCTGCACTTAGTACTTCACGATTGATGAATCTTTCGAACATTCTGCAGACTCTTGACACAGGGGAGCTGGAACTAATGAAGATGATATCAAAGGTTGATAAGATGCAGTCAGGAGAGTTATTCAAAATATTTGAAAAGAATAGAAAGGAGAGTTATACCAAATTTTATCGTTCGTTAGATAAGCTTGAGGCTCTTAGATTGATAGACACTAAGTTCAAAGGGAAGGGGAGGAAAGGTAGAACAAGAGAAATAATAGCCAGATTTATGATGGATGAAATAAAAAATGCCTTAGAAAAATGAAAACAGTTGTATTTAGGTTAGGATATCGGCCTATAAGAGATAAAAGGGTCAACACTCATCTTGCTCTAGTAGCAAGAGCTTTTGGTACGAGTGGGATGATAATGGAAGATCTAGATAATGGGGTAGTAAAAGCCGTGAGAAGTGTAGAATCACGATGGGGTGGAAAATTTTTTATCCAAACAAGAAATTGGAAGAGCTACCTAAAGGATTGGAAAGGGATAAAAATACATCTTTCTATGTATGGTTTACCTCTAGATGAAGTTATGGAAGAGATAGTGTTTCGTGATGAAGACATTCTTGTAATTGTTGGTGCGGGGAAAGTCCCTGGAGACATATACAACTTAGTTGATTATAACATATCAATAGGTACTCAACCTCATAGTGAGATAAGTGCTCTTGCAGTATTTTTAGATAGACTCTATAAGGGGAAGGAACTTGATAGAGATTTCAATGGAAAATTAAGAGTAATTCCTTCTCAGAGGTCTAAAAAGTTCGTACGAAGTTAATTTTATTACTATGCACCATATAATACAATTGGTGATAGATTGAAGGAAATTAAGTTGAAAAACGTGAATTCTGAGGATAATAGCTCTGAGATACAGAATTTTTTACAGGAAATACTTGGCGAGGAAGGTATGGATGTTGTAGAGTACCTAAAAAACAGTGAAGTAGCAACTGATGAGGAAATGGCTGAGAGTTTAGGAATAAAATTGAATATAATTAGAAAGGTTCTTTACAAACTATACGATTATCGTCTTGCTTCATATAAACGCACTAAGGATAAAACAATTGGATGGTACATATACACTTGGAAATTAGATCTTAAAAGGATTGGCAATATTCTAACAGAACGAAAACGTCATATCTTAAATCAGCTAACAAAGAAACTTGAATTTGAAACACAAAATATCTTCTTTCACTGTGAAAATGATAAATTTAAAGTACCTTTTGACATTGCCACTGATTATAATTTTAAATGCCCTCAGTGTAAGGGGGAAATGGTGAATCTTGATAATGAGATGCTAGTAATGAACCTAGAAGATGAGATTAAACAACTCAAAAAAGAACTGGAAAATGTTTAACACTGAAGACCTAAAAAAATGTGGATGCTCAAATAAGGTTATATCACACTGTGTTGCTGTTTCTAAAAAAGCATTGTTTTTTGCACAACATTTTGATTTTATAGTAGATTTTGATAATATTAAAAATGGTGCAATGCTACATGATATTGGAAGATGCAGAACAAACGGGATAATACATGCTGTAATTGGCGCTAAAATCGCGAAAGAACTTGGTGCTAATGATGAAGTAATAAAAATAGTTGAAAGGCATATCGGCGTAGGCATAACGCAAAAGGAATCTGTAAAACTGGGGATTCCCATAAAGGATTACATTCCAAAAACACCTGAGGAGAAAATAGTGGCTTATGCAGATAATTTGACAACCGGTACTAGGCATATAACATACAAAGAAAGTAACAAAAAATTCATTATGAATCTTGGTGAGAATCATCCATCAATAAAACGATTTAGTTTAATGCATGCTGAAACCCTTAAATGGATTAATAAACAGTAATGTTTTTTACACCTTCTATCTTCCTCAAATCTTCTATTAATTTCCCAGGTATTTCACTACCTGTTATTACTGTGAATTTCGGAGATTCTGTAATGTATGGATCATCAGCAATTGCCTGTCGTATAACCATCCCATATTCAGCAATCTTATTACCAACACTCCCGATAATTCCGGGTTTGCTAGCATCCATTACAGAAACTACAATAACACCAAGCCCTAAGTCTGGAGCGATGTCACGCAGAAATGCGATACTCTGAAGTCCTTTATAAATATTCTTCAATTCTTTGTTTTCAAGAATTCTATATACTGTCGTGTCGACAACCCGCATATCAAATCCTAATTCTTTAGCGATTTGTGTATGAGGTATAGATATTTTACCACACATAACTCTCCCAGCATTACTAATTCGAAAACCACGTTGGAAGAGAAGCCTAGCAACTTCTTTTTGCTTAGGACATCCTTTAAAATATTCTTCTATATTACTCCACATTTAGAATATAACTACTGCCCTTGTAAGATATAAAAGTTATTAAAAAATATAAAAAAATATGATTTAAATGTAAATAATGAATATCCTATGGGCCCGGGCGGATTCGGACCGCCGACCTCCACGTTGTAAGCGTGGCGTCATAACCCCTAGACCACGAGCCCGATTGGTTTTTTTATAAGAAAAAGAGGTCTCCCTGCCAAAATATAAATATTTTTGGTTATGAAAATCTCATTATACCTTAAATTCTCTTGATAACCTCATCATATTTACCAGATTTTGTCGGCCCCTTATCTGATTCATTGAGCCATGTTGCCCAGCAAAGCTCAATTGGCCTGTAACCTGTATTCTCTGCAAGATCATGAATGAATTCTATGAACTCCATATCGTCTGTGAATTTATTCTTTAGATTATCATCGTCCAGAATTTTTAAAAATGTTTTCTTAACTATTTTATCAGGCATTAATGTATCAATCCCCCCCATCATTCTGAGATATTGGAATGTATTAATTCCCACACCTGAGATTTTACCTATAGGGTCCTCTTTCCAATTATCAAGTAGGGTATTTTTTGCCCAGAATCTGAGGGCCTCCCTATCACTTAAACTGTTTTCTTCCATCAAAGATGAGAAGTAAATAGAAACAGATTTTGCCACGTGCCAAGATCGCTTATTTTTCCATATTTTCCTAAGGTCATTTAGTTCAGTAGAAATTATTTCGTTTAAAGAAGTTATTTTATCTGTTTTTACAAAAACTTTTTCAAACTCTTCAACTTTAGGGATAATACCTGAGAAATAATTCAATCCTATGGAAGTAAATGAAGCATCAACAACCATGAGAACAATTGATCCATCCCATCTTTTAGAGTTTAAACATCTGTCACAATGGACTTTTAGATTTGGAACCTTTCTAATGTAATTATCAATTGCGTATTTAAAAGATTTTTTTACCATTTAACACTCATTAACGTTAAAAATAAAGGGGAGGGGACCTATGGGATGAATAAAAAAATAGAATTTTTTTCCTCCCATAGGTAACTTATCGTTTTCATTCATACTATTTAAGTTTTACTCCCCCGTTTTTATTAACGTCGGGGGTGGGATTTGAACCCACGAGGGCTTGCGCCCATCAGCTTAGCAGGCTGACGCCATACCAGGCTTGGCTACCCCGACATTTTGATTAGAAATATTTTATTCTTACTTATAGACTTTACTTTTATAATACTTTATGGAAATATACTGAAAATGCGGTGGGCACACCGTAAAGTGGATACCGTCTCCCTATGTCAGGTATCTGAATTTTCAACTCATTCCTGCAACCCTATGAGCATTGGATATTCAACCTACCGCTGCTTCCTTCCAGACCTGACGGATTCAGTTGATTAAGCCAATTATCCTGAATTAATAACCCAGGGAATGACAATGCCAATCCCATAGGACAAGACCTCATAGCCAAAAACTTAGGCTGGCAAAGGGTTTAGGACATCGCCTTTACGGCTTTAACTCCTGCATGACGACGATTTCAGGTTACAAGGAACGCCGGACTCCCCAGTATAGCCCACCAATATAAACTGTTTTATCCTCCCCTATTTCTATTTTACGTAAGCTTCAATAGTAATAAAGATAGGACCTCGAATATCGATTTTCCTACTTTTTGTAGTTATATATCGTTGAGCAGCCTTATCAAACATAAGATTAATATCGCCTAATGATTTAGCGGCCTTAAACTTAATGACAATCTTTTTTTTCCCATTTTTAATTGAAGTTTCAATTCGAGAAGCTGAATCGTAAGCAATACCATCTAGATATCTTATTCCTGTATCTACACCATAACTCATAGTTTGATTTGGACTAACACCATAAACATTGCCTTGATGAATGTATATATTATTAAGAGCTGCTGGTCCGATAAGATTGGTGTTTTCTTCATTTTCAACAAGATTAACCACTATATTAGATTCAAAAAGTTTGCCATTATAAGCTCTAAATTCACATGGACTTTTTTCATTCCCTTCTGCTAGGGCAACTTTTGTTAAGGCTACGGCAATATCAATACCTTCTTTTGTAGTAGGTCTATTCTTAATTCTCAATAACGTTGCAAGTTCTTCATCCTTCATTTTAAATTGACTATAAAATTGTGGATACACTAATTTTCTAATGTCATCGAAGCCATGAATCACCATAGAAAGCCTTTCAACACCCAATCCAAAATTCATTACAGGATACTCTATTTTATACTTTGAAAGTGCAATAGGACTATAAATCCCAAAAGTGGCTAACTCAACCCACTCTTTTCTGCAGCCTCGACCATAAACTTCAGTTTGCGTATCAGGAACATAATATTTTGAACGCTTTTCATCTTTAGTGAATTTAAAATCTTTAAAGCCGAATTCCTTTAATAAAGCTTGAGAAATTTCCTTTCCATCTTCTAAACTAACGTCCTCATCCATAAGAATACAGCTTGCTGAATGATAAGATCGTAAATGAGTACGATCTTCATCTTGCTCTCTTCTGAAACATCTGTCAACTGAGAATAGTCTAAGTGGGAAAGGTTTTAAATTCGAGAGTTTCTCGAGGGTAATAAACCATCCACTTGTCATATGAGATCGTAAAGTTATATCACTTGAATGTGGTTTTAAAGATTTAAATTCTGGGAAAACCTGATTCAATAACTTAGAGGCAAGAGAATCGTTTATATTTAAGGATGATGCAATTTTAGATAGAAGATCATCAGCGTCGAAATTGCCTTTTTTATAATTATGTAGCAAACTCTGAAGTTTTATTTTATCCTTAACATCAATACCTAACTCCTTAAGTAGGGTTATTTTATCCTTACTAAGTCCAATATCCGGCCTCGAAAGACCCCCTATGTAATAACACCTGTCTAAAACAGCGTGACCCTCCGGTCCAAACTGTCTTGCTATCTCTTTATCCTGGATATAAAGGGGATTTACCATTTCTTCAAATCCAAGTTTTAAATATGCATTTCTAAGTTTTTGAACAGTATCAAATACAATATTAGTACGGCCTTTACCAGGTATCCTAGGAATTTTTCCCTTTGAGATGTATTTGCTAGTCTCACTCCATGCGCCTTCAAAATCGGCCTTAGATTGATTAATAATTTTTTTCCTATTCCACTTCACCAATTTTTGTCCTCCAACTTTTCACTTAGTTCTGCCTGTTTCAGAGCAACTGTAACCTCGCCACGAGTTTTTTCTAACAAGAGTCGAGCAATATCTTGCTTTCTCCTGATAGGTAATATTGCATTTGGATAATCAAAAAGTATTATTTTATGAAATATGTCTTCCATCAAATCTAAGAAGTACTCTACATCATGTAGTTGATTCTTTCTTAGTTCATCAAGAATGTATCGTCTAAGCTCGCCTATTGAATCAGCAAGACCGAGAACATATGGCTCTGGAGGGATACCAATCGTTGATGGTGGAGGTGGGGGTATTTTTTTTAAAAATGACCAAGTTAGTATCGCCTCAGCATACTCCTGTAAAGCTCCCTGAATCAGAGGTAAAGCCTTATCATTATCGCTTAATTCATCAATTTCTTTCTTTAGACTATCAAGTAAAGCTTTTGTTGCTTCAGAATTGCCTTTATGAATATCTCGAATCGCACTAGTTGATAATCTTCGAATTTTCCTAGACCTTGAAAAAATATCTTCTCTATGTAAATCTTTTTTATCAAAATCAGATTTAATATTGTTTATTATGTTATTTAATTCCATGATTCGAATTTAGGCGCTGGGTATATTACTCTTTTTCTCTATTCCGCCAAGATAACTATCTAGGAATATTAATCCTCTAGATGTGTTTATTGCTCCTAAATGGAGTGTAAGTCTAAATATACCCTTTGAATCGTTATAATCTCTTAAAGCTATTTCTACGGGCTTATATGAAAGGTTATACCACACATATTCATTAGATTTAGTAGGTTGGATTCCTCCGGGTGTATCGATATAGTAGTAATAATATATGAATTTAAATTTATCTCTTAAAACATCATTAGCAATCCTAGTTGTTCTCCATCCAGGTGGAAGAAAGTACTCAGGAATACTTAATTTTGATTCGATAAATTCATTTTCTGACATGGCCAACAAGTTTTTTGCTTCTTTAAAATCAGTATTGAATTCAGGATTAGATAAATCATGAGTATACCCATGTATTCCTAGAGTATATCCTTTTTTTTGTAAGTCTTGAATTTTATTTACAAATTCAGGATATTCATGGATAGGGGTAACTCCTCCATGATTAGGTATTATAAAAAGAACTGTTTTTGCATAAGCATTTGGATACCTTTCTATTATATCCACCACTTCTTCTAAATAATTTAGAGTAAGTGGAGAGACATCGTGTATTTCTATCCATAACTCTTTTCTATCATTATTTATAATTTCTCCGCCACTCGTCCACGAATATAAAAGAGTAGATGAATCTTTAAAGATTAAATTTAGATTAAGAAGGATAATACATATTATAATAACTGATAGAAGCAATCGGGATTTCATAGTATTATCATTTAATAATCATATTTGAAAAATAAAAAAATTTGGTATATTAATTGATAAATTTGTAAAATTTAATTCAACAATCCCGTGAGAGCAATGCAACTTTACTCGCTCTTGAAGAATTAGTTAATTTGTAATTTATTTCATCAGCTAACTCTTGTCCAAATTCCATAACTTCATCATATGTAGGCATATCTTCTCTTTCCAATCGTTTCCTAGAATGACCTACATGCACATACCCTTTGGGCTCGATATAGTCTGGATTTGCCTTTAAAATCAAATTTGCAAACTTTTTAGGTGATTCAAGGTTAAATCCTTTAATCAGGGTTATACGTAAAACTCTCCTTCCTTTTTTTTCATTCATCACCTCAAGGCTCTGGTTTAATCTATCCCACCCATCCTTGTACAATGGAACATTCATTTTGTCATATAATTTCTGATTGGAGGCTACAAGAGAGATATAAGTTTGAGTGGGATTACATTTTTCAAGGGCTCTAGGATTTTGACCATTAGTCACCAAGAATGTAGTGAATCCTCGCCTATTATACTCTGCTATAAGTTCATCAATAAAGGGATATGCTGTCGGTTCACCAGAAAGCGAAATTGCAGCATGTTTTGGATTAGAAGCCGCCTCCATATCTTTTGTTTTAACATGAGAATTTCCCCAAAACCCTGATAGAAGTTGTCGCTGATAAACCAAAGATTCCTCAACGATTGTCTTTGGCTCATTATAATCAGAAATTGTCAATTGAGGATGATCCATAAATTCCATTGGTCTCCAGCAAAATAAACATTGATGCTCACACCAAAGAACACTAGGTGTTACCTGAAGACAACGGTGTGATGAAATGCCATAGAATTTAGATTTGTAACAAGATCGGTTATTTACAAGTTTCTCTTTTGTCCAGTGACATACTTTAATTGCGCTATGATTACCTATTATACGATATCCTTGTTTCTCTAACAGTTCTTTAATCTTAGCCTGCATTAACAGTTCCCTTCCGCTCTGTTAAAATGATTTTTTACAAGCTCGATGCAATCATTTAATGTTTTTTTAAGATTTCCTTTTCCTTTAGCTGCTGCTGCCCCTTTATGTCCACCGCCATTACCGTTAATTGAAACTCCGATTTCACCCATAATGCTGCCAAGATCAATACTAGTTGCTCTACCAAATCTTGAAGATGCTCTAGCAGATATTTTAATTACATCTTCTATTTGAGATCCAACGAAAGTACAATCTGCACCAAGATCAATAAGGGCATTAGCTGCTAATGAAATTGAGGAATTAACGTTAGACGTCACTAAAAAGTAATCTTCGTGAATATGGATTTTCATTTTTTGAGATGCTTTAAGGTTTGCAAGTTTCTCAGAAAAATCTTCTGTACTACTCAAAATCTCAAGAAATTTATCGTAATCAACATCTGAATCCTTTAGAATTTCGCTGACTATCCTAATTGTTTTAGGATTCGCATATTTAAGATAGCATGTGTCTGAATAGATGCCCATCATCAAGGCTAATGCTACGACACCTTCAATCTTTGCACCAGATTTTATGATTACTTCATACACCAACTCAGTGGTTGATGCTGCTGTATTATCAAGATAAGAGATTTTTGAAAGAGATCTAAGGTTGTCATCAGTTGGATGATGATCGATTAGGAGTACTTCCCCCTTAAAATTTTCTACATCATCACTCAGTGGTTGAAGAAGATTCAAACTTGATGTATCCAAAATTATGAGGATATCTGAGTCAAGTTTTGGATTTATAGATGCAGTTACATCAAAGGTATCTAAAATTTTTAAAGCTTGATTAGAATAATTTTCAGCTGCACCTATTTCAAATTTTAAGTTAGGATTTATACTCTTTAGACTATACTTTAATGCTATTGCACTACAGACACAATCAAGATCTGCATTCTGATGACATAAAATCAAACATTTACCGGAGGATTTTGAGATAAATTCTGAAATATCGTCCATAACTACTGTAAATTAGGGATATTAATATTTCCCTGCTTAATTTCTTCCTGTATCTTATCTTGCATTTCCTTTAATCGTTTTTGAATTTTTTTTTCCTGTTTTGTTAGAGTCTTAATTCTTAAATCGAAAGTCTCCCTTTTATCATGAAGTTCAACAGTAATTGAGGGAGGATCACTCTTCATTAATATTGCTCCAACATTTTTATATATCTCTGATTTGTCATCAAGCTTTTCTACCTCAGAAATAGAACGATCGAGTTCTTTAAGTTGTAAGTCTAACTGCATTCTTTGCGTTGATATAGATTGAGCCTGTTGCTGAACCTGTTGAAACTGTATAATCTGATTCTGCAATTTAGGGGGTATCTGCTCCATAGTTTAATCACTCCTTTCAATGGCGAGGATAGCTGTTCCTATCATCATCCATCGCATATATGAATTTATTGAAGACCGTAATGAGGAAGTATGTATATCACTAAATGCTAGGGATATTAATCTGCCATTACGACTTGATTTTATTTGTGTTTTATCACACAGAGAGGAATCTAATTCAGGAATAAGAGATTCATAAATTACTTTTGAATCGTCTTTTGAATCGAACATAACTTGTAAATTTATGTCGCTTTTCAACATTTCACTCTGCCTTTACCTTTTTTATAATAGTAGGCCTGGTTTTAAATAACAATTTATGACCGCAGAAGGGACATCTAATCGGATCTTCACGTTTAAGATTTAAATTCTTATTACAGTTTCCACACCTATACATTTTCCCCCTCCTGAGATATTCGAGTAATGGCTCTATAGATGGTTTTAGCAACATTAGTCGAAGGGAAATATGCTCCACCTGCAAATTTAGCTCCACATTTTCTACATACCCAAATACCGGTGGATAATCTCTTTACGGCTAATCGATTGCATTTTGGACATTCATGGAGAATGCGCTGCTTTTTATCAACTCCGTGCCATTTTTGTCTAACACGCATCCCATATCGTGGCCCAAACTTACCACTGCTGCCTACCCTCTTAGTTTTTGTCAATACACTCACCTACAAATATGTCCGTAATTCTTTACCCTTAATTATACTTTTAGAAATAGCCTCCAAGATTTCATCCTGACTAAAAGTTCCATTTCCGCCTTTCTGCATCGCACAAATCTCCCCCTTCTCAGTTGTTGCTATGGTCAATCGAGAATCCATAACTAACTCTTCTTCTAAACTTGGATCTAATATGATATCTGATCCTATTTTTGCATATGTAGTCTCAACGGGTTTTTCAATTATGGGCAATTTATTTTTAGTTACCTCTCCATAAATTACTCTGTCATCTTCAATCTTAGGAATTGAAGTGTTAAGTAAAGCTGCAATACACGCCAAAGAGGCTGCATCAAATAGATTACCCCTATAGTCAAGCGCATGAATGTCAACAAATACCATCCAAACCTTTTCGCCTTCCTCAATACATAGCTTATCTAAATCAATACAATTAGATTCCCGTATTCCACGATCAACAACCCGGGATACCTCAACAGAATCCTCGCTTGGCGGGCCTTTTTCGAAAGTTGGAGATGCCAACGGTCTTAACTCCGTATTAGTCATTAAAACTCCAGATGCAGGAACATCAGAAAATGGTTCGCCTAACTTCAATTTTACGCCAGCCATCACTTGATTAGTACCTAATTTTACGAGGGCTGAACCATCTGCTTTACTTGCTACCCCAGTTTCTAATTCAATCTGCCTATAATCGTCGAAACCTCGTCCATCTTCCCGTTTACCTTGCTTCAGAAGATTTACAATATAATCCTTTTTTATATTAGAGAGGACGTTATCCATCTTAATTACCCCCATACTTCTCTTTGAGAGCGTTTACCTGAACTTTATGTATCTCTTTACAACCATTAATAGCAAGATTTAAAGCCTTCTTGAATTCTTCCTCAGTAAAATTACCATCCATCTGTAGTAAGCTAACATCCCCCGTTTTGGGCATAATTGATATTGGAAGATCAGCTTCTCCATAATTATCCTCCACATCAAACATGTCTAAAACTATTTCGCCCCCCACTTTTCCTGCTGCACAAGCAGGTATAAGATCTTTCATAGGAATGCCTGCATCAGCAATAGCTACAGATGCTGCAGTAATACCTGTACATCTAGTACCCGCATTAGCTTGTAATATCTCAATAAATACATCAATAGCTGTTTTAGGGAATAGGTTAGTTAATACTACAGGTTCGAGAGCCTGACGAGTTACCTTAGATATTTCTGTACTACGTCTATCTGGTCCTGGGCGTTTTCTATCATTTACCGAGAATGGTGCCATATTATACGTACACCTTAAAAGTGCTTTATGACTCATAGATAGATGTCTTGGATGGACCTCTCTTGGGCCATAACAAGCTGCTAGAACTTTATTGCCACCCCATTCAAGGTAAGCAGATCCATCAGGTCGTTCAAGAACTCCTGCTTTTATTTTAACTTCTCTCATTTCGTCAGGTTTTCTTCCATCCAACCTTTTTCCTTTGACTATAAATTTTTTAGGTTGTCCAATCTTTTTCATAATTTTTCCCTCTGTTCAATAATTATTTTCTTAATATGGTCAGTAAGGCCTGGCATCTGAGTATTTTTCTCAATTATTTCAATTGCTTTAACTGCAATAGATACAAGCTCTGGCTTTCCATCAAGCCAAATTCGTCCATTCTGACCGACGATTATTGTACACTTTACCTCGCTCTTTATCATAGAAATCATAGAACTCTTTTTCCCTATTAATCTGGGAATTTTTGTTGGATTAATATTCAATAATCTTCCACCTTTAAGAACACGAGCCCCTCTGTCTGCCATAGATATATATACTTTTTTTGTTGGAGAGATCTCTCGTACCGAAGATAATATAACACTACCAGGAGGCAATGCTTTTACCAATTTCTCCTGAGAAAGGTCAAAAGTGTTAATATAATCCCTACCATTCAAAATTCCATTATATGCTGCGTTAATATCAACGTCCCAGCCAGTGAACAATGTTCCATTAACCATACCTATAACATAATCATTCACATGGGGGACATATTTGCCGGTTATAGGGATAACACGGACAAAGTTTTGTTTAAGGTCTAATAATCCCATGATAGAAGCATAAATTTTTTTTCCTTCCTTATAAACTCCTTCTCCAAGCTTAATTGATTCTTCAGAAATAAGCTCACCTGGTAAGACAAATTTTCGTCCAATTTTTTCTGACATAATATTCAATCCTTTTTAATTATTTTTATCTCAACTTCTCCTTTAGTAAGAGAATTAAGTTTATTGGAAAACTCCTCGACGATACCTGCTGGCAATTCTATAACAACTATTAAGGCACCATCGTTTTGCCATTCATCCTTCTTAATTTCTCCAAATCCCTTAATTGCAGTATGGGATTTACTTGCATATTGACCAGGAATTTTAGCAGCTACAACATGAGTTTCGAATCTAAGTGGAAGTAAATGGCGGATACTCTTCACAGCTTTTGGGATTTGCTCCTCAACAGTTTTCATTATTTCTACTTTAAATTTAGTTTCTTCTAAAGCTCGTTCAATCCTACGAAGTGGATGAGGGGTCCCAGTTTGAGGGTTAATAGAATTTTGTGCTATAGTTGTTACAATCATCTTTCTTTTTCCTTCAAGTGTCTTTTTTCTTTGTTCGGTAGTAAATTGAATTTCACCTTTTTTAATTATCTTTCTTGCTATTTCAATTAAATCTGAAGTTCCAAATATCTCCTGCATATGCTCTTCTGAGGCCTTTTCGCCTTTTTTAGAATCTTTAAAGATATTTTCAGCAGCTAATACCTGAGAAAAATCTATTTCTACGTTTCTCTTGAAATCTAAAGCAAGGTCTGCATCTACTAATACTTCATAATGCTCACCATGAGTCTTAAATCTAGCTATTACCGCTTCTTCCAAACTAACCAAGGAGCCTCACTCCTTGACTTTCTTAGTATGTTTTTTAACTTTAGAAATACAATTTCGTATTTCTTTCTTTGACATTTTCGTAAATTGACAA
>CAYZUE010000016.1:0-21433 GCA_964481825.1 Candidatus Hydrothermarchaeota archaeon | reverse complement strand
TAAGTTTCTGGAAAAATATCATAGTTCGAAGAAGAAGTTAACTGAACCTTTTATCCAAGGTAAAAGATGGGTAATTTATCTTAATAGAGATTACTCTTCAGTTATCGATATTTTAAAATATTATCTCTCTCAAGAAGACCTTAACAATAAAGGAGTTCCAAAGCATATTTCTAGATCATTAAAAGACGGATTTAAAATATCTGTAAATAATGCTGTTTTCTCCAAGGAATTTTTAAATAATATTGAAGATTTTTTGAATCCTCGATTCCCATGGGAAGTCTAGGAAATTTTAATACCTCCTTCTTTCATTATAAATAGCATGTTTGAGAGCCTTAGGGAAATTAATGGTATTGGGGAAAAGGTTTCCACCCTCCTAATTGACCACTTCGGTTCAGAGAAAGCAGCTCTTAAAAGTTTGAACAATCAAGAGTATCATGAACTTCTACTTGTAGGAATTCCATTTCAGAAATCAGTTGTTATAGCAAGAAATGTTTATTCGGAAATTAATTCTTTTGAGTACAATAATCTCCTCAAGACTATGGAAGCAAAGGAAATATCCAAATCGGTTTCTACACTTCTTCTAGAGAATGCATGTACAGATTATGGAAGATTAAAGTTATCTTTATTCTATCCTACAAATAATGAAATTGAGATTAAAAGACGACTCCATATGGTGGATAAAGCTAAGAATCTCGTCTCTAGCCTTTCAATTGAAACTTTTAATAAAATAAAACAAAGACGTTCTGAATTAAAACCATTTTACAAAATTAATAAAATTCAGGTAACAAATAGCATTCTAGTAACAGAGGATAAGGAGCAATATGATAAGCTTCAAAGAGATTATTCAAAATACATTGAAATACTATTGCTCGAATCTCAAAGTGATCTAGAGTTTTTGAAAGATTATCCTCTAGTAAGATACATAAAATCTTCTAAATCTGATCTCCTTTATCTGGTAGAGTCTTTACCAAGGGTGATTATGGTAGATAGTATTAAAGAAAAGGACATTTTACCAGAACTAGTTTTATCTTATTTCGTTGATAACATCCAATCAATTAAAGCATGTAATGATATTCTTAAGATGATTGGCGATGAAAGAGTTAAAGTTCTCAAAGATTTAAGAAATGTTATCAATACGATAGATTCAATCAGCGGGCCAAATAAAGTTACTAAGAATTTTTCGTATGCTTTTCAAAAATTTCGTCAAGTTATAGAAAAAATTGTAGATGAAGCTAATGAAGATTTAGAGAGACGTATTAATGAAGTTGAATATTTGATCGAAGGGAAAGATGTTCTAAATCTCCTTGCTTCCTTTAAAGATGGGGATTTTAAAAGTTCTCTACCTCAGGAAATTTCTAGCATAATAGTTGATGTTTCTAGGGAATGGGAGTGTGAGACTGCTCGAAGATTGATGATGGAAGGTGATGCCCTAGTTTTTGCAGGTATTTTTTCAAAATCTGATTTATACCCCATGGTTATTGAAGAGGATACTTTACTTAGGATTGAAAGTTTCTTGGAGGAAGAGGCGGGTAAGGAAGAGTTCAGGGAAAAACAGATAGCATCTGCGCTTTTAGATAAATATACTGATTTTTTAAGTGAAACTATCTTGCATGTGTTTGAACTTGATTTTCTTCTAGCTTTGGGAGAATTTACAATTAAATATGATGGGCATCCGGCTAACATAACTAAAGATTTATGTATCGCTTTTAAAGGTGCTAAACATATATCTCTTCGAAGGAAGGAGATTAAAGGAGAGATAACTCCCCAACCAATTGATTATATCATTGGAAAATCTAGCTTTGATTTCAATGGTTCTAAAGGAGAGAGAATCGCTGTTTTAACAGGTGCGAACTCTGGTGGAAAGACCACTCTCCTAGAAACTATTGCTCAGATTCAAATTATGGCACAATCAGGACTTCCAATCCTAACTGATAAAGGTGAGATTTCTATATTGGATGAAATATATTATTATGGTAGGAGGCCAAGCAATAATAGTGCAGGAGCATTTGAGGCTCTACTTACATCTTTAGCTAAAATTTACAAGAGAAATGGCAGAAGACTGATTTTGGCTGATGAAATTGAGGCAATTACCGAGCCTGGGGCGGCTGCTAAAATTCTTTCAGTTCTCCTTGAGTTATTTAGAAAAGAAAAAAATTGCATTGCAGGAGTTGTTACTCATCTTGGTTCTGATATCAATTGTCTTTCTTCTGATGTTAGAATAGATGGTATAGAAGCTAAAGGTATAGGTGAAGATTTGAATCTGATTGTAAATCGGAATCCGGTGCTTAATAAAATAGCTAGATCTACTCCGGAATTAATTGTTGAAAGATTGAAAAAATCAGATAAAAAAAGAGCCGAGTTTTATAGTATAATATTAAAAAAGTTTAAATGAACATATAGCCTAATTATATTACACAATGGTTAAAGTAAGCATTCTCCAGGCAGAGAAACCAAATGTGAAAGAGGCTATTGAAAGAATAGGCTTTTCATTTTCAAATCAAGATACAATTGTTATTAAAACTAATTTATGCCCATCTTATTATGGGATGGATGGTTCTCCAATGCATTTGGATATATTAACGCAATTACTGGACCTGGCGGAGGGCTTATTCGACGAGATAATTGTAGTTGATGATCAATGTCCTGATAAAGGTTTTAACGATTTTTTCAAGAAATCTGAGGCGTTTAATATCTGTAATAGCTACGATGCAGCATTCATAAATCTGCTTGAGGATACCCATATTCCAGTTAAAGGAAATTTTAATATTTTAAAGAATCTAAAGTTGCCTAAGACTCTTTTAAAAGCAGATATGCTTGTAAATATATCTGTTATGAAAACTAGTAGACTTACAGATGTTTCACTTAGTCTAATGAACCTCCTCGATTTTGTACCAAAAGGGAATTCGATATATAAATCTGAAATCGAGAAGGCAATTTGTGATATCCTTCAATTTAGAAAACCAGATTTAAATATAGTAGATGGAATTACGGCGATTGAAGATAATAATCCAAAAAAAATGAATCTTATACTTGCTAGTGAAGATCCAGTTGCTTTAGATACAATTAGCTGTAAAGTTATGGGAATTAATCCCTTTGTGGTAGAACATATTGTATCTGCGGGGTTCATGGATCTTGGTGAATCATTGATTAATAAAATCGAGGTTGTAGGGGAGAGGATTGAGAAAGTTAGAGAAAGATTTGTCTATTAATTTCCATATAAATAATTCAAATTTTCTTTATATACTCTATTCTTGCATCCATAAATTTAGTTACTTCTCTATCTTCAATCATTGGTAACTCAAATTTTTTCCTTCCTAAGTCAAATAGTGCTAGGATTGTCGCGTATACGCTTTGGGATAATGCATCAAGATTATAGCCTCCTTCAAGACAGAAGATTAGACCAGTGTTGCTGATTTTCTTTAGCTTCGTTGTTATAGAATAGTAACTTGCCTCAGATAGATCAATTCCGCCAAGTGGATCTCGATGGTGAGTATCGTATCCTGCTGACACTAATATGAGCTCTGGTTTAAATGATTTTATTATGGGAATCACGATTTCATCTATAACTTTTAAGTAACTTTTATCACATGTTTTGTTTATGAGGGGAATATTAAGATTGAATCCCTCTCCTTTCCCTTCACCGTTCTCTTCAATCCTACCGGTTCCTGGATAATGGGGATGTTGGTGTAGTGAAATATAGAATACCCTTGGATCAGTATAGAAAATATTCTGTGTTCCATTTCCATGATGGACATCTAAATCAAGGATAAGTAATCTTTTTAGTTTATACTTTTCAATTGCGTATTTGGCGCCGATTGCAATGTTATTGAATAAACAAAATCCCATTACTTGGTTAATATCTGCATGATGTCCTGGAGGACGGTTAATTGAAAAGGTGTTATTAAATCCTTCACGGTATTTATCAATGCAGGTTAAGATGCTTCCTGCAGATAAAAGTCCAATTTTATAACTGCTTGGATTAATATATGTATCCATTCCGATATCTCCCCCACCATTATTAGCAAGAGACTCAATTGCCTCTAGATGTTCAGGTAAATGGACTCTTAGAATATCTTTACGCTTAGCAGGTCTGGGTTCCATAGTTGGTATTTTCTCAAATACGTTATTTTCAGATAGAACCTTCATTATCGCATTTAGTCTGAGACTATTCTCTGGATGATTCATTAGATCATGTTTTTTAAATTGCTCAGAATATATTATCATAATAATCCACTTTATTTCAGAGATTTCTTGTTAAGAACCTACAGACCTGGTATATAACAAACAATGGATCTATGATAGGTCTGATATTTGATTTTTCTGCTCCGTAAATGCATGATGTAGGAATTTCTTTTATTTTAAATTTTTTTCTAGCAGCTTCTAGAAGCATAATATGGTCTATGGCATATCTATCAGCATCTAGATCAAGGAGTTGGAGTTTGTTACTCTTTATCGCTCTGAATCCAGACTGAGGGTCAGTTATCTTCTTCCCTATTAGATAGCTAATTAAACTGGAGGCTATTTTGTTTGAAATTCTATTCATTCTTGGCATAATCTTAGCGTTTTTTAATAATCTGCTGCCAATGCAGATATCAGCGCCCCTTTTTATTTCATCTAATAATAATGGTATTTCATTGGGTAAATGCTGAAGGTCTCCATCCATGATGACGGTTACTTCAAATTCTGCACAATCCTTTATTCCGCTTTTGATTGCAAACGCTTTTCCCATATTTTTTTTCAGAACTATGACTTCAGCTCCTGCAGACTTTGCGATTTGAGCAGTTTCATCATTAGAACCGTCGTCTATAACAATAACGTGATTAGCAATTTTGATTGTCCTTCGTACCACTTTTCCTATGGTAAAAGCCTCGTTATATGCTGGAATAACAACTAGGAGATTCATAAAAAATTAAATTAGCGTAAAGATATTTAAATTTTAACTATGATGAGACTTTGTTTACTCATCACTTACTAATGGATTGATGAGTCCTTTCTTCTTGTCTGTCTAAAATCCAAATCCATCGTTCACCGAAGTTCATCGTATCCCAATTTTCGGGTAAGACCAGTTTTTCTTTTTCCATAAAATATTTTCAAAATTCGTTCTTATATATTGTTTTCGGTTCTTTCGAAATTTGTCCCAATTTAATTATACTAATTTTTATGATTTTCCCCTTTTTTACAATAGCGAAATTATAAATATTAATTAAATCAATATTAGAGGTTGCCTAACTATCGGTGAATGGGATTTAAGAGGAGGTGAAATACTATGGCGGATGATGGAACACCTGACCAACCAGCGACAGCATCAATGATATTTCCTGGTGGTCTATTAATTGGTCTACTACTTGTTGTAGGTGTTAACTTTGCTGGAATGGGAGCTAGCATGGTTAGTCTTGTAGCATTGTTAATTGGTCTTGCAGCAGGTCTGTTGAACTTGACTCGTGCAGGACCTCCAGCAAATTTTATGATTGGAATGCTATTACTTGCAATTGGCTTACAATTTTTTGTAGCTGGACTAGGCGGAATGGTTGACCAAGTAATTAGTGCAGTAGCTAAGATGGCTGGAACTGCAGGCACTGTAGCTGCGGTTATGGTTTTATTGGCGGATGCACAATCTTAGAGAACAAACCAAGGCTTTTCGGGCTGAGGTAAATCCAATGACATCCTTCAAGATTGTTGTGATTGAGGATTAATAATTTTTTTTTTAGGTGGAAGATGGAAAATGTGTGATGACGATAAAATTGAAGATTTGGAATCACAAATAAAGGATTTAGAAGGTAAAATAGGTAAAATAGGAGATGGACTACACCGACACATCGAGTCACCTTTTCCCCACTCATTTAGTATTTTCAAATTAATACGGAAGTTTTTGAAAAAGTAGGCGTTCCGCTTTTGATTGCAAACGCTTTTCCCATTTTTTTTTCAGAACTATGACTTCAGCTCCTGCAGAATTTGCAGGCAGTTTTGCCAGACCCCCTTTGGGAATGGCAGCCATCCCAAAAACCAGAAAGGGAGGAATCTTTGATTTCTATCCTCTTCTCTCTCCTGCCCATTCACTCTCGGATACATCCTATTAAATTGTGGGTCTTAGTTAAACAGATTGAAATCGATTAATTATAGATTACATTTTACTCGCTAATAGATTCTTCGACTCATTGATTGTATTTGATAGACTATTAGAAAGCGTGTTATATACGGAAAAAATTACTATTACTGCGACTATAATTCCTATTGCAAGAAGAATATATTCAATTACTCTATAGGCAGTGTCATCATCAATTAATCTCATAATCTTATTTTTTAATCCTGCTGTTAATATATTTGAGGTGGCAGAGGCTTGGTTTCTTTTAATAAATTAATTTCTCTAATGTTTTTTTGATTAGAAACTTGACAATGATTCGTAGAATCACAAAATTAAATTAGTAAGACTCAGAATTGTTCAACCCTTTTTCTCCAAGATATACACTTTCTTACTTATTTCTGCCACAGATTTCCAAAGGGTTGGTAAGTCCCAACCTTCTAATCTATTCTCTAAAGTTTCTAACCTTCTCATTACACCTTGGCAATTTTCTTCCATTTCTGTAAGTCTTTTTTCTAATTCAGCTATACGAGCCTCTTTATCCCTTTCATTATCCTCCATTTGACCAACCTTCAAGGAATAATAAGTTTTAATCTTTAATAAAATTATTTAAAAGGGATAGGTAAAAAAATTACAATCCATTTTCAAAATTCTATTGTAATTGAAGGGGAATTATTAGAAAAAAATAGTTATAATAGGGAACCTGAAAGGTTACTATAGATGATCTTAAGGTAAAATGTATTAAATAGTATATATTACAATCTAATTTAGGGTATTTTGTATGGATGTAGCTGTTTTAGGTGCAACTGGAATGGTTGGACAGAGGTTCATAGAGGGACTTTTAAACCATCCTTCCTTCAATCTTACAACTCTTGCAGCTTCGTCCAAATCTGCAGGGAAGCGTTATAGTAAGGTTGCAAAATGGTATTTGCAAGGGGAAATGCCATCTGAAGTAAAGGACACGGTTGTTGTTGAAGTTGATCCAAAGAAAATTAGAGCAGACATAGTTTTTTCTGCACTTCCATCAGCAATAGCAAAAGAGGTCGAACCCAAATTTGCCGAAGAAGGGTCAATAGTTGCCTCAAACGCCTCCTCTTTTAGGATGGATGAAGATGTGCCCCTTATAATACCGGAAGTTAATCCAGATCACTTAAACTTGATTGAGGTTCAACGCGAACGTCGAGGTTGGGATGGAGCAATCATAACAAATCCTAATTGTACCGTTATTATGGGTGCTCTCTCGATGAAACCCATCCAAGATAACTTTGGGATAGAAAATGTAATTTTAACTTCAATGCAAGCACTAAGTGGTGCAGGTTATTCTGGGATTCCTTCTATGTCCATTGTTGATAATGTAATTCCATACATAAAGGGAGAAGAAGAGAAAGTTGAAGAAGAAAGTCGTAAAATATTTGGAGAATTTAATGGATCAGTTATTGAAGAAGCAGATTTAAATATTTCCGCCTCATGTAACAGGGTAGCGGTTTTAGATGGGCATACAGAATCAATTTTTATAAAAACCAAAAGAAGTTGGAATATTGCGGAAATTAAGAAAGTAATGCAGAATTTTAAAGGTTTACCCCAAGAGTTGAACCTTCCAACTTCTCCTGCTAATCCGATAATTGTTAAGGATGAGGTAGATCGTCCTCAGCCTAGATTAGATCGTCTTGTTGATGGGGGAATGGCCGTATCTGTCGGGCAGATAAGGAAATGTTCGATTATGGATTTTAAATACACTGTTATGGGGCATAATACGATACGAGGTGCTGCAGGTGCTTCCATTCTTAATGCAGAACTTCTTTGTAAAACAAACAGGATTTAGGGGGGAGAATATTTTCTACTCTTGGTATAGATCACGGAACTCAAGCAATTAGATTTCATATTCATCCAGATAATATTTCTTTTGAAATTCCTCGAGTTATTAACAAGGATATTTCAGCAATTAAAGAGATAGAAAAATATGTATCTAAAGAAGAAATCGAGTTAATCGGGTTGACTTATGCCATGGGGGATGGTATTAACAAGATAACCAATATTGAGAAGGTAAATAATCGGGGTGTATTTCGTGGTAAAGCAGGTAAGGAAGTTGGGGTAGGTAAGATTATTTATGACGAAATAGTTTCATCTGGTATAAACACCGTAGTTATTCCGGGATTACACAGAAATATCATGGCTCTTGACCCTCGTTTTCGCGCGCTATATTCCCACTGTGCGAGCGCTGAGAAAGTGAGTTTAGGATACCATTCATATTTAAAAATAAATGCTGATAATATTATCCTATCTGATATCAGTTCAAATACCGTAACTATCGGGATTAAAAACAAGTGTTTCTTCGGAGCCATGGATGCATGTATTGGAGCCCCTGGTTTTATTCATGGGCCCCTTGATTTGAAGGCTTTGAGGATGGTGGATGAGGGCTATATAACTGCAAATGAAGCTTTTTATTCTTCTGGAATAATGAAGGCTTCGGAAAATGATGTTCCTGCTAATATTTTATCACCTAAAAATGACAAACAAAAACTTATTCTAGAATCTCTGATTATGAGTATTAAGATGGAAATTAACGGGTTTCTTGCTTTAATAAATCCAAATGCGTTTGTTTTAACTGGTTGGGCTGGTTTAAATGACAGTATATTCAAGGATATTCAGGCATCCTTTGAAAAGTTTGCCCCCGTTTATAAGCTAGGAAATTATGCTGCAGCAAAGGGTAGTGCTGAAATTGCTAGGGATATTCTTCAAGGGCAAAAAAGTTTTTTAGGCATTAAAGTTGACTTTTAATTTACAACGTTATGTTTCCCGTTTATGCAAATCTATCAAATAATCTTTTCAGATACAAGATCATAAATGCTAAAAAATATTCATCTTAGGAATTAGAAAATGAAACTCGGATATGTTGGACTGCCATGTCAGATGGAAGGCTTGAGGAGCATTGATCTACTTTCTAAGGAAATTAATCAATCTTGGTCAAAAAAAGTATCTATAACCGTTGGGCTTTTTTGTAGGGAGAATTGGGCATACTCATGTTTTAAGGCTTTAATTGAGGATGAATTTAACTTTAAATTTGAAGACATTTCTAAATTTGATATTAAAAAAGGGAATATCGTAGGTCTTCAAGGAAAGGTTACCAAATTGGCACTTCCTTTAAAATCATCTAAAGATTATGTAAGGACTGGTTGTATGGTATGCATGGACTTTTCTTGCGAGCTTGTTGACTTAGCGGTTGGGGCAGTAGGTTCACCCCCTAAATGGAGCACTGTTATTGTCAGGACTAAAGCTGGAGCTGAGCTTCTAAAGAGTGCTGAGGAGGGTGGTTACCTTGAAGTTAATCCCATAGAAAATGTTAAACCAGGAACAATGTTGGTAAAAAAACTCTCTAAGTCTAAATTAGATGAGGCTTTGATGGATGAAGAATCCAAGAAAGTTGATGGTATAACTGTACCCCATATAAATTCAGCTGATAAAACCCTTGAAAATATCAAGGATGAGGCAGATGGAAAGGGATTCAAAGAATTGAATTCCGAGATTATAGAAACTGGGTTGTGCTCTTCCTGTGGTACTTGTAGTACTGCATGTCCAGAGGGGTATATCACCATGATTGATGAAACTCCTACTCTTTCTGAGGAATGTAATGAAGAATGCAATTTATGTTATCTTGTTTGTCCTAGGGTTGCCCTACCTACTAAATTGATTAAGAAAGAGATTTTTAAAAATGGTCAAACATATGAGGAGGGATTGGGGGATTTTCTTGAAATAGTTGCTGTTAGAGCAAAGGACGGAGAAATATTAGAAAAGGGCCAGGATGGTGGAGCTGTAACGGCTCTTATGAAATGCGCCCTAGATAATAATATTTTAGATGGGGTTGTGTCGGTTAAGGAGGGAGATAATCTCTGGGAACCTATACCTACTTTATCTAAATCCAAGGAAGATCTAATAAAAGCTATTGGAACGTATTATGCATATGCTAGTACTATCCAGTTAGTTAAAAAGGGTGATACTAATTAAAGAAATTCGGTTTCATGGAAGAGGTGGTCAAGGAGCTGTTACTGCCGCGGATATTCTTGCAGTAGCATCCTTTAAAGATGGAAAGTTTTGTCAAGCATTTCCAGTATTTGGAACAGAGAGAAGAGGTGCCCCTGTAGCTGCGTTTGTAAGGATTTCTGATAGTTTTATTCGGATCCGTTCTCAGATCTATTCACCAGATTATGTCGTTGTTCAAGATTCATCACTTATTGATGTAATAGATGTTGCTGATGGGTTGGTACCTGGAGGTATTATCTTAATTAATACAGAAAAAAACGCAGAGGAATTCAATATAAAAAAAAATGTGGAGATATATACAATGAATGCTACAAAAATTGCAATTGATAACTTAGGAGTTCCAATTGTGAACACAACTATGCTTGGAGGATTTGCGGCTATTACAAATTTGGTAACTCTTAAATCTTTGAAAGATGCAATTATTAAACGCTTTCCAAATAAACTTGCAATGAAGAACGTTAAGGCAATAGAAATAGCATACAACACAGTAGTGGATAATTTATGAGATATGGTAGTATAATAACAGATTTCGGGAATTCGGTAAATTATAAAACAGCCGGTTGGCGGACTTATAGAGCAGTTATTGATCCGGATAAGTGCATTGAGTGTGGGAACTGCTGGATTTTCTGCCCAGAACCTTGTATTTATAAGGTTGGTGAGAAGTTTGAAGTTGATCTAGATTTTTGTAAAGGTTGTGGGATTTGCGCTAATGAATGTCCAACTGATGCTATTGAAATGATTTTGGAGGAAAAGTAATGCAAAAGCTTGATCAAGATAAACCTTTTAGGGATGTAATGGATGGGAATGGTGCAGTAGTAGAAGCTGTTAGATTGTGTGATGTCCAGGTTATAGCGGCATATCCTATAACTCCCCAATCTCATATAAGTGAAGGTTTAGCAAAGGCCTCGGCTAATGGAGAAATTGATTCAGAATATATAAAAGTTGAGAGTGAACATAGTGCGATGAGTGCCTGTATAGGTGCAAGTGCAACAGGTGCCCGTGTTTTTTCTGCTACAGCTTCACAAGGTCTCGCCCTAATGCATGAGATGTTGTTTGCAGCTGCTGGACTACGTTTACCAATTGTTCTAGTTAACTGTAATCGTGCACTTTCAGCTCCTTTGAACATACAGAACGATCAGCAAGATTCAATTACTGAGCGAGATTCAGGTTGGATTCAACTTTATTGTGAAACAGCTCAGGAATCTCTAGATACCACTGTTCAAGCGTTTAAAATTGCAGAGAATCCTTCTGTCATGCTTCCGGTCATGGTGTGTTTGGATGGTTTTGTACTAACACATACAGTTGAGCCGGTGGATGTGCCAGGCAAAGATGATGTAAAAAAATTTTTACCAGATTTCGATTCAAAGATTTTTCTGAATCCTAAGAAACCAATGACTATTGGTGCATTTGCAGGATCTGATAGTTATACTGAATTTAGACATGAGAATGAGGAAGCAATCCAGAGATCATTAAAAGTCATAAAAGATGTAGATAAAGAATATGGGAAACTTATTGGAAGAGAATACGGGTTAATTGAAGAGTATAAGACAGATAATGCTGATGTCATCCTAATTACTATCGGTTCTGTGGCCGGTACTATCAAAGAAGTTATAGATGAAAATGAATATGGGTCAACTGGTTTAATACGAGTTAAATGCTATCGCCCATTTCCAAAAAATGAGCTTCTTAAAGCACTATCTAAAGCTAAAGTAGTAGCTGTTATAGAGAAAGATATTTCCTTGGGACTTGGAGAGGGTGCACTGTATAGCGAAATAAAAGGTCTACTTTATAATTCAAATAATAAGCCTAAGGCTCTAAATTTCATTGTTGGTCTGGGTGGACGAGATGTAACTTCAAAATATATAAAAGAAATAATTTACAATTCTAATAAAGCATTAGATAGTAAAGTCCAAGAAGTAACTTGGGTTGGTCTAAAGGAGGAAGAATAATGCTAGTTACTGAAAATGTTCCTGCATTTGTAAAATGTAGGCGTGTATGCAAATCAAATCTTTCAGCCTTACGATGCTTCAAGTTCAGAAAAAATATGAAAGAGGTAAGCAATGATGAACTTTTTGCCCCTGGTCATAGAGGTTGCGCTGGATGTGGATGTACAGTTGCAATGCGCCTTGCTCTTAAAGTAGCTGGAGAGAACACTGTTGCTACTCATGCAACTGGATGTATGGAAGTTATTTCTAGCCCATATCCCGAGACAGCCTGGCGTATCCCATGGATACACGTTGCATTCGAGAATAGTGCAGCAGTTGCAAGCGGTGTTGAGGCTGCTCTTAAGGCTTTGGGGAAGAAAGATAAAGTCAATGTTATTGCTTTTGGCGGTGATGGGGGTACAGTTGATATTGGTTTACAAGCACTTAGCGGTGCTATGGAGCGTGGTCATGATATGCTCTATATATGTTACGATAACGAGGCTTATATGAATACTGGAGTACAACGCAGCGGGTCAACTCCATATGGTGCTAGTACTACTACATCTCCCTCTGGGAGCCACTCAGTTGGAAACGATCGCCCTAAGAAAGACATGCCTCAAATAATTGCAGCTCATAATGTACCTTACGTTGCAACTGCTTCCATTGCTTTTCCTCTTGACTATATGGCCAAGGTTGAAAAAGCACTACAGGTTAAAGGCCCTAGCTATATCCATATCCATGCCTCTTGCACTCCTGGTTGGGGGATACCTAGTGATAAAGGAATAGAAATTCCCAGGCTTGCAGTTGATAGTGGTATGTGGGTGCTCTATGAGATAGTTAATGGGAATAAACGTGTAACTTATAAACCAGCTAAAAAGCAGTCAGTCAAGAGCTATCTCAAAATGCAGAAAAGATTTAAACATTTAGATGAACCTGCTATCGAGCATATTCAAGCTGAAATTGATAAGAACTGGGATAAGATATTTGGGGGGAAAAGTTAGATGGAAATTGAAGATACCTACGCCGAAGCATTCGAGGGTTATTATTCAAGGATGATAGTTACAGGCCCAAGTGAAAAGTGGGCTAAGGTAGCTGTTCGTGAAGTTACAGGTTATGCAACTTCAATGATTGGTTGTTCATCTGAGGCAGGAATTGAAAATGCTTCTTTCAATAACCCTGATGGTAGATCTGGCCATATAATACAAATTTGGGCTGCTAAAAAAAGGATGAAGGATGAACTTTTAAGTAGAATAGGTCAATGTATCCTTACTGCACCAGCTGCAGCAGTTTGGAACCATTGTGAATCCGAAGAAATGCTGGATATAGGATATAAGATGCGTTATTTTGGTGATGGTTATGAAGAAATTAAAAATATAGCTAATCGCAAGATGGTTGCTATACCTGTTATGTCTGGTGAGTTTTTAATAGAATGTGAATTTGGGGTGTCGAAAGGAGTAATGGGGGGTAATTTGTTTATTTTTACAGATACCCAAAACAGAGCACTTCTCGCTGCAGAGAAAGCATTAGACGCAATTCACAAGGTTGGTGGAGTTATAACGCCTTTTCCTGGTGGAGTATGTGGAGCTGGTTCAAAAGTTGGATCGGATAAATATAAATTTATGCGAGCAACTACAAATCAGATATATTGTCCAACACTTGTAGATAAAGTCAAAGATACTAAGGTAAAAGATTTTGGCGGTGTAACTGAGATAGTGATAGACGGAATTTCTGAAGAAAAGGTGAGAGAGGCAATGGCAGAAGGAATTAAATCAATCCAAAACTTGAGCGGGATAAAGCGCATATCTGCGGGTAATTATGGTGGCACCCTTGGAAAGGTTAGTATCCATTTACATGATTTAATATAATTTTAATTTAGAAAATATTATATGGGATTTCAGACATATAGAGGGGGGGGTAAAGAAATCCAAATAAAACTCATTAAACTAAACAGCGGAGTTGCTACTGGTATAAAAGTATCCATGTCTAAAGCCCCACTTTTATTAATAAAGGCTGAAAAGGGTTTTATAATGTGTGGGTATCTTAATATTGATGCTGCCTCCTCTCTTGGAGATGTTGCAGCAAAAGTAACTGGTGTTTCATCCTTTGATGATATGCTTAATGCAAGGGTTGTGGATTTGACATTAGATGCGCAAAAAATCGGTGTAAAAAATGGAATGTTGGCGAGGGATGCGCTCGAGAAAATGTTTTGAGGTTTACTGATGAAAGGATTTATAGTCTTAATTATATTGTTATTAACTCTCCCACCGGTATTTTCACAAGAAGTAATCCAGTATGATGCATCGCTAACGATAAGTGGGGGTCTGTTATTTTTGGGTAATCCTGGGCAAATAGAAGAAAAGATAACCATGATTTTTAAAAACTCTCAGAATAATCCTCTAAAAGAAGTAAGCTATCCCTTTTCTGCTGAATTAGTAGATCTTAGAGTATCCGATAATATAGGAGAGATATCTTTTTCTACCACTCTTCGGAGTGGAACGACTTATGTAACTGTTCCTTTTAGAGAGCCCCTTCAACCTAATGATAATCAAACTCTTATTTATCATTATAAAAATGAAAAATCTATCCAAGGTAAAGCTGGTAATACATTTATTTTAACTTCTGCACAATCCATTCTGGCTAACGTTAAAAACTTTAAGATGGTGGTATTTCTCCCTGAAGGTTATGTCTTATCAGAAGAGGGAACAGTTCCTACTTCAAAATACATTCTATCTGATGGTCGAAGCATGATTTTAATTTGGGAGATGTTAGAACCGATACCCCCAGAGTTAAAAGGAAACTTTAAAGTTGTTATTTTTTTTGAACGAGTTGGATGGTATCCTTCCATTCTACACGTATTTTTATTTTTATCAATCCTAGGGATAGTTGCATTCTTTTTTTATAAAAAAAGAAAAGGACCCGATTCAGAGATATTAGAAAATAATGAAGTATTTGATAAAATAGATATCTTAAAGGAGGATGAGCAAAGTATTCTAAGGATAATTATAGAGAATAATGGTATAGACCAAAGAGAAATAACAAGATCAACCGGGTTCTCAAAGGCAAAGGTTAGTAAAATCCTAGCAGAACTTGAAAAAAGGGAGGCCATTAGAAAAGAACAATATGGACGTAGGAACAAAATTTTTTTAACTGATAAAATCAAAGGACCTTGAATGTCAATTAAACAGATATTAAATAATTTTAAAGATGGATTTATTTCCATTAAAGATGCGGAAAAGGAGCTTCGTCTTATAAGTCTTTCAAAGATATCAAACTGGGGGAATATTGATTTACAACGGGAATGTAGAGCAGGAGCTCCAGAGGTAGTTTATGGCGAAGGTAAAACGGAAGATGAATTAGTTCAGTTAGTTATCTCCCTATTAAAGGAGAAAGGTAGATGTATAATCACTCGATTATCAGATGACAAACAGAATTTTCTTGCAAATCGGTTTCGAAATAAATTAGTACATAAAAACAGTAAGGCTGCTCTTCTTGTAATCAAAGATAAAAAATATCAGAATCATAATACCGGTGGTAAGATTGCAGTCTTCTCGGCAGGCACATTAGATATTCCCAGTGCTGAAGAAGCAGTAACCATTGCAAAAGAAATGGGATGCCAAGTTTATTCTTTTTATGATATTGGTGTTGCAGGCATTCATAGATTAATCCCTGCCATTGAAAGTTCAGTAAATGAAGATGTTGATGTGATTATAGTCGCTGCAGGTATGGAAGGTGCCCTTCCTAGCGTTGTAGCTGGTTTAGTAGATATTCCAGTTGTAGGTCTCCCAACGTCTACAGGATATGGTATTGGAGGGGAAGGTAAGGCAGCCCTTTACTCGATGTTGCAGAGTTGTGCACCAGGGTTAGCTGCTGTTAATATTGATAATGGGTTAGGAGCGGGTATGATAGCTGCTATCATTGCCAATAGAGTAGCGAAGTTTAGGTAGCACGCTTTTCAATCTCTTTTATCACATCTTTCAGAGGAATCCCCGTCTTAGCAGCTATTTTTTTTGCGTCTTCAAATTCAGCTTTTACATGTTTTTTTCCTCTTGAATATGAAACTTTAACTCTGGCAGTTTCTTTAAACCCATTTATAGATATTTTGATATTTTCTAGTTTTCTTTTAGATACCATCCGCATTTGAGCGGGGAGTATTCTAACACCAAGGGTTCCAATCTCTTCCATAAGAATTCTTGCAAGTTCCTCCTCACTTCCTACTTTTCCAAGAACAAAAATTATGTAACTTGGGCGATTTTTCTTTGAAATTGTAGGGATAACCTGAACGTCAAAAGCACCTTTGTCATAAAGTTTTTTAATAACATATCCTAAAACTTCACCAGTTACGTCGTCCACACTAGTTTCAACAATCGAAACTTCCTCAATTCCCTTTTTTGAAGATAGTTTCATTATTCTCAGAATATTAGGGAAGGATTTAAAGTCATATCTGCCAGATCCCCTACCAGTATTCTCGACCTTAACTGGATAGAATGGGGACTTAAAAGAATGGGCAATATTGCCGAGAATGGCAACTCCAGTTGGCGTTGCTAGTTCCCCGTCTTCATGGGAAAACTTAAATGGAATTTTGAATCTCCTTAGAATTTCAGTAGTAACAGGAGTTGGTATTGATAGTGTACCATGGGAAGTCTCAATGGTCCCATTTCCTACCGCTACTGATGAAGAATAAACATTTACATTCTTATCGAAAAAATCCAATTCTTGCATTAGTTTAGCTGTACCTAAAATATCTACAAGAGTGTCAACTGAGCCTAGTTCATGAAGATGCGGGTCTTCTTTTTCACCATGAACTTTTTCTTCTGCTCTAAGTAGGGTCATCAGAGTTTCAATAGAAAACTTTTTGGCCTCTATATCTAATTTGAGGATTTTTGTTAGCGAGGCAACATTCTCTTTCAATTTTTTTGTAGATAGACTTTCTTCAAATGTATCAACAGTTACTCCTTTTGATGTCATTCCATGCTTTTTTACATCTTTAATTGTAATCTTAACTGGATGACCTAATACTTTAGATATTTCTCTTTCAACGACATAGATGCTTTCTTCTTTAGTCCCAAGATCAAGTAGAGAACCAATGATCATATCTCCACTTATTCCTGCTACAGAGGCATCGATATATATCAACATCTCAACACTTCTTCATTTTGGTTAAAAGTTTAGCTTTAGAACCAACTAATATCATATCTTCCATTCTTACTCCATAGTCCTTATATATCCCTGGTTCAACTGTAACAACCATTCCCTTCTCTAATGTTCCATCTATTTTTTTGTGCAGAATCGGAGGTTCATGTATTTCTAATCCAATACCGTGTCCTGTGGAGTGAAGGAAATAATCCTCATATCCATACTCTCTAATCACTTTTCTTGTAGCTAAATCTACGTTTTTCACGTTATTCCCAGCATAGCATTCTTTTATCCCTGCTTTTTGTGCTTCCAACACAATGGGATACAATTCTGGTTCTTTATCTAGAAAAAAAGTCCGGGTAATATCTGAATGGTACCCATTTACCTTAGCTCCAATATCAAGAATAATTACCTTTCCAGTTATTTTTTTCTCCCCTGGTTGGTGGTGAGGGATTGCTGAGTTCTCATCGGATGCAACAATAGCGTTGAAGGCAAGTTCACTTTTCTTTTTTATTTTATATTCTGCTAGAGCAGCAATTTCTCTTTCAATCTTTCCATTAAGTTCTCCTTCAACGGTTTTTATAACTCCTTCTGTTATCCTTGCCGCTCTTTTCATTGTCTTTATCTCCCCTTTATCCTTCAATTTTCTCATCTCTTGAACAAAATCCAAATCATATATTTTCTTATCTTTTAAATGTTTTTCACAAAACTCTATTGAGACGTATTTTTTTTCTACTGCTACTTTTTTGACTTTTAAGTTTAATTTATCTCCGAAGTTTTCAGTCACTTCGACTTCCACTTTCGATTTTTCTGCAAGTTGATAATCCATTCTAGAAACAAGAAGGATAGGATTTTCTTTCAGAATAAGGGCGGCTTTTGAAGTGGGAGAGAAATCTGTTAGGTAGTAAATATTTTCAGGTTTTAATAGAATACCACAGTCTACTCCCTTGGAATTTAATTTATTTAGTGCAATATCAACCCTGCTTGTCATAGAAATTAATATAATCCACTTTGGAGATAAATCCTTTTGCTTATGAAATACAATAAAGTTGCTGTAGGAGGAACTTTTGATCATTTCCATAAAGGACATAAGGCGCTTCTAAATAGAGCATTTGAATCAGGATATAAGGTGATTGTTGGTCTGACATCTGATTCTTATTCTGTTAATAAATCTCAAGAGTACAATATTAGAAAGAGTAGCCTTGAGAAGTACCTTAAGGAAAAAAATTACGAGATATTTAAACTTGAAGATGCATATGGACCAGCTATTTCAGATAAAGAAATTGATGCTATAGTGGTTTCCTCTGAAACCAAGGAGAAGGCCTTAGAAATTAATTTTCATCGTCAGAATCATGGTTTAGATTCAATGGCAATTATTGTAGTCCCCTTGGTTAAGGCTGAAAATGGAAAACGAATATCTTCAACAAGAATAAGAAATGGAAAAATCACTGAAGAAGGTAAAATATTATAACTTATATGTGGTTTTTTTTTCAATTTACAATGGGTTTTTCTTAGTTAAAGAATAAGGGTATTGTAACGGAAAGGTCCAATAATTGACAGACATTTGCCCTTTCATTTTAATAGAATTTTTTTGAAGAGTATTACAATGACGAAAAGAAAAAAAGTTCTTTCATTGCTAAAGGGAAAACATATGGATGAGAAAATCTGCTCCTGTCCATTAGCAACCCCTACAGTTGAGCAAATGGAATTAGAAGATGCCTTTTGGCCAGAAGCCCAAATAGAAGCTGAAAAAATGGCTTCCTTGGCCGGGGCTGCCCATAAAATCCTTGATTTTGATGGTATAAGAATTCCCTTTGATCTTTGTGTTGAAGGTGAAGCCTTCGGATGTAAAATTAAGGAGGGAATTATTGATAGGCCACCTTCAATATTAGAACCAGCTTTTAAGGATCCTAAAGATTTTACTGTTTCAAAGAATCTCTTGGAACAGGGTAGAATACCCAACGTACTATCTGCTTGTAATTTATTAAGTCAACAATATAGTGATGTTCCAATTTATGGTGGTATAGTTGGTCCTATTACTTTGGCAGGACATATTCTCCGCACCGAATGGATTCTAAAATCAACTATCAAGTATCCAAATGATTTAAAGGAGGTTATTGATTCACTTGTGGATTTTAGTATTGAATATGCAAATACTCTCCTTGAAAATGGGGCAAATGTCATATGTATCCTAGATCCTGTTGCTTCTGGTGATATGCTTAGCGCTAGAAGCTTCAAAAAGTTCCTTATTCCAGCTTATAAGCAAATGCATAGTCAAATAAAAAGTCCTATCATCCTTCATATATGTGGGAGTACTACTCACTTTCTTAAAATGTTATTACAAACTGGTTTAGAGAGTTTTTCTTTTGAAGGCCCTACAGTTGATGTGAAAGGAGTTAAAGAAGTTTTAAATAATAATATGGTTACTGTTGGAAATATACCTACTTCTACCCTCCTATTCGGAAGTCCTAAAGATGTTAATGAGATGTCTCTCAAAGCCTTAGCAGACGGTGTTGATATCCTCGCTCCTGCATGTGGAATTCCACCAAGAGCTCCAATTGAAAACATCCGTGAAATGTCAAATGCCGTTAAGTCCTTTAATAAACGTAAAAATTAATATTTATCAAAAAAATCCTTCTTCTTTATTTTCTCCAATTTTAGTATCAAAACTCTCTCGTAATCTATCTGAAAATCGCAGATAAGCAAAAAAAATACGGTTTTTCCGTTTTCGCCTGTCTGGTATTACTGTATTTTATGATGAAAGTTCTAGCTTATCTTTTTTCATCAGGATATTGTTTAATTTAAGACTGATAATTTAGAGTCTAATAAAAACTAAGTCACTAATCAAATATAAAAAAAAAAATAGGGAGATGGGAAAGAGTCAGCCTTTCCCACTGAGTTCCGCCCTAACTATTTGAGCTGCTTCAACGGATGATTTTACTTGATTTCTCGTTATTGCCTTCGGTACTATTCGCATTCCACAATCTGAGCTTAACGAAAGTTTGCCTGCGTCTACATGTTTTAAGGCTGCACGTAATTTATCAGCCTGTTGGTCAGGAGATTCAACCACTAACGATCTAGGACCATAAGTACCTACTGCTAAGTCTTGATCTACACTATATTCTGAGAAGAGCTTGAGGTCTGCTCCCCACCCTCTATCTCCTTGTGGGGGAAATTCTAACATGAATTCATCACATTTAATGTCAAGCATTTTCTCAAAGATAGGTCCATAACCATCACGAGATCCTGGAAAACCAATGTTTGCCCACCAGGTTCCAAAGCATATATGGAACGTTTTCTTAGCATCAATTCCTTTGAAAGCTCTATTCAAAGCCTCTACTACCCAATCAATGTTGTCTGTTCCAACAACCGTAGCAAGGAAAAGTGTCAGGTCATCAATCTGAATTTGCTGAGCACCTGCGTCAGCGCAGTCTTTAAATTCGGCATTAAATATTTTCGCCAAATCCATAGCAAGATCCTCAATTCTATCGTAACCTGGGCCACTGGTCACTAAAGCTAAGTGAGCCGGACCACATCCTGGAGCTGGCATCCTAATTGGCTTTTTAGTAAACTTCTGAGCTATCTTATACATCTCTGCCATTCTTAAAGGACCACGTGTAACCTTTTCTACTACGTTCGGAAAGCTATGGTACTCTAAAACTAGGTCAAGGAATTCTTTCTTTACAGAATTTGCTTCAACCGCTTTGACTAGTATATCTGGAGTTGTTCCCCAGCCTTTGTACCCATTAATTCGTTGAGGTGCATACCAAAAAAACGATTCGATATGTGATCCATCATACCACTGTCTTGGATCAGGGATACTATCAAGACCTGCAAGATCCATATCTTGAACTGCAAGGCCTACGGAATCTTCAAATGCTTCTCTATAACCGATATCTCGCAATGCGTCTATTGGATCTTTGTCACCCATATCTTGGCTATACCATTTTGGTCGAGGGTATGCCCCCACCATTGTTGTAGGAATTAATTTTTCTTCTCCCATTTTTATTTATCCTCCAATTTTTTTGAACTAAAATCCAAAAAATTTTTTTAATTTTAGATATATCTTTATTACAATAACTGTAAGTGGTATTTATATCTTGCTAATTGCGACTATTTTTAAAATAATATCCTACTAATGAATTATCAAACATGCTAGAAAGAGGTTAAAGGCACTATTAAAACTTTTAATATCAATAAATAATATTTTATAAAGTTAATTTTTTTTTAAAAGTAAAGTAGAATAATATTGTTGAGA
>CAYZUE010000015.1:0-21639 GCA_964481825.1 Candidatus Hydrothermarchaeota archaeon | reverse complement strand
TATTTTCTACAATTTCATGATGTTACAATAATCGGGTCAAGTCCTGAGATCCTAGTTAATGCGTTAGATAATAAAATTACAATAAGGCCAATAGCAGGTACCAGACCTCGAGGAATAGATGTTGTGGATGATGCTTCACTGGCAAGGGAAATGTTGAATGATCCAAAAGAACGTGCTGAGCACGTGATGCTAGTTGATTTAGGTAGGAACGATATATCTAAAGTTTCTCGTTTTGGAAAAGTAGAGGTTACGGAATTCATGACAACAGAGAAATACTCCCATGTCCAGCACATCGTAAGTAATATTGAAGGAGAGTTGAGAACGGATAAAGATGCTTTTGATGCTATTGATGCAAGCTTCCCTGCTGGAACTGTTTCCGGTGCACCTAAAGTTAGAGCTATGGAAATAATTGAAAATCTTGAAGAAACAAGACGAGGGATTTATGGTGGTGCAGTGGGGTATTTCTCTTTCAATAAAAGCATGGACTTTGCCATAGCAATACGGACAATTGTTTTGCAAAGTGGAAGAGCATATATTCAAGCAGGTGCAGGAATTGTAGCTGATTCGATTCCTGAAAATGAATATTTAGAAACCGTAAATAAATGTAAGGCTATGCTTAAGGCAATAAGATTAGCAGGGGGGTTACATGAAAGTTCTGATTATTGATAATTTTGATAGCTTTGTTTACAATATCTATCAATATGTTGGGGATCTTGGGGCTGAGGTTATTGTGAAGAGGAATTATGTAACTTTAAATGAAATTAACAAAATCAATCCTAAATGCATTATCATTAGTCCAGGTCCAGGCGTGCCTGAGAATGCTGGTAATTGTATATCAATTATTCAGAAATTTGGTGAGTCTACTCCAATTCTGGGCATATGTTTAGGACATCAAACAATTGGGGTGGCATATGGTGGAAGAGTGCAAAGAGCAAAAAATTTAATGCATGGAAAAACAAGCAAGATAAAACACGATGGGAAAGGAATTTATATCGGAGTCCCTAACCCGTTTAATGCAACTAGATACCATTCTCTTTCACTTGTGGAAGAAACTTTACCAAACAAACTGGAAATATCAGCAAAAAGTTTAGATGATGGAATAATCATGGGAGTCAGGCATAAGATATATCCAATTGAAGGTTTGCAATTTCATCCAGAGTCGATTTTAACTAGTAACGGAAAAGTCCTTATAGGAAACTTTTTAGATTTAGTTTAGAGGATATTCATGAAAGAATTCATCTCAAAATTGAGCGAATATAAAGACCTAAGTACTGAAGAAACAGAAAGGGCGATGAAGATAATTATGGATGGAAAAGCAACTAATTCGCAGATAGCGAGTTTTCTAACTGCTTTACGAATGAAAGGGGAGACAACTGAAGAGATTTCTGCATGTGCTAGAATCATGAAACAATTAGGTGAAAGGATCAATCCTAGAGTTCGCGGAACACTTGTGGATACTTGTGGCACTGGAGGGGATAAAATTAAAACATTTAACATTTCAACGGTAGCCGCTTTTATTGCAGCTGGAGCTGGTATACCAATAGCTAAACATGGGAATAGGAGTGTTACGTCAAAAGCTGGGAGTGCTGATTTACTTGAATCTTTAGGAGTTAATATTAACTGCTCACCTAAAAAGGTTCAACAATGTATTGAAAAAGCTGGCATAGGGTTTATGTTTGCCCCAAAATTTCATAAAGCGATGAAACATGTGGTTGTACCTCGAAATGAGATGGGTATACGAAGTATCTTTAACGTTCTAGGACCTTTAACGAACCCCTCTAATGCCCAGGCTCAAGTTCTTGGTGTTTTTGATCCAAGTCTGACAAAAAGATTAGCTCAGGCACTTGAACAACTTAATGTTGAAAAAGCATTAGTTGTTCATGGATTAGACGGTTTAGACGAAATTTCGACTTTTGGAATTACCCAAATATCTGAATTAAATACTAAGGGTATACAAACCTATCAAGTTAAACCAGAAGAATTCAACTTAAGGAGAGCAACTATTGGAGATTTAAAAGGGGGAGATGCAAATTATAATGCCGATATTACTATTGACCTCCTTAAGAATGGTTTGAAGGGTCCAATGAGAGATGTAGTTATTTTAAACGCATCTGCTGCGATTTATATCGGTGGTAATGCAGAATCTATTGCTGATGGAATAAGTATTGCTGAAGAATCCGTCGATTCTGGTAAAGCATATCTTAAGCTTGCCATGCTTGTTAAGGAAACTAACGGTGATTTAACCAAGCTTGGGGAGTAATATGGTTCTAGTAAAAATTTGTGGCAATACTACGGAAGAAGATGCTCTTAATGCACTTAAATTTGGTGCTGATCTCATAGGTGTAATTGTTGAGGTGCCTATCGAAACTCCTCGAAAAGTGAATGTATCTAAAGCAAAAAAAATATTGGCTAAAGTTCAAGGTAAAGGTGTTATGGTTATTATGCCAAAAAGTTTTGAACAAGCTAATAAGTTATATCAAAGCGTTACCCCTGATTATATCCAACTACATGGAAATGAGAGTTTGAATATTTTAAAAAAACTAAAAAAACTTCCATGCAAATTAATCAAAACTATCCATGTTTCTGGAAAGGACGCTATTAGTGATTCACTTCGATATGCCCCTTATTGCGATTATCTCCTACTTGATACCTTTAGTTTAAAAATGGGTGGAAGCGGGAAAAAACATGATTGGGATATATCTAAGGAAATAGTTGAGAAAGTTAATGTTCCTGTTATTCTTGCTGGAGGACTTAATCCAACTAACGTTAAAGGTGCTATTAAGACTGTAAAACCATTCGCTGTAGATGTTGTTTCGGGTATTGAATCTAGCAGAGGAAATAAGGATTTTTCAAAGGTAAAGAGTTTTATAGGCACTGCGAAACAAAGTTAGGTATGGAAATCACAAACACAGGTATTTGTGTTGAAGGTTTCAAAGCTTATGGTACACGAAAGGGAAAGTACGGAATTTCGTTAATAGTGAGTGACGTACCTACAAATAGTTCTGTTATGATTACCTCTAATAGGGTAATCGCAGCCCCATTACTTTTAACTACTAAACACTCGAAAACTAGAAATCTTCAAGGGATAGTTGCTAATTCAGGATGTGCAAATGCATTTACCGGAGATGAAGGATTATCCGATGCTAAAGAGATGCAAATATTTGCTTCTAACCAGTTAGGTATCAATCCTAAATACTTAGGAGTAGCATCAACCGGAGTTATCGGGCAAAGGTTAGATATGAATTTAATCCGTTCTTTAATTCAGGTAACATCCAAAGATATGCAAAATAACAATGATGCATCTATCGCTGCTTCCAAGGCTATAATGACTACAGATTCAAACCATAAAAGCATATCTGTAAAAACACGGCTTAACAGTGGTAAAGTAATTGAACTCGGTGGAATAGCCAAAGGTACGGGGATGATCGCTCCTGATTTGCATCATGCTACAATGCTATGTTTTCTAACAACCAATGCATATATACCCAAGGAAAAAATTGACAAAATCCTAAAAGAAGCTGTTGATCAGAGTTTTAATGTTTCGACTGTGGATGGTGATACTAGTACAAATGATATGGTCATTTTATTTGCAAATGGGCATGCTAAAAACGTTGATATTGATGATAATTTCCAAGAAGCACTTAATTTTCTAACTTGTGAACTTGCTAAAATGTTGGTCCGAGATGCTGAAGGTGGGACTAAACTTATCGAAATTCAAGTTTTGAATGCTAAAGATAAAGGAGATGCTTTGAAAGCTGGCCGAGCAATTGCAAGCTCCAATCTTGTGAAAACTGCTCTCTTTGGTGAAAACCCTAACTGGGGACGTATAATTGCGGCCGCAGGATACTCTGGTGCAAATTTTAATCCTTCAAATATAAGTCTTTCACTTTCGGGTGGGAATATAGAATCTACACTGGTCGAAGGTGGTAAAATACGGGCATCTAAGGATTCAGATGAGCTTGAACGAGCTAAGCAGTTATTAAAAAAAAATGAGATTAAAATAATCTTGAATCTACACAATGGTAGAAAGAATGCGACATTATATGGGTGTGACATGGGATATGATTATATCAAAATCAATGCAGAATATTCGACTTGATTTAAATTATACTAATCAAATCCAATATTGTGATTCCGTAAGGATAACCTATTAATAAGAGTTGAATAGGAAGTCCAATTAAGAACGCAAGTAATTCTTTAAAATTATAAAAAAGTAAAATGTGGATGTTGTATATAACATAATTAGAGATAAAATGAACAGGGCAGATATCTTAGCTGAAGCATTGCCTTACATAGAGGCATTTCAAAATAGCTATATTGTTATAAAATATGGTGGTCATGCTATGTTAGATGAGGATGCTAAAACTTGGACTATTAAAGACACTATTCTCCTAAAATATGTTGGGATGAAACCTGTTATTGTACACGGGGGTGGACATGAAATTACAAAAGCCATGAAAAAACTTGGGAAACAACCTAAGTTCATTGAGGGATTGAGAATTACTGATGAAGAAACTCTTGAAATTGCCAAGATGGTATTGGTAGGAAAGATTAACACGGATATAGTGTCAGAGCTTAATGCGCATGGTTGTAAGTCAGCAGGGGTGTCTGGTAAAGATGGGAAACTTCTGATTGCAAAGAAAAAACCTCTACAAAAAATAATAAGTAAAGGTGTTGAAAAGAAGATTGATCTAGGTTTAGTTGGAGATACTGAGGAAGTTAATCAAGAAATAATTGAAATACTTACTTCCCAGGGGTATGTACCTGTAATATCGCCTATAGGTCTTGGAGTCGATGGAAACAGTCTTAATCTCAATGCTGATACAGTTGCTGGAGATATTGCCCATTCGTTAAAGGCAAAGAAATTTTTAATTCTCACAGATGTGCCCGGAGTACTTAAGAATACTAATGATAATAAAACTCTGATTCGGAAGATAAAGTCAAAAGATGTTAACCATCTTATTGAAGAGGGCGTTATTAATGGGGCGATGATTCCAAAAGTTAAAGCTTGCGTCCGAGCTCTAGACTATGGGTGTGAATCAGCACACATTATCGATGGAAGAGTGAAACACTCTCTACTCCTGGAGCTATTTACAGATGAGGGTATTGGCACAATGATTGTGCATTAGACTAACCTTTAAATATCTCAAGTCTCAAGTTTTAGGTGATTCTATGTTAATAAAAGAAATCGAACTTAAAGGGCATATTATAGATTCTCTCATCTTACCAAAAGTATTTGATACTATAATGAATCTTGGAGGAGATTTTGAGGTTCTACAGTTTGAGATTGGAAAACATAAGACGCAACAAAGCTATGCCCGCATTCTTGTAAAATCAACAAATCGTAAAAAACTTGACCAGATACTAGGGGAACTCCATAAAGTAGGAGCTACATTACCCGAGATAGGATCATTAGAATTAAAACCTGCTTTGGAAGATATGACCCTTCCTCGAAATTTTTATTCAACTACAAATCATCCTACTTATGTTTATATTGAACAAGACTGGGTAGAAGTCCAAGATATTGAGATGGACTGCGTTATAGTAGTAGACGTAGTAAATAAAAAATCAAAATGCACACCTTTTAGTAATGTTCAAAAAGGGGATTTAGTAGTAGTTGGAAGCAAAGGGATTAGAATTGAACCATCTGAAAGACCTAGGGGGTACAGTGTTTTTGAATTTATGAAAAGTGATGTTTCATCAGAGAAACCTACTCAGTCAATGATTAATCAGATTGTAAGAGAGATATTAGAAATAAAATCAAAAGGCAAAAAGGTATTGGTTGTTTGCGGTCCTGCAGTAGTACACACAGGTGCTTCAGAGTCTTTAGCTAAACTTATACGGGAAGGATTTATAGACGTTTTGTTTTCTGGAAATGGTTTTGGAGTTCACGATATTGAAAAACAATTATATGGTACTTCTTTAGGAGTTAACGCTGATACTAACCGACCTACGGAAGGAGGGCATAGGAATCATCTTTATGCAATTAATGAAGTTCTTATTGCCGGCTCAATAAAAAAACTTGTTGAAGATGGTAGATTAAATAATGGTGTAATGTATGAGTGTATTAGCTGTAAAGTCCCATTTATCCTAGCAGGGTCAATTAGGGATGATGGGCCATTACCAGATACAATTACAGATGTTATGCAGGCCCAAAAAGAGATGCGTAAACTGATAAAAGGAGTAGGGATGGTCCTTATGATATCAAGTATGCTTCACTCCATTGCTGTGGGCAATATTTTACCATCACATGTAAAAACTATTTGTATAGACATCAATCCTGCAACTGTTACTAAATTAAGTGATAGAGGTACTGCTCAGGCATTAGGAATAGTAACTGATGTAGGTATATTCCTACCTATTCTTGCTAAACAACTCTTAAAAACTAAAATAAAAAAAGGATAAACTAATCTGCAGCCGTGGTCTAGTCTGGCCTAGGACACCGGCCTTCCAAGCCTGTTACCCGGGTTCAAATCCCGGCGGCTGCACTTATTGGACTTTCTTGGAAATTTCAAATCCCAAAGCAAACTTACGTAAAATTGTGGAAAATTTTATTAGGGTTGTCCCCATTTGAAATTATAAGAATTCTAATAAAAAATGCCCCGGTAGTGTAGTCCGGCCAATCATGCGGCCCTTTCGAGTGCTTTAAACGAAGAAAGGCCACGACCCGGGTTCAAATCCCGGCCGGGGCATTAAATCTCTATAAATATTTAATTATAATACGGTTGTTTTATGTGATGGTAAGATTTATATAATTCACAGCATAATTTTTCTCAAAGCATATAATCGACAAAAGCGGGGTGGGGTAGCCAGGTCAATCCCGCCGGGCTCATAACAATGAAAAAAAATCAGTGTGAGGTACCCGGAGATCGGTCGTTCAAATCGACCCCCCGCTATTAAGTTAGATCGTTCCCTCGGGAAACGTTATTAGGGTCTTACAGAAAAAGGGAACGAAGGGCTATATTTTTGTAAACATTCAATTTCGATGAAAGGCCCTAGTTTCTTTAATTACTGATAATTTCATCAACACTTTTAATTTTAGCCCCATACACTTTTTTTAAATAATCTAGTCCTTCTTCTTGATCTTTGTCGCTAAAAGCTTCTACACAATCTTTAGCCACTATAATCTTATAACCCCTAAAAAAAGCATCAGCAGCTGTATGACGGTCGCATATATTTGTATGCAATCCTGTTATTATTACTTTATTAACCCCCTTATCCTCAAGTAATTTGTTTAGTCCAGTTTTGTAAAAAGCACTATATGTTCGTTTTTCAATTATATAATCGCTTTCCTCGATTTTAAGTTCAGGTATTACATCCGCTCCTTCAGAACCTGCCATTCCATGCTCTCCCCACACTCTGAGTTCAGGATCATCCTTCATATGTGCGTCACTAGCAAATATCACTAAATTTCCTTGCTTGCGACTATTTTTTATTAGCTTATCTATATTTGGAATGATCTTCAGTGCTCTTTCACATTTTAACTTTCCAGTTACAAAGTCTTTATTCATATCAATTACCAATACTGCATATTTCATAATTCACCCTTTTTATTTAAAATCTCCATATATATTTTTCGCTAAAAATATTTGGCAAGTTTTTTTTTATTATATAAGGTTGATGATACTTAAAACATAATAAAGATGATTAATAATTGGGGGTTATACGGAGGGTCTCTAAAAAAAATTTAATTCGACCCACCGTTAAGAGTATAATTAGGGTATTAGTTACTTATTACTTACTAAACTATCTATGAACTAAATACATCAATAAAGTTAAAAAATCTAACTATTATCCTTAATAAATCCCTTAGATTATACATTATAAATCAATAGCAATTAATTTGGTATATACTATGAAAGCGAATATTATACAATTATTAATCCATTTTTCTGTAATGATCTCCTGGATATTTATACCAACAATGGCTAAAGATATTGGAGCTAATTATATACAAATTGGTTTTATTGGGGCATCCTATGGAATCGCAATTTTTATATCCTCTTACATCTTTGGACGTGCCTCAGATATGTATAGGCGTAAAGAATTCATTATTCTAGGATTGGGTTTATGTTCCGTATCTTTTTTACTTCAGATTTTTGCAACAGAAGTCGTTTCTCTTTTACTATTGAGATTTATAGCCGGTTTCACAGTCGGTATTTGTACTGCACCTCTAATATCCTATGTATTTGAAACTGGCGGTAATATCGGTAAGTTAAGTTCATATGGGAGTTTAGGATGGGCATTTGGAACGATACTTGCGGGGATAATTGCAGTCTATTGGCAACTTTTCACTCTTAGTTCAATTTTTTTCCTTATTGCTTTTATTTTATCCCTTAGTTTACCTAAATCTAAACACCGAAGAATGAGTATACCCATGTTCCCAAAAGATGTAATAAGAAGAAATTTTTGGGTCTACTTTGCTTGCTTCTTAAGAAATACAGGTGCACACTCAATTTGGGCAATATTCCCTATTTTTCTGCTGGATCTTGGCGCAACTAAATTTTGGATTGGTGTTATTTATTTCTTGAATTCTGGTCTCCAAGTTATCTTTATGCGATTTATGGATAAGTACCCAGACAAAATACTAATAAACATTGGTCTATTAGTCTCAACTTTTGTATTTATCTTTTATAGTCTAACAACAAATTACTCACAAATTCTGTTCCTTAATATTTTTCTGGCACTTTCTTGGTCTTCCCTATACGTTGGTTCCCTTTTATATATGGCTCATAGAAACGAAGAACGTGCAACATCAATTGGAATGTTAACCTCGGTTATCAGCATATCAGCGGCGTTTGGTCCTATATTGGGTGGGATTGTATCTCAATTATTTGGTTTTAGAGAAGTAATGTTTTTAGCAGGAATATTATCCTTTTCTGGATTTTTTATTAGCATCACAAGAAATCAGAATTCATAATTTCTTTAATAGTATATGGAATCTGCGATGCAAGGTCCATAGCAGTGAAACAATATCCTTTTTTTGAATATAATTTATCTCCTGCGCAACCATTTACAAATGCTGCACAACAAGCAGCATCATAGGGATCAAGCCCCTGGGATATGAAACCTCCTACAATCCCAGCTAATACATCTCCAGTACCTCCTACAGTCATACCAGGATTTCCAGTATCATTAAGCTTTGTATTTCCTTTAGAGGATGAAATAATGTCTATGTATGACTTCAACAAGATAGTAACTCCAAGCTTCTTTGACCATCTTGACACTAATTCTGTCATTTCAACGATATTTGATGGAATTTCTGTGCCTGTCAATATTTCAAATTCTTTTGAATGTGGAGTAATAACCCAGTTTTTTCGGCTTTTAACATCGGGAATAATCTGCAATGCTTCTGCATCAATTACAGTAGGTATACGTATCTTACTTAAAATATCAAAAACTGCGTCGTTTACTTCAGGATTCATACTAATCCCAGGCCCTATTACCATTGAATCACATTTTTTTGATAGGTCTAAAATTGCATCTACTCCTTTTCTATTAAAATAATCACCCGGATAGGTTCGTACTATAATATCAGGAGAATAGCAACGTGTTACATCAAAGTTTATTTGAGGAACATTCAAGTAAACTAAGTCTGAACCAGAATTCTGAGCCGCAAACGTAGTTAATAAAGGGGCACCATAATACTTTTTACTCCCTCCAACTATGCAAATCTTTCCATTGTCTCCTTTTTTTCCATCCGCCTCTCTTGTTTTCAAATGGATAAGCAGGTTTCCAGGTCCAACATGAGTTTCTGCTTTCGAAGGAATACCAATATCGGTTACAATATTTTCATATGTATCCGTACCAACTTTTAATCTATGAAGACCTATAACTAAGTCTGAGTCTAACACATTCTTAAATCCTATCCCTGTCGGCACATCAACACTAATTTTGTATGCATCTTTTTTGTTAATACTTTCAATTAACGAGAGAGTGGGTTCTCTTAATTTCCCTTTTATGCCTGTACCTATAATCGAGTCAATAATGATGTCATAATCTCTATCTATCTTTTTTTTTATAATAGATCCATATCCCTCCTTCAGAATGTCAAAATTGTTTTGTGCCTCTTTGGTTTTTATATCCTCTCTAGCCCAAGGGAATATTACATCAACGTCTATTCTATTTTTTATTAGATATTTTGCTAATACAAATCCATCCCCCCCATTATTACCTGTGCCACAAATAATCCCCACCGACTTTCCAGCCAATATACCCCGTTCTTTTAAGGTATAAAATAGTCTTTCTCCAGCAGATTCCATTAAATCTTTTACATAAATTCCTAGATAAGAGGCATTTAATTCTATTATTTTCATCTCTTCACTAGTTATGGATTCCATTTTTTTCATATTACTAAAATAACTAGATTTACAGATAAAATTTATGGGAAAAGTTATTTAGCTTTACCACTACTCTTCTTGAATGTTACAATGTTTGAGATTAAGGAAAGAGATGCTATGGGGAGAATTGGTCTTTTAAAGGCCAGGAATAAAGTTATTGAAACTCCTGTTCTCCTACCGGTGGTCAATCCTAATCTTCAAGAAATTACCCCGGAATATATCAAAGGTATTGGATATGAAGGATTAATAACTAATTCATATATTATTCATCAAAGCAAAAAGCTCCGAAGAAACGCTCTAGAAAATGGAATTCATAAAATGCTAGGGTTCGATGGCCTTTTAATGACCGATTCTGGTTCATACCAACTTTATTGTTATGGCGATGTTGATGTTGACCCTATTGAAATTGTCAAGTTTCAAAATGCTATTGGATCGGATATTGGAGTAATCCTTGATATTCCCACCCCTATCAATGTTCATCATTCGAGGGTTAATGCAGACTTGGTAGAGACGCTAAAGCGAGCTAAGGAGAGTTCCAAACTTTCTTTCGAAATGCTCCTGGCTGGAACAATCCAAGGTGGGGTTTTTTTAGATTTGAGGGCAAAATCAGCAAAAGAAATGGGTAAAATGGGATTTGATATTTATCCTATAGGTGGTGTAGTTCCATTGCTGGATAACTATCGTTTTAAAGACCTGGTTAAAGTTGTTATGGAATGTAAAAAACATCTTCCATTAAATAAACCTGTACATCTCTTTGGATGTGGCCATCCAATGATGTTTGCACTTGCTTGTGCAATGGGATGTGATATCTTAGATTCTGCTGCGTACTCTCTTTTTGCTCAAAATGAAAGATATATTACTTCCTCCGGAACATTGAGGTTACCCGAAATCCGAGACTTCCCGTGTTCTTGTAAAATCTGTTCATCTTACACGCCCAAAGAACTTAATCAAAGTGGAATTCAAAAAGAAACGTTACTAGCCAAACACAATTTGAACGTTAGCTTAGAAGAAATTAAAATGGTAAAACAATGTATACATGATGGATCATTAATAGAATTAGTTGAAAGACGTGTGAGAGGACATCCATACCTTTTAAATTCTCTTCGAAATTTCTTTTTATCACCTCTGTTAGAGAAATTTGATCCATTAACTAAAAGATCAGCTTTTTTTTACTCAGGGTCTGAATCTATTCTTAGACCGGAAATTACTCGACACATTTCTAGACTAAATCGTCTAAGAACAGAAAATAGAACTATTGTCCTTTTACCCGAAAATCGCAAACCATATTCAAAATCTATAGGAGTCAAAGGCAGTAAAGAATATCAAGTAACTATGTTATCAAAAGTATTTGGGGTTATCCCTATTGAAATTGAAGATATATACCCTCTTAATCAACATATAACAACTAGGTATACAAGTTTTAATCAGGATGAACTAATGATTAATACAGCTAAGAAATTTCTATCTAACTTTAGTAAGAAACTCATCCACCATTCTCTTCAATATTTGGAATTAGATGGAACTTATTTTAAAGACTTTTCCGAAATCGGGGTTAAGGAAGATATTATATCAAAAGCAATTTCAATGGCAGATTATCAATTTGGCAGTGGTGCTGGGAACATCCTATTCAAAGACGTTAAAATTGAGATATCAAAGACTGATCGAATTAGAAGAGCTATTCATCAAAAACATATTATTGCTGTATTCCGAGCTTCTGATGGATTCATAATCCCCAGTATTAAAGGGGCTAGTAGAATCCTAGAATTGCCTTTTCCCAATAATAGAGTAATCGTATCTAAAGAAGCAGAAGATTTTGTAGAAGAAGGAAAAAGTGTTTTTTCAAAATTTGTTATTTCGTGTGATCCTACCATTAGACCTTATCAGGAAGTTATTGTTGTAAATAACCATGATAAACTTCTTGGGACAGGGAAAGCTATTCTCACTGGGTTAGAGATGTTATCATTCAACAGGGGAGTCGCAGTTAAAACACGTCATCATGTCTAAATTTCTTAAAAATAAGGTAAAATACATAGATCCCAATCCCGATAATAACAAGTAAGATTAGTCCCTGAACTTTATACTCCATTATTGTTTTACCAAGATAAGCCAAAACAAAGGTCCGCGGTATCATACCAAGGAAAGTATATAAGATGAATGATGGAAAATTCATATGTAATATACCTGCAGAAATTGAAAATACCTTAAAGGGGATGAATGGGATAATCCTACTGACTAAAACTGTTATATTTCCATATTTTTTTACCCAAGTTTCTGCTGTTATCAATTTAGACTCTGTAATTAGGAGATATTTTCCATAATGATTTATAAATGGTCTTCCCCCCTTTCGTCCGATGTAATATCCTACTGAAGCTCCAAGTGTTGATCCAATTGAACCAAATACCACAATACTTGTCACAGGTAGCCCCAATGCTCCTGCTGTAATTAGAACTAATTCTGAGGGGATTGGGAGAATGCTAGACTCTAGAAACATACCTAGAAAGATACCGATGTTACCGTGCTCTTCTATTAAAGCTTCTATATAACCGTGTAAATTTTTAAACATAAGGATAAAAAAATATAATCCATTACATTTAAATTAGTTTTGATGACAATTCTTAAAATGTTAGTTCCTTTTTTATATTATAATAACCCTACTATCAAAACTTATTCCAACTGAAAGTATAGGCCCACTTAGTTGACAATAATTATATTTTGTTAAGTTTAAAACAGCTATACAAGTAGCACGTGCAGATCAATTAATTGAGAGGATTCTAAAGGAGTTTGATAAAGATTCTTTATTGGATAATATTATAAGATTTATATTAGTTAGAATTATGATTTTAATTAATATCTGAATAATTATTATAATTGAAAAAATTATGATTAGAACTATGATACCGAACCGGAAAAAAAAGTGGGTAATAAAAAATCATTATTAACTAGGCTAAGTTGGTTATATTTGTTTTAACATGCACCTATAGTCTAGGGGTTAGGACTCAAGCTTCCCAAGCTTGCGACGCGGGTTCAAATCCCGCTGGGTGCATATTAAGAAGATGGTACGATTTAGTAGGTTCTGATATCGCTTTCTTAGAACGAAGATCAGAACTTTGACTCTTCTTGTACATACTAAACAGATCCAGAAGATCCCAAAGTTTCTAAATTAAAATGCGGATTCACTTAATAGTTGCACTTAATTTTATATTTTTCCTACAAGATCCAATCCAGGTTTCAGTGTTTTTTTCCCAGGTTTCCAACTTGCTGGACAAACTTCCCCTTTATTTTCTCTTACAAATTTAGCTGCACGAAGTTTTCTCAATATCTCTTTAATATTCCTTCCAATAGGCGTATCATGTAATTCAATTACCTTAAGTATCCCATCAGGATCAATTATGAAGGTGCCACGATAAGAAATACCTTCCTCTTCTTTATATGTGCCAAATTCTCTGCAAAGTTTCCCTGTAGGGTCTGCTAACATTGGAAATTTAACCTTACTTATTGCAGGGGAGCTATCATGCCAGGCTTTATGAACAAAATGATAATCCGTACTCACACTCAATATTTCAGCATTTACGTCCTTGAATTCTGCATAATTAATCGCTGCTTCCTCTAATTCTGTTGGACAAATAAAAGTAAAATCTGCGGGGTAGAATATTAAAACTAACCATTTCCCTTTGTAATCTGAAAACTTAATATCTTTTATCGCATCTTCATGAAATGCTTTTAGTTCAAAGTCAGGTATCGCATCATTTATTTTTAGCACTATATACCACCTCATCTCACATATTTTTTTTATTTTCGATTCATTTTACCACTTAATATCTAACATGCAATAATCTTTATGATTCTATCCAAATACATAATTTAATTTTAAAAATAATTTAACAAATTTTTTTAATACATACTCAATAATTGATTAATTTATTACAGTAATCCTCCTAATTTATTTAACTAAATAAAAATAAAAACTTTAGATTATGTTCACCATACCTCTTGGAAATTTACCGCTTATAAAAAAAGGAGATAATCTTGGAAAGATCATAAGTACCGCTCTAAAAAGCAAGCAAATTTACCTAACTTCAGGTGATATTGTAGTTGTAACTGAAAAGATTGTTTCTAAGGCTGAAGGTAGAGTAATAAATCTCAAAACCATTTTACCTACTAATATGGCGTATGAACTTTCGGGAATTACCGGCAAAGATCCCCGTTTAGTTGAACTAATTTTACGTGAATCTCAAGAAATTCTTAGAGCAGGTAACAATTTTATTATTTCACTTACTAACCAAGGTCTCATATGCGCTAATGCAGGTATTGACCAAAGTAATGTGAAGCCACATCATGCCAAACTTCTTCCAATCAATTCTGATAAAAGTGCTTTAAACATCAAATGTATTCTTGAAAAAAAATTTCGAGTAGATTTAGGTGTAATTATAATAGATTCAGTCGGAAGACCTTTTAGACATGGTTCAGTTGGTCTAGCTTTAGGTTGTTCTGGAATAACTCCATTACTAGACTTGAGAGGTGAAAAGGATATTTATAGAAACGAACTTCTTGTTACTCAAGTAGCTATTGCTGATTGTTTGGCATCAACAGCCAATATTATAATGGGTGAAGCAGCAGAGAAAATTCCAGTTGTAATAATCAGAGGTCTCAATTATAAAGGTGAGGGACAGGCTTCTGATTTGTTACGATCTAAGACTGAAGATTTATTTAGGTGATTTTATGATAGTTATTTTATCTGGGGGAACAGGTACACCGAAGCTTCTTCAAGGGCTTATGGAAATACTTCATCCCAAAGAAATATCTGTTATTGTAAATACTGCAGAAGATCATTGGCTTTCTCATGGTTATTTTTCCCCCGATGTTGACACTGTTCTATACACCCTCAGTGGCATAATCGATGAAAGAACTTGGCACGGTATTAAAGATGATACACATCATACTCATCATCGTCTCCTTACATTAGGATATAATGAATTACTTAAGATAGGCGATTTAGACAGGGCTACCCATATCCAGAGGGGTAATATGATGAAGAAGGGTGTTTCCTTATCTGATGTGATTTCTCAACAAGCAAAATATCTTGGTATTAAAAGTAGAGTATTCCCAATGAGTGATGATCCTGTCGAAACTGTTATCCACACGTCTCAAGGCCAAATGAGTTTCCATGAATATCTTATAAATTGTCGTGGAAAACCAAATATTTCTGGAGTCTCTTTTAATGGGATTGAGCAAGCTAGAACATCTAAAGGAGCTTTAAAAGCTATTCAAAAATCGGAGGGGGTAATTATTGGTCCTAGTAATCCCATCTCAAGTATTTTACCAATAATCTCTATTAAAACGTTGAGAGAGAGTCTTCAAACACGACGAAATAGGGTAGCCATCTCTCCCATCATATCGGGGAATCCGGTGAGCGGACCAGCAGACAAATTTCTTTCCGGAAAGGGATATGATTGTTCAGCTAAAAGTGTTGCAGACATATATAAAGGGCTCATTGATTTTTTTATTGTTGAAAATAATGAAAGTATGCCCAAAGATGAGTTAGAGGTCATTCCAACCAATATTCTTATGAAAAACCTAGCAGATAAGGAAAGACTTGCAAAGTTCACAATGGATGTATTAGGTTTATTTTAATGTGTGGCGATTTAATATGATAAGTATTGAGGATATATCTAACAGTGCCCAAATTGCGTGCTTACTTGAGGCCACATATCCAAAACCAGGGAATGTTAATAGATTCAAAGAATTTCAGGATACTAAATTCGAGCATTTTCTGGCAAGTGCAATAGGAATTGGAGATGCAGCGAGGGAAGCAACTTTACGAGGTTTTAGGATACGTAAAGAAGGATTAAAATATCGGAATCTACATCTTGGGAAACTAATATTGCAAGCTGTTAGAGATAGTAGAAAATGGCATAATGGAAAAAACACAAACCTTGGAATTTCAATTCTTCTCATACCCCTCTCTGCTAGCTATGGCTTGGCTTTAGGGGGTAAAGGTACAAATCAAAATAATGTTCAAAACGAATTAAATAAAGCTATTAGAAATGCGACAACTCAAGATGCCATACACTTTTTCAGAGCAGTTCAACTTGCAAATCCGGGAGGTCTTAGGGAAGTAGATACTCTAGATGTAATGGATGATAACTCAATTAGGGAGATAATTGACCAGAAATTAAATTTACATGATATACTAACTCTTTCGAATCAAAATTCCATTCAAAAAGAACTAACTGGAAAAATGCATATAACCTATGATGTGGGTTATCCTAAGATTATGGAAGTATATAACAAAACAGGAAATCTAAATTTAGCTACTCTATCGGGATTTATGCATATATTAGCGAGTGTACCAGACTCTTTAATCTCCCAAAAAAAAGGTGGTAAAGTAGCTAATAAAATCTCTTTCATGGCGAAGAAAATTATCGAAGAAGGAGTGTCACTTAAAGAAATTGAAAAGTTTGATAAAAAAATTCGAATGAAAGATAATTCATTAAACCCCGGAACTACTGCTGATTTAACAGCGTCTTCATTAATGGTGTGTCTTTTAAATGGTGTAAGACCATGAGTAAACAGTTAGGTTTTGAAAAAGGTAGGATAATAGAGTGCGTCGTTACTACTTATAATAAAGATCGCAGCCCTAATGCTGCACCTATGGGTGTTTATACTGCATCAAACAACGATTTTATTTTAAATATCCATTTAGGAAGTGATACACATTCAAATATCATACGCAATAAAGGATGTGTAATCAACTTGGTTTATGACCCCTTTATTTTTCTTAGAACAACTATCCGCGGGCATGGGCTAGGCTGCAGTGAACCTGAAGTTGAATCCTATGAAGTATCAAATTCTAAAAATGTTTTTGCACCAATTTTAAAGGAAGCAAATGCATATATCGAAGTCAGCCTCAATTCAAAAAACGAATATGTTAAGTCTGATTCCTATAATGATAGTAAATTCTCAGTAATGCGATTTTCTACAGTTAATGAAGTAATAATAAGAAAGTATCCTACAGGGTATAATAGGGGATTAGGTGCGGCAGTTGAATTAGCAATTAAATTAAGTAGAGGCCAATATGAAAATATTCAAGAGCACATGAATATTATGAAAAGAACTATGAAAAAGGACGAATTTGAAAAAATAAATTTATTATTACAACCTTATATTCGTGATTAAACTTGATATTTTACTTGGATATATTATTAATAATAAGAATTATTAATATTAGTTATAAAACATAGAAAGTTTTATTATTATATTAAATAAACCTTTTTTTCTATAAATTATCTGATTTCAATTTAAATTACTGAATAAATTTAATTTAAATTTCTTATTTTTCTTTAATAATATGTATACTCCATAATTTTCTATTATTAAAAAAAAAAATTTTTACTTTATTTATTAATCATCTAAATTAATCAATTTAAAATATTAAACTTTATAGATCTTCCACAATTAACTTTACTGAATACAAGTGTATTTTTTTTTGAAATAATGTATTATAATCTAATATCCCTACATTTCTAAATTGATATTATTCTTTTAATAAACCAATAATTTGTATTCTCTCTGTGCCCGTGACCCTCTTCTGTCAACTGCCCCGTGTTCATAAAACCTGTATAGATAAGTAGATAATGAACTAAGTTTGATGGTTTCTCCATAAACTTCTTCGTATTCTGATTGTAAGTGTGTTGATCTAACCCAATCTTTAGGGTGTCCCTTTTTTATCAATAAATAAACTTTATCCTTCTGTGATAGATCTTTTAAGTTGTAATCCCCTAACCAATCTGGAATATATTCAGGTTTAAATTCGCTATTATAATCACTATTGTTTTCAGTTTCCCCTTGAAATACATATTCAAGAAAATCAAGGAGTTGCTCCTTAGCATCTGTATAGGATGAAGCTTCAAGAAGGATAACTTTTTTACTTTTACCATCTTGAGATTCTATTTTTATTTTTTTATGCAATCTTATACTCCATTTACATTTATTCTACTAACCGATTTATTCATAGTTCTCTTATTAACTTAGATTGTATACATTTACGCTTATTCATATATAAAGGTTCAGTGTTAATATTCATTATTAGGACCATATCTATAACTTTACAGCTTTTATTGAATTTGAGAAAACTATATATAGTATGCTGTTCACCTATTCACAAAAGGGGGTTTAAAATGGATTCAATATATGAACAAGTCGTAGAAAACTCTTCTACTTCTAATCAAGAAGCTCAAATTCCTGATGGATTTGGCGAAGCTAAAATTCTTGTTCTTGGAGTTGGAGGAGCAGGTAACAACACCATTAATCGGTTGAATACCATAGGAATCAACGGAGCTACGCTCATAGCTGTGAATACCGATAAACAACATCTTGAATTGATTCAAGCTAGTAAAAAAATGCTTATCGGATATGAACTTACTAAAGGGCTTGGCGCCGGAGGTTATCCTGAAGTTGGTGCACAATCTGCCATGGAGGCCAAACCAGCTCTAAAAGAAATTTTAGATGGTGCGGATCTCATTTTCCTTACAGGAGGTCTTGGCGGTGGAACTGGAACAGGAGCATTACCGGTTATTGCTGAAATTGCTAAGTCATCTGGTGCTGTAGTTGTAGGCGCTGTGACCATGCCTTTCAAAATTGAAAGAGCCAGAATTCCAAGAGCTAAAGATGCTTTAATGAAATTAAAGAAACACGCAGATAGTGTTGTAGTTATCGATAACAATAAACTACTCGATCATGTCCCTGACATTCCTATGGACAAAGCATTTCTTGTCGCAGATGATGTAATGTCAAAGATGGTGAAAGGAATTACTGAGACTATAGCTACACCAAGTTTGGTAAATCTTGATTTTGCAGATGTTCGGTCTGTAATGCAAGAAGCAGCAGGCAATGGAACAGCTATGATTGGTTTAGGTGAGAGCGACACTAGGAACAGGGCTGAAGAAGCTGTAATGCATGCAGTAGAAAACCCGCTTCTAGACGTAGATTATCGCGGCGCTCTTGGTGCAATGGTACACATAACTGGTGGGTCAGATTTAACTCTAGCAGAAGCAACTAAGATAGGTGAAATTGCAACTACTTACCTTAGAAATGATGCTAATGTTATATGGGGTGCAAGAATCGATCCTGACTTTAAAGGAAAGGTTCGAGTGATGGTAATTATAACAGGAGTAAGGTCACCTGATATCGTTGGGCCCATGTCTACAAATATCGAAGTTCCACGTAGACAGTCTACCGATAGTCTTGGTTATCTTAGACGTCCAAAGAGACTTCCAACCGCACCGACAAGGAAGCCAGTTTCAGAGGGAATAATGGCCAATTTGGGAATAGATTATATAATCTAACCCATTTATTCTTTTATTTTAAATTATTAAAAGAAAATGGCTAGCTATCTCTTACACCAGTGCTTTAATTTTCCAATATGTAATAGCGCAAGTGGGGATAGTTTTAGAGAATACAAAATGCATAATTTGGAGGGTACAGATGAAGAAATTTGGTAACGCTGCAGATAAGATAAACGTCATATTAAGTGTTTTTAATGATGATGAATGTCTTAAAATTAATGATATAGTTTCTAGAGTTAAAGACAGAGGCTATAGAGTTAAAGATGCGCATCTAAGGATGTTTATCTACTACAACATGATATATAAACACCTAAAAAAAGAGGAAATAAACGGTACAAATAGGTATTCAATATTAACCTAATCCTCTTTTTTTTTATTTTTTTTCAGTTATAAAATCGTCAATCAATCCCTTGGATACATCGTCAGAGTATTGTTTTGGTGGGGATTTCATAAAGTATGAAGAAGGTGCTTCAAGGGCTCCTGATATTCCCCGATCCATAGCAAGCTTGGCACATCTAATAGCGTCTATTACTACGCCTGCACTATTTGGGGAATCCCATACCTCCAATTTTAGTTCGATATTAAGGGGCATATCCCCAAAACTTTTTCCTTCTAGTCTAATATAAGCCCATTTCCTATCGGTTAACCAAGCTACGTAGTCGCTTGGCCCAATATGGACATTATCAGGATTTATTGGATAATCAATCTGAGAAGTTACTGCATTTGTTTTTGATATTTTCTTTGATTCAAGCCGGTCACGCTCAAGCATGTTATAGAAATCAGTATTACCTCCAACATTAAGTTGAGAAGTTCGTTCTATTTTTACACCCCTATCTCGGAAAAGATTTGTTAGAACCCTATGGACAATAGTTGCTCCAACTTGGCTTTTTATATCGTCTCCAATAATTGGAACACCTTTTTTTTCAAATAAAGATTGCCATCTTTTCTCTTTTGCAATAAAAACAGGGATGCAATTTATAAATCCACATTCTGCTTCAAGTGTTTTTTCAACATACCATTTAGTTGCAAATTCGCTCCCAACTGGAAGATAGTTAATAACAATATCGGTTTTAGTTTCTTTCAATACTTCAACAACATCTACTGTTGAAGATTGATGTTTTGTGATTTTTTCTGAAAGGTATTTTCCAAGACCATCGTGAGTCATTCCCCGTTGAACTTTTATTCCAGTTTTTGGCACTTCCATAAATTTCATAGTATTATTTGGTGTAGTAAATATAGCTTCACTAATATCTTTTCCAACTTTATTTTCATCAATATCGAAAGCAGCTACAATATTTATATCCTTTATTCTATATCCTCCCAAATTATTATTCATTATGCCGGGTATCTTTTTTTCGTCTTTTACATCTTTATAAAATTCAATACCCTGAATTAATGAGGATGCACAATTGCCCACTCCTACGACAGCTATGTTAATCTTACCCATGTTATTCATTTACCCTATCATTATTTTATGGTTATAAAACATTTATAACTATAAAATATTTCAAAAGATATAAATATTTTATGGTTAGAATATATTGCTATGCCCTTAAATCGATTTAAATCTAAAACTACTAAAGAAATTCTTTGGATTTATATATTAAAGCTATTAAAAAGTAGAGATATGTATGCCTATGAATTTAGAAGGGAATTACAAGAAAAATTCAATTTTCATCCGGCTCTTGTTACATCTTATGTGGTTCTCTATAAATTAGAAAATGGAGGGTATGTTTCCACTAAATGGGAGCAAAATAAGAAGTATTATACCATAACTAAAAAAGGTGATAAATTATTGATGGATGGTCTTAAACATCTCAGACAGTTAATCAGTAAACTAGAATAAGGAGAGAACCGTACCTACATTGTTATTGACAGCTTTTGTATAAACGAGGAAGCCAGTTGCAATATCTTGAATAGCTAAACCCGTAGAATCAAAAATTGTAATCTCATTG
>CAYZUE010000014.1:20354-22015 GCA_964481825.1 Candidatus Hydrothermarchaeota archaeon | reverse complement strand
CTTGATCTGTCTCAACTAAGATAACCTCAACTTCGTTAGCTGTAGCACAGAAAATATTGCATACCTCTGGAACATTTTTTATAGCATTTAATATATTAATCGGAAATGCATCTTCAATAGCTATTAAAAAAGAGTGACCCGCAGATATTTTATAGGCATTTTCTGAAACTATTTTTTTAAGTTTATCATTATTTCCTTCAACTCTAACAAGGCAAGGGCCAGATGCTTCACAAAATGCAATAGCAAATTTAATTCCAACAACAGACCCAATTATAGATTCATATAAATCCTCGATAGTTTTTATAAAATGCGCTTGCCCTAGAATGATATTCAAGCCTTCTGGTTTTTTTATCTTCAATACCTTAAGTTCCATTGTAAATTCGTACCTATAACAAGATATAGTTAGATTTGATATATTTATTAATACTGCTATGGTTTAATCTAGATTTGATTAATATTTTGATTTATTTTTAAATTTAAAACTTTTTTTAAATACGAAATTGATTCTCCTGTTTTTGCTGAATATGGAATAATTTCAAAATTATGAAGAGATTCATCAACTCCGAGAAGATCTGCAACCCTGTCTAATACTCCATCCCGTTTTCCCAAAGGAATTTTATCTATTTTATTAGCTAAAAGTAATGGATTTAGATCTAACTCTTTTAGAAAATGATACATCTCTATGTCAACAGGTTCATATCCACGAGAAATCCATCTATCTGAAATTGATGCAAAGGATTTGATATCAATAACTTGAACAGCGAAAGCTAAGTCGTTAGAGTTTTCAAGAAATTGAACTACGAATTTTTTTATTTCCTCTTGACGACTAGTGCTTAATCCTGCCATGAACCCGAAACCTGGCATATCCAAGAGGGTGGATCTACCATAAGGGACTTCTTTGCACTGGCGGGTAACTCCAGGACGTTTTCCTACCCTTAGATTCATACCAGTTAACGCTTTTATTGTGCTACTTTTTCCTACGTTACTTCTACCGACAAAAGGTACTTTGTTCTTCATAATAGTTTCTTTTTGTAAAAAAATATCCCCATTTGTAATTCATAAATATATGTTTGTATTAATTTAAAATTGATGAAAAAACAGAAGTTATTATTAACTGTGAATGTAAATAGGTAAAAATCGAAATCTAATATAGGATATTTGACTAAATAAGTTAATTATTAAATTCGGGAAATATTATAAACGATGCACTATATTTTAAATTAATTTGTAACATGATATTAAAAATGAAAAACAAGATGGACGTTACCTTAGCGGATAGAGATAATTAAATTAATGAAACATGAATTAAGAGGTAAAAAAGATGAAGGCAAGATTGGTTGGATTCAGAAGGAGTAAAAGAAGCGTTTATAATAATTACGGTATCCTTGAGGTAAAGAATAAAGATGTTGCAAGTTTAATTGGAAATAACGTAGTTTGGAGTAATGAGAATGGTAAAGCGATATCAGGTGTTATTATTAGAACTCATGGCAAGAGAACACTTTTAGCCAGGTTTAAAAAAGGACTCTCAGGGGATGCTCTAGGAAGTATAGTTGTAATAGGCCCCGTTCATTTAGAGATGAAGAAAATAGCAAAGAAAACAAAACAAAAAACAACAAAAAAAGTGAAGAAAACTGAGAAACAGAAAACACCAAAGAAAACAA
>CAYZUE010000014.1:0-20254 GCA_964481825.1 Candidatus Hydrothermarchaeota archaeon | reverse complement strand
GAAAACAAAACAAAAAACAACAAAAAAAGTGAAGAAAACTGAGAAACAGAAAACAACAAAAAAAGTGAAGAAAACTGAGAAACAGAAAACACCAAAGAAAACAAAACAAAAAACAACAAAAAAATAGCTTAAATAATATCTCAATAACGATTTTGAATAATGCCATATCCAAAGTTGAAAAAAAAATATATCGATATGAAACTCCGTGTTTTCAATTCACTAACTAAAAAAAAAGAAGTCTTTGAACCAGCTGAAGCAGGAATTGTTAGACTTTATACTTGTGGTCCGACCGTTTATAATTATGCTCACATTGGGAATTTCAGAACATTTTTATTTGGCGATCTACTGAAACGCTGGTTACAGCACAAAGGATACAAAGTTATCAAGGTAATGAACATTACAGATGTAGACGAGAAAACCATTGAATGGTCAAGACGAAGAAAGATTCCTTGGAAAAGACTTGCAAAAAAATATGAACGCGCTTTTTTTGAAGACCTAATTACATTAAATATTGAAGCTGCAGATCATTATCCCCGCACTTCAGATCATATAAATGAGATTCAAATTCTTACAATGAAACTCCTAAAAAAAGGATATGCTTTCAAAGATGAAACCGGAAATGTTTTTCTAAACGTACATAAAGTTGATTATGGACGTCTTTCTGGTTTAAAACCCAAATCGAAATTACGTGCGAAAATTAAACGCGAAGACTATAAAGACCCAAAGCATTTTGTTTTATGGAAAATATGGGACAACCATGATGCAGATATGTGTTGGGAATCAGAGACTGGGAAAGGTAGACCTGGATGGCATGTTGAATGTGCTGCACTTGAACTGAATTACCTTGGAGAAAAAGTGGATATTCATTGTGGAGGTATAGACTTAATTTTTCCACATCATGAAAATAGCTTGGCAGTCTGTGAAGCAGCAACAGAAAAAATTCCAACTGGATATTGGTTACATGTAAAACATCTTATTTCAGATGGTAAGAAAATGTCAAAGTCTTTAGGAAACTTTTATACCCTTAGAGACTTAATAAAAAAAGGTTATAACCCTCTAGCCATTCGCCTTTTACTTCTTTCTACTTATTATCGAAACAGTCTTGATTTTACAATAGATTCTCTTAAAATGACAGAAAAAAAATTGGATTATTTAAAATTTTTTTTGGAGAGATTAGATGAAGTTAATGGTGAAGGTTCAACTGAATATTCCAGCCTTATTAAAGATGTTAAAAGACAGGTTTGGTCAGCTTTAGATAATGACTTAAATTCATCAATTGCACTAACTGCTATTTTTAAATTTGTTAAAAACGTTGAAAAAAAAATTGAAATTCATGGAATAACCAAAGATGAAAGTAAAAAAATAAAGAATGTACTAATGGATTTTAATTCAATATTTGGATTTATAGGAGAATATGATGATAATTAAAATTGATGATATAACTAAAGTATATGAAAATAACATTACCGCCGTCGATAATATTCATCTTGAAATTAAGGAAGGGGAAATATTTGGGTTACTTGGACCTAACGGTGCTGGAAAAACAACCCTTATTCACATGCTTGCTACACTTATTAAGCCAACTAGTGGAACTGCGAGTGTTAACAATTACGATATAATTAAACAACAAGAGGAAGTCAGGCGGAATATAGGTATAGTTTTTCAGGATCCTAGTTCAGATGATATGCTAACAGGATACGAGAATCTAAAACTCCATGCTTTAATGTTCAATGTTCCAAAAGATGAAAGAGAGAAAAAGATAAAAAGTCTTCTTCAATTAGTTGGACTTTCAAAAAGAGCAAACGATCGAGTTAAATATTATTCGGGGGGTATGCGACGGAGGTTAGAACTTGCAAGAGGTCTTCTTCACTCGCCTAAAGTACTTTTCCTTGATGAACCAACTCTAGGACTTGATCCGCAGAGTAGAGAACATGTATGGGGGTATATAGAAGACCTTGTTAAAAGAAGAAATTTGTCGATTATTATTACTACTCATTATATGGAAGAAGCAGAGAGATTATGCAATAGAATTGCAATTATTGATAATGGAAAAATAGTGATATTAGATACTCCAAAAAATTTAAAGGAAAAAATAGGAGGGGATGTTGTTAGGTTGAAAATAAAAGAACCTAATTTAAAAAAACTGAACTTCGATTACATTAAAAAAATGAAGGTTAAGGGGGAATATTTGTTTCTAACTGTAAAAGAAGCGAGTAAACATCTTCAGGAAATATTGAAGCTAGTTGGAGAAGTTGAAACCGTGGAACTTCGAACTCCAACATTAAATGATGTTTTTTTACATTATACTGGGAGAAACATAATGGAAGGTGAACCTGAAGGGGGATATGTAGATAAAATTATCAGAGCGAGGGCTCGAAGATGAGTGAAATAACTGGATTATACGCTCTGTGGCTCAGAGAATTCATTGTATTCAGGAGAGAACATTCTAGAATTGCTTCAGCTATTTTTCTTCCTCTATTATGGCTTGGAATTTTTGGAACAGGCTTGGGAACAAAGGTCGATATCGAGGGAATGGATTATCGGACATTCATTTTCCCTGGAATCTTATGCATGGCAGTACTTTTCACATCTCTATTTTTTGGGGTTTACATTGTTTGGGATCGAAAAATAGATTTCCTTAAAGAGGTAATGGTTGCACCATTATCTAGAACCACGATTTTTATGGGGAAAGTATTAGGTGGAATAACTGATTCTTTGCTGGAATCCATAATTATTATTGCATTCGGATTTATTATCGGAATATCTTATAGTCTTTATTCACTTTTAATGACGTTTGCATTCATATTATTTTTAGCTATAGGTATGGTTAGCCTGGGATTGATAATAGGTTCTCTTATGGAAAGTCCTGAAGGTTTTGGTATGGTAGTAAGTTTTGTTGCATTTCCTATGTTTTTTTTAAGTGGAGCATTGTTCGATGTTGATGGCCTTCCCACCTGGCTTTCGATTTTAGTACTAATTGATCCGATAACATACGCAGTTGATGGACTAAGAGGAACTCTATTAGGTACATCGCGTTTTTCAATTGTAATCGACTTATTAATTCTTTCAGCTTTTGCTTTAATAATGGTAATACTTGGTACTCAATTCTTTAAGAGAATGAAAGTATGAATTTATTAATAGTTAATAAAAACTATTAGAAATAATTTAATTATTGTTTTTATTAGATATTAAAAAACAAAAAAAAATAGCATCTTTAGAAAAATTTATAAAATTTTCTACGGAACTCTTCTAGAAAATTTATTTAGAATTGTTTATAATAAGAAGTAAAAAGAGATGGATAAATGGAAAATAAAATATATACAAAAAGTTACTTAATTCTTGCACTTTCCACATTTGCTTTTTTTATGAGTTTTCACATGTTGTTACCTATATTATCTCCGTATTCACAACAGTTAGGAGCAAAAGAAAATGAAATAGGAATCATAGTTGGAATATTTGCAGTTGTTTCTGTTCTAGCAAGGATACCATATGGTAGTTATGCTGATAGACACTTTAAAAAAAATTTATTGCTTTTAGGAGCTTTTATTTTCACTATATCACCGATACTTTATACTTTAAGTTCATCACCGGGTGGATTGATGTTCAGTAGGATAATTCATGGCTTAGGAATTGGGGCTTTTACAATTGCATCAATGGCTATGGTGACTGAATTATCTCCAAAAAATCGTTTAGGTGAAGCAATGGGAGTTTATGGAACATCCATAATGGCTGCAATGGCCATAGCTCCTGGTTTAAGTGGATATCTAGTTGATTCTATAGGATTTAATAATACTTTTTATGTTGCATCGATTTTTGGAGTTGTTTCATTATGTCTAGCATCGCTAATAAAAAAAACACAACCTGCACATAATCATGCGCCCATATTAATAAATCTAAAAGAAACAATTGCTAATAAAAGAGTTATTCTGGCATCTTTTGGCATTTTTTTCCTAACAGTAAGTTATGGGGTGGTAGTGACGTTTATTCCTGTATATCAGCTTCATCTGGGGATGAATTATTCTATGATTGGTAAATTGTTCACAGTCGCCGCAATTACAACAATAATTACACGGCCAATAATAGGAAAGTTGTCTGATAAAACAGGTCGAATGAAGATAATTTTACCTTTGATGATTTTAACGATTGGTGGTATTTATTCTGCATCAATATTCACGTCGATTGAAGGATTTTATTTTTTTGCTGTAATTTACTCTTTAGGGTTTGGATCTTCTTATACAATACTTTCAGCTATGGTAGCGGATAATGCAAAACCAAAAAACAGGGGAATGGCTATGGCAATATTTACATCGCATTTTGATCTTGGAATTGCAGTTGGAGCAATTGGTATAGGTCTGATTGCTAGTTCTGTTGAATACTCTGGATTGTTTAAAGTTACAACTTTAATCTTAGTATTAGGAACTCTTATTTTTGCTACCCTAAGTTTAAAATTAAAGAATTGACCAATTATAATCAAAAACCGGGATTAAAAAGGTTAGATAAAAGGGAATAATTTATATACTGCAATAGCCTTTTGTGAACTTAAGTTAAAAATTAAGGTGAATATATGGAAGATAAAAATTTGACGTGTGAAGAATGTTCACAAGATTTTGTATTTTCTGGTGACGAGCAAGATTTTTATGCTAGCAGGGGATTCCAAGAACCAAAAAGGTGTAAAACTTGCAGAGATCGAAGAAAAGAACAATTTGGGAGCCGAGGTTTTGGTCAGAGACAAATGCATCCAGCTACATGCGCAGAATGTGGTATAGAAACAACCGTTCCCTTTAAACCACGAGAAGATAGACCGGTTTATTGTAGAGATTGCTACACTAAAAGACGATAATAGGACAAAAGCTAATTAAAGATAGAATTTTTTCATGGTTATTTCATAAAATATCCATTTTTTGTCAAATCAGTTAATTAAGTGGATTATGTAAAAACTTAAAAAGTTATTATAGGATATTTACATAAGCTCTTAAAGGACAATTTATTAGAATGTGTACAATTTGTAAATTCACCTCAAAAGACCATTTCTAATAATAAAAAATAAATATCTATTTGCATATTTTTAAAATAATGAAAAAAGACATCTACAAAAAAGCAAGAAAAATGTTTGAAGAAAGTAGAGTAAAAGTGGATAATGAAACTAATAAGGCTATATATTTTACTGTAGATGGAGATAAGGATAATTATAGCGTTATCATGCAAAGTGATGGGAAACTTAGTTGTACGTGTCCATATTCTTCTATTCATGCTGACAAGGAAGTTTTTTGCTCCCATATATGCGCTACAATTGCCATGACTATGTTTTCAAGTGGAGAATAGAATGGTAGAGGTTAAGGAAGGAAAAACTAAGCTATCTATATCAAAAAATATTTTTTTTAACCCACGTATGAAATTGAATCGAGACATTTGTTGTGCAGTGATTCATGAGTTAAGATTGACGGAAGAAATTATTTTTTTAGATCTTCTGGCAGCATCAGGAGCTAAAGGATTAAGAATTGCTAATGAGGTAAAATGTAAGGTAATCCTTAATGACGCTAACCCAAAAGCCAAGAAGTTGATTACAGAAAATGCAAAATTGAACAAGCTAAATGTCAAAGTTTATAATAAAAAAGCTAATTTGTTATTGCAAGAAATTGAGGGATATAATTTTATAGATTTAGATCCATTTGGCAGCCCAATACCGTTTCTTGACAATGCTATTTTAGCTTTAAAAAAGGGGGGTTATGTGGGAGTTACTGCAACAGACACTGCCCCACTATGTAGCGTACATCCCAAAGCCTGCCTGAGAAAATACGGAGTAATACCTTTGAAAACAGGTTTTTGTCATGAAGTTGGAATGAGGATTTTAATAGGTTATATTGTAAAAACATGTGCTAAGTATGAAAAAGGAATAAAGAGTATTCTATCTCACTATAACGAACATTATTTTAGGGTTTATATAAAAATTGTTAATGGCAAAAAAAAGGCGGATAATAGCCTATCAAAAATGGGTTATTTGTATTATTGTAAAAGATGTAAAAATAGAATCTACTCCAATGAATTACCTAAAGATAAAAAATGTAATTGTGGAGATAACTTTAACATAACAGGACCTCTTTGGTTAGGTAAACTTCAAGAAAAAAAATTTGTTAAAAAGGTTTTTGAAGGAGCATATGGTCTAGTAGATTTTCATGGGCTAAAGACATTACAACTTATCATTAAAGAAGATGATACTCCTTTTTACTATGATATACATGAACTATGCAAATTATGGAAAATACCAGCTCCACCAATGAATGAGATTATTCATGAGTTAAAAAATAGAGGATTTAAAGCCTCACGAACTCATTATTCAGTAACGGCGATAAAAACAAACGGTGATGTTCAGACATTTAAAAAGATATTATTAAATATCTAATTTTTTATAACCTTTACATACAATATATACTTCCGCACTTCGCAAACGTGAAGCTTTCGGTTTAGTAGTCTTTGCGTATTTAAATTGGGATTTTAATTCATTTATAAATTCGTTAATTAACTCACCTTGAAAGACCTTAATTAATAAATTTCCATTTGGTTTGAGAATTTTATTACAAATTTTGAAAACTTCTCTGCATAACTCAATAGACCGAAAATGATCAATATCCCAAACTCCAGAAATATCTGGAGAAGCATCGCTTATAATAACATCCGGTTTTGATATAATTTTAATGATTTTATTTAACGTTGAATTTTTAGTGAAATCTCCCTGGAGTGTCACAACATTATTGGACTTAAATGAACCAATCTTTGCTAAGTCAACACTTAAAATAAAGCCATCATCCCCTACAATTTCTTGAGTTAACTGAGTCCATCCACCTGGAGCAGCGCCTAAATCCAGAACATGATCTTTCTTAATTATAATTTTAAATTTTTTGTTTATTTGTTTTAACTTAAAAGATGCCCGGGAACGATACTCATCCGATTTTGCTTTTTTATAGTAATAATCCTTCTTTCGGTCTCTTAACCATCGCTTACTCATTTAAATCGTAATCTCAATGTCTAAACGCTCAGCTAATTCTTTGTATCGATTACGTATGGTTACCTCGGTAACACCCGCAACATCTGCCACTTCTCTTTGAGTTCTGCGCTCTCCTAATAAAACGCTTGAAATATAAATAGCAGCTGCACTAACACCTGTAGGACCCCTACCAGATGTGAGCTCCTTTTGCATTGCTTTTTTTAGAATTTCAATAGCTTTGCTTTGAACCTCGCCACTTAAATTAAGCTCAGAACCAAAACGAGGAACATAATCAATAGGAGTTGTAGGTGAAAGATTTATACCCAATTCTCGAGAGACAAATCGATATGTCCTACCGATCTCTTTTCTATTTAATTTAGCCGAATCTGCAATCTCATCGAGGGTACGCGGCACTTTACATTGTCTACAAGCTGCATATAATGAAGATGCAGCAACTCCTTCAATACTTCTACCACGGATTAATCCCTTTTCTACGGCTCTTCTGTATACCATAGCAGCCGTTTCACGGACATTTCTAGGTAATCCTAAACGTGAAGCTACCCTATCAAGTTCAGTCAACGCAAAGGCTAAATTACGTTCAGTAGCATTGCTAACACGTATACGTTGCTGCCATTTTCGCAACCGGTAAATCTGGGCACGCTTCCTTGGTGAAATATCTTTACCATAACTATCTTTATTTCGCCAGTCTATTACGGTACTTAGCCCTTTATCATGGATTGTATATGTCATGGGAGCTCCAACCCTGCTACGTTTGACACGTTGCTCGTAATCGAAAGCCCTCCATTCTGGACCCATATCCATTATTTTATCGTCACATACTGTTCCACATTCATTACAAACAATCTCAGCTCTTTCGTAGTCCTTAACTAATGATTTACTATTACACTCTGGACATATGTCTATGTACTCGACTTCTTTTTCTCCCATTCGATTTCCTCCTATTCTTGTGGATACCTTGATAAAATTTCATACCTTTCAATTCTTTAAGACTGATTTTTGGGTCTAATTTAAGTACAACAAAAGGATCAGATTCTGGTCCAATGATATCAACGACTTTACCCACATGTTTAGAATTTGATGTAATTACAGGCGAGTAAAGCGAAGGTAATTCTCCTCCTCTTAGAAGAATTTTTCTACCTCTTTTATAGTTGAATAATTTGCCCAATGACTTCAGAGTCACTCCTCCAGAATTAAGGTTTTTAAGTTTATCGAAAACGTTATATACTACTTAGAAGTCTTTTAGGATTAACGCTAGTAATAATTTCAGAATTTTTTTTATCAATACCTGTGCCCTGAACAAATTTTATTGCATCTTTAGGATGGTTAAAGTCAACTGGCGAATGAGTATCAGAATTGAGGATCAACTTTGCACCTACTTGGTTAGCTACTTTTGAAACATGGCCATTTGTTAAAGAGTGGCCCTTTCGAGTCGTAAGTTCCAAATAAATATCATTTTTATTAGCTATTTCAGCTTCCTTCAAAGAAATTAAACCTGGATGAGCAAGGATATTAACTTCTGGTATTTGAACAGCCGCCAAATTAGTACCAGCGAGTACAGGTTCCGAAAGTGTTTCACCATGAACCAAAATCATTTTTGCTCCTAATTTTTTTGATTTTTTTACTAAATCTTCAAGCATGCTAAGAGGTACATGTGTAAGTTCTATTCCTGGGAGTATTTCAAGTTCTCCAGATTCACTAAGTTTCTTACATGAATTAACTAAATGATTTAAAATAAACTCAAGATTTGAATTGTCGGCATGATCTGTAATGGCTACAGCATCATACCCCAAAACAGCACAGCGATGAACAATCTCTGCCGGTATTAATTCTCCGTCACTAAAAATTGAATGAATATGAAAATCATAACCTGCCATAGAAAAAAATTTAGTTTTGAATTATATATCTTTTTGGGATAGATCTAAAATTGATTAACATAAAATTTAAAGAATAGTATTAGCTCTTTTGAGCTTCAATTTCATCTAGACACGCTTCGACAGTATATTTTGAAGGTGTCACATCTACAACGATTCCAGCGTTTGATAAAGTAGATGCAGTTATTGGACCTATTGCACAAACTATAATTTCATTTAACTTTACTTTAGTAGATTTATCTATAGATGATAGCAGATTTGTAGCTGCTTGAGAACTAGTAAAAATAATAGCGTCTAATTTGCGATTATTTAGACAATTCGAAAATGTTTCTATTCCCGACATATTGCTAACCATAACTGTGTTGTAGATGGATACCTCTGTAACATCTGCTTTTTTTTCTAATTCTTTTACTAAAATCCTCCGCCCGATTGATGCTCTAGCTACAAGGATTTTGAGATTCGTTATTCCTAAAGACAAAAGTCCTTTTGCTAAAGAAAGTGCATCATATTTTTCTGGGATAAATGATACAGAAATATTTTTATCTTTAAGATATTTTGCGGTTTTAGGGCCTATGCAAGCTATCTTTACAGACTTCATTGCTTTCCCATAATGTTGATAAACTATTTCAGCACCGGAAACGCTGGTTATAATCATCCAATTAAAAAATTCAAGATTTAATCCTTTCAACGCACCTTTGATAGGTTGAATCTTAACTGTAGGTACAATAATAGCCTCCCAGCCCCTTATTTCTACTAACTTCACAGTAGCTGCACTTCGTTCCTGGGGCCTGGTTATAGCGACCCTCAAAGAAATCGCCTCATAAACTATAGAAGGCCCATTCTAAGGAGACCTTCGAATATAATAACACCAATTGCCGCAAAGAGTATATAATGTGGTTTTATTTTAAAACCTCTACCCTCCTCATCCATATATCGAACAAGCCCTGCACCGGATGACGGCATAGAAACCTTTTTTCTTTTTCTCTTAACCATGAAGATTAGAATTTATCTCTTTTAATATATAAGCCATTTCATCCAGAGAATTACTGGAATATCCTTTTTTAGCTAATGTAGTAATGTTAATATCAACGTCAGAATTAATGATTTTTTTAAATATCTTTTTAGCTTCATTTAATTTTAGGCTACGAACATCTTCATCATTTACTTTAACATTTTGAAATCGTTTCCAATAATCGAAAGTCGTACTCTTAGGCACCCCTATTAGCCTTGATATTTTGTAAAAACTTACGCCTTCTTGTCTCATTGCTAAGATTTTGTTTATCATTGCTTTTGATAACTTTCTAGGACGTCCTCTACCGTTAAATTTCAAAATTGTAATGCCATTATTATATAACATTTTAATTCTAGATTTGGGGGTTTGTTTCAAAGTAGTGTGTGTAACTGTAATCTTTTTTATATTAAGTTTGATACAGTTAATGGCATTGCGATTACTAATATAATTATTAAAATGAAAATGTTCTCTAATCTCTGATGTCTTCACATAATTCATGTTAAAAAAACCCGTCCATTAAAGGTAATATATATCTCTTATAATAATTATTTAGCTAATACAAAAAAACTTTGTAAATTTTGGATAGAAAAATGATAGCCTTTAAAAATGCAACAATACTATCAGGAGAAGATTTAGAACCAATCAGCGGTTGGATAATTGTAGAGAATAGAAAAATAAAAGAAGTTGGTGAAGGAAAATGTCCGAAAAAAGGGGCAACCGATCTAAAGAGAGGAATAGTTTTTCCTAGTTTTACTAATGCCCATACACATATTGGTGATTCAATTGCACAAGATTTGGGAATTTATGAACCGATAAAAAAAAGAGTGGGACCTGAAGGAATGAAATTTTCGGTTCTAAAAAAAAATAACCAACAATTAATAGGTGGAATGAAGTCGTCAATTAACGAGTTATTAAATTGTGGAACAACTGCATTTTGTGATTTTAGAGAAGGCGGTATCAAAGGAGTTTTAAAACTAAAATCTTTAATAAAAAAAGATATTGAATCTGTGATATTGGGGAGGCCTAATGGGGGAGATATTCAATCATTATTAGATGTATGTCATGGAATAGGGCTTAGTAGTGTTGCTGATTATAGCCCTAATGAACTAAAAACCATTAAAAACTTAGTTAAGAAAAAGGGAAAAATTCTAGGAATCCATGTTGCCGAAGTAGAAGATGATGTGAAAAGTGCTATAAAAATGAATCCAAATTTCATGGTCCATCTAACTAACACTAATGATGAGAATCTTGAACTTATTCATGAATTAAAAATCCCTGTAATTATTTGTCCTCGGGCAAATGCTATACTTGGTGCTGGAGTACCGAAAATTAAAGAATTGATTGATGAAAACCTTGTAGGGCTTGGGACAGATAATGTTATGGTAAATTCACTAAACATGTTTAGGGAAATTGAATTTGCATTTAAAATTTCTAGAGGACTTACTAAAGATCCGACAATTAGTGGAAAGAGTATTTTAAAATTGGCAACTTTGAATGGCAGAAAAATACTTGGACTAAGTAGCAACGCCATAGAGGAGGGAAAAGAAGCTAACTTTATTATAGTAGGGAGAAGAAAATATTTATACGACCCCATTGTAGCTATATTGCACAGATATGAAACCGGGGATATAAGAGGCATAGTAAAAGGAGACCAATTTCTAAACTGTAAATAACATACTTTTCGAGATTTAAAAATGAAAGTCAAGGATATAATGACTGGAGAAACAGTATTTGCTGAAGTTCCTGGGAGTACAGCAGACGCACTAAAGTTAATTATCGAAAATGGTGTTTCTGGATTGCCTGTCGTAAAACGCGGGACAAAAGAGGTCCTTGGAATAGTCACAAGAGAGGATTTGTTGCAAAACCCAGATGAATCTCAACTAGGGCTGCTTATGACAAGGGATGTTGTAACAATTCATCCAGATGAAGATATAAAAAAAGCAGCAAATATATTTTTAAATGCGAGTTTTAGAAGACTTCCAGTTGCTGATAAAGGAAAATTATTAGGAATTGTAACTATTAGTGATATTGTTTGGCGTGGTATAGAACAACTGGGATTGAATAAATCTATTGATACATTAATCAGCCCCAATATTACAGCCGTTTGGGAAGAAACACCTCTTAAAGTTGCATCTGAAATCATGGGACTATCAAAGTATACTGCGGTTCCAGTTCTTGGACCTGAGGGAAAGCTTTCTGGTATGGTTTCAGATATGGACTTGCTCAAAGGAGCTAGGTTAACTGAATCAACGAAAAAGTCAGAGATGAGCGCAAGCACTGAAGGTGATAAGTGGGGTTGGGACAGCCAAAACGTTATTTACATTACAAAAAAAACACTCGAACTTCCTGATAAACTAGTCAAGGACGTTATGATAAAAAATGTCATCACTGCCACAAAAAAAACGTCGATATCTGAATGCGCAAAAAAGATGGCTAAAAATAGGGTTGAACAAATTCCTGTAATTGACGCTGAAGGAAATATGATTGGTGTTGTAAGAGACCTTACACTCCTTGAGACTTTATGATTTTCTAAGTTTTTTTAATAGGTACAACGGATGTTAAAAGTAGAAAAAGTAATGGAACTTGCTTTTCGAAGGGGTTTCCTTTGGCCAAGTTATGAAATTTATGGGGGGGTAAGTGGATTTTATGATTATGGGCCTTTAGGAGCCACTTTAAAAAAGAAGCTTGAAGATAAATGGAGAGAGTACTACTGTATAAAAGAAGGATACCTAGAAATATTTTCTCCAGCAATTAGCCCCGAAGAAGTTTTCATAGCATCCGGACATGTCAAGAGTTTTGTAGATCCTCTTGTTGAGTGTTTGAAATGTAATGAAGTTTATCGTGCTGATGTTTTTTTAAAAGAAGTATTGAAAATACAAACTGATGGACTATCTTTTGAAGAATTAGAGGACTTGATTAAGAATAATAATGTAAAATGTTCTAGTTGTAAAGGCCCTTTAGGAGATGTATATAGTTACAATCTTATGTTCAAAACACACATTGGAACTGGAAATAAAAAGATCGGTTATCTCAGACCAGAAACGGCTCAAGGTATGTTCTTACAATTTAACAGACTTTATGAATTCTATAGGAAAAAACTTCCATTTGGAGTTGCCCAACTTGGCAAAGCCTATAGAAATGAAATATCGCCTAGACAAGGCGTTGTACGATTGAGAGAATTCAACCAAGCGGAAGTTGAGATATTTGTGAACCCTAATGAGAAAACCCATCCAAACTTTCCAGAAATTGCTGATACAAAAATATTCCTTGTACCTCAGAAAATAGAACCAACAAATATAAAAGCTAAAGATGCAGTAGGAAAAAAAATTGTCGCTCACGAACTACTGACTTATCAATTAGTACTAGTAAAAAATTTTCTTGTTGATGTTGGTATCAAGGAAAAAAATATTCGTTTTAGACAACATCTTAAGACTGAGATGGCACATTATGCCGCGGATTGTTGGGATGCTGAAGTGTACACAAAACGATTCGGATGGATAGAAGTCGTAGGTATTGCAGATAGAACAAACTATGATTTGACGTCTCATATGGAACTTAGCAAGGCAGATCTAACTGCTTTTATACAATTTGATAAATCAGAAAAAAAGATTGAAAATAAATTCCAGCTTGATATGGGAAAAATAGGCCCTAAATATAAAAGCCTATCAGAAGAAATATCAAAAGCAGTTGAAAAATTTGGACAAAACGAAATGTCTTTTTTTAGAAAACACGGCCATGTGGAAGTGCAAGTATCTAAGAAAAAAATTCGGTTAACCAAAGATGAAATACGTTTGCATAGCGAAGAAAAAACTGTTTCAGGGGAAAAAATAGTCCCCCACGTTATTGAACCATCATTTGGAATTGATCGAATTATTTATTGTGTACTTGAGTCAGCATACTGTGAAGATGGTGAAAGGCGTTATTTAAGGTTGAAAAAATATCTAGCACCGGTACAAGTTGCAATTTTTCCTTTAGTTTCTAAAGATAACCTTCCACAAATTGCTTTTAAAATATTTGAAGACCTCCGAAAAACAGGTATCGCCACCACCTATGATGAAGAAGGTTCTATCGGTCGTAGATATGCCCGTGTAGATGAGATCGGTGTTCCCTATGTTGTAACTGTGGATTTCAAATCCCTAAAGAATTCCGTTACTATTCGAGAACGAGATTCCACCCTACAAATCCGTGTTAAAAAGGATAAATTAAGAAAAACCCTTGTAGGCTTATTAAATGGAAGTCTTAAATTTCAGAATCTAGTCTAAAATTACAAGTTTTCCATATTTTCCAGCTGTTAACTGTGCATCCCCTTGAAATTCATTAACATAACCGTTTTCAATCTTAAGTTTCAATCCTGCTTGAACCTTGTCTATGTCTTCATTCCATAATGTTAAATTTATTTCGCCAGATTCATCCTTAACAATTGCAGTTGCCACACGGCCTTGTCTGCCATACTTTTGAAATTCTCTAATTTCGCCTATACTTTTAACTTCAACTTCTATATTGACGCTAGTTTTACCCGCCGTTAACTCACTTATTTGCATTTTATTCCTCCTGAATTCCTTCTAACCATATTGATTCTACTTTATCACCTTGAATAAAAAGCAGGTTAGAAAGTGAAATCCATTCTTCAATTCCAGTTTTGACGTTTGAGTGTTTTTTTTCAACATTTGTAAGGATAACAGTAAAGGTTTTATTATTTATGTGTTCGCATTTACCCCTATAAAGTTCACTTAACGTCTTGACACACACCACCTTATTCGTAAAAGTGAATAAACTATTATTTTTTTCTTTATTTTGAGCCTGGCTTTGTTCTTTTTCTTCTTTAACTATCGCCTCGCCACATTTATGGCAAAAAATGCTGTTGTCTTTTTTGAATAGGGGAGATCCACATACAGAACATGGATATGGAAGCATAGTAGCCTTAGAAAGTAACAATTCCGCCATCTTTTTTAAATTATGATCAGAATTTTTTTTCATTCATGCCTCCTAAAAAAATTCTTATAAAAATTTTCCACGGTAATCTTTTATAGTGGGATTGAATATTTATAAATTCTGTGCACATAAAATGGAAAATAATAAAAAAATTGGGGACATCGCTGAAGTATTGAATCAAATAATTCACGATACCTCAATACCTAGAAATATTAGAAATTCAACAGAAGAAGCTAAGAAAACCTTAATGGACGAAAAAGAGGATCTTGGAATGAAAGTTAGTTCTGTTCAATACTTACTCGATGAAATCAGTAATGATCGAAATTTACCAATGCATGCTAGGACAATAATTTGGAATATAGCAAGTGATTTAGAAACTATTAAATTTTAATTTTTTTTATTTATTTACCAAAAGACAGACACCCGTTAATTTCTAGTGGAAATTAAAAAAAAAACGTTCTTTTTTTTCATACGTTAAAAAAATGGTTTACTCTCTATAGAATTTATAACTATAAATACTTAACCATTTTTTCATGAAAGAAAATTTGATGATTTAAAAGTTCCAAAAGAAACCACACCCCCTCTAACTTTTTAAATGTTATTTAGTGCTGGAAATCAACATTTTAGATAAAAAAAAGAATATATTATTATATAATTACAATTTGGTTTTACTTTCTAAATTAGGGTGCCCTGAATGATTTGAATGTGATATAGATAAAAAACATTATATATTACATAATCCTTAATGATAGAATGTCGAATATATTAAATTCAATATATCAGAATAACAAGAAAAAGTTTCCAAAAGAAACAAAGGTTTAATAATACCTTTTCAATAAATTTATAATTAAAAATGGATCTACAATCTTCAATAAACGGAATTTTTGACAACATATTGGAAAGGGACCCAATATTTGTAAATAAAGAAGTTTTAAGACATTCATATACACCTTTAGAGTTACCCCACCGCAAAACTGAAATCCATAAATTAGCATTTATCCTAGCTCCTACTTTAAAAAATGAAACACCGTCAAACATTTTAATTTATGGCAAAAGTGGCACCGGTAAAACAATCGTTTCTAAATTCATTTGCAAGGAATTAGAAAAGACTGGGAAGAAAAAGAAAAAACCAATTCAAACAATTTACTTAAATTGTGAAATAACCGATACAAAATATCGAGTCCTGGCAAATTTGGCCAAACATTTTAAAAAAGATGTCCCTTTTACAGGTTGGCCTACTGATAAAGTTTATGCATCTTTTATAAAAGCTGTAGATAATAAAAAAAGGAGCATTATTATTTTACTCGACGAGATTGATAAATTAGTCAATAAAAATGAGGGAGACATATTATATAATTTAACACGTATCAATGATGATTTAAAAAAGGCAAAGATAAGCATTATTGGTATTTCAAACAATCTTAAATTTACAAATTATCTAGATGCTCGTGTTCAAAGTTCTCTTGGAGGAGAAGATATTGTTTTTTCTCCATATAATGCTACGCAATTGGAAGATATTTTGAAGCAGAGATCAGAAATCGCTTTTCAACAGGGGGTTGTAGGAGAGTATGTTATTCCCCTTTGCGCTGCTTTAGCCGCTAGAGATCATGGGGACGCAAGAAAGGCATTGGATCTTCTTCGGGTTTCAGGCGAGCTTGCTGAAAGGGACGGTTCAGATAAAATTACGGAAGAGCATGTTAGAAACGCCAATGAAAAGATTGAGTCGGACACAGTATTAGAAGCTATTCGAACGTTACCAACACAATCTAAACTTGTCTTATATACTGTAATTTGTTTAGATGAGCGTGGAGGACGCACTATAATCACCGGAGAAGTTTACGATACGTATAAGAAACTCTGTAAATACGCCCGTATCGACAGCCTTACTCAAAGACGTGTTTCCGACTTAATTTTAGAGCTTGATATGCTAGGTATATTATCATCTAAAGTCGTTAGTAAAGGAAGATATGGAAGAACAAAAGAGATTAAACTAGATACCAATCCTGTTCAAACTAAAATTCTTCTCTCTAATGCTTTAAAGACCCGAAATCTATCAAAGTTTAAACTTCCTCAGAGAAGGCTACATTAATTGTAGGTGATAGTATAATGGATGATGTTGAAATCCTAAATATATTTTTGAAAAGTAATTTGAATCTTCATCCTACTACATTGGAAGTAATTAAAAAAAGATCAAATGTTGACGAAGCTATAAGAAAAATATTATTTGTAACAAAGAAAAAAGAAAATTGTCCTGAGGTTATTACCCCTGAGTATCTTGAGGAGTTAGAGGGAGATAATGAAGCATTTAAAAAGAAAGTATCAATATCTTCAAAAAGGAAAAAAATAAAATTAGCGGAAGAGTATGACTCAGAATTATACATAAATAAAGATAAAGATATCACAGGGAAATCTAATGCGGGGGGAGATATAGAGGATTTTTTAAATCATTTTACATATAGATATGATAAACTTTCTAAAATTTTAAAAAACCGGCTCCATTTCACTCATGTAAGTACCGTAGAGCATGCCAAAAAAACATCCACAGACAAAGATGTTCAGATTATAGGTATGGTCAACAATAAAAGTACAAGTAAAAAAGGAAACATTATTCTAAATATCGAAGACTATTCAGGAACCATTCTCGTCATTATCTTAAAAAAAGATAAAAATTTAATGCAAATCTCTAAAGAAATTGTACTTGATGAAGTTATTGCAATCATTGGAAAGACGGTTAAAAAAGGAGACATTATTATTGCAAATGATCTAGTTTTTCCTGATTTACCTAATAATAGGGAGCCGAATTATAGTTTAGATCCTTTATCAATGGCTATTATATCTGATATCCATGTTGGAAGTTCAAAGTTTATTGAAAGGGCTTTTGAAGAATTTGTAAAATGGATTAAAGGCGATTTAGGGAATGCTAAACAAAAGGCTATTGCTGGCAGTGTAAAGTATCTGCTAATAGGTGGGGACTTAGTTGACGGAGTTGGAATATATCCTGGACAGGAAAATGAGCTCAAAATTAAGGATATCCAAGAGCAATATAAGAAATTTTATTCTTATATCCAGAACATTCCTTCTCATATCGAAATAATAATCCTGCCTGGTAATCATGATGCCGTTAGACGTGCAGAGCCTCAACCTTCTATTAGTGAAGAATTTGCGCCTCAATTAAATGAGGACCCCCGTGTACACATGGTGGGAAATCCAGCTACCTGTAATATCCATGGTGTAAATGTTCTGTCTTATCATGGACGAAGTATGGACGACATTATTGCGGCGGTTGAACAATTATCATATTCAAAACCTGAGAAAGCAATGGAGACGATTATAAAAAAGAGGCATTTAACTCCAACATTTGGTCGTAGGGTGCCAATAGTTGCTGAAAGCATTGATTACATGCTTATTGATGAAGTCCCGGATATTTTTCAATTGGGCCATGTTCATACTGTAGGTGTTGACAATTATAGAGGGACTAATTTGATAAGTTCTGGGACATTTCAAGAACAGACTTCTTTTCAAAGAAAACATAATGTCACTCCTGACCCAGGACGAATTCCTATTGTGAATCTCATGAATCATAGGACTACCCTCTTGAGGTTTATATAGATGGAAAAATATTTTAGGAATCTTAAGGTTCAAGCACTTAAATCGTATTCTATTGCCGAAGCAGCTAGGAAAAAAGGGCTTGATCCAGAGTTATTTCCCGAAATTGCCTTAGCTAATGATTTAGCTGATCGCGTTGAAGGTCTCACAGGGCCTAAAGGGATATCAACTAGAATAAGAAAACTCAGAAAAAAACTTTCTAAAGAAGAAGTTGCTTTGGATGTAGCAAAGGAGATTGTTGAAGGAAAATTTGGAAAGTTTTCATCCACAAAGGAAGCACTTGAACAGGCATTACGAACCTCACTTGCAATTTTAACTGAAGGGGTCGTTGCCGCTCCATTAGAAGGAATAGTGAAAGTTGAAATAAAAAAAAATTATGATAATACTAATTATTTAGCAATTTATTTCGCCGGCCCTATTCGTTCTGCCGGGGGTTCTGCACAAGCTGTTGCAGTTTTAACTGGAGATTATATCCGTAGAAGTTTAGGGATCGGAAAATATCAGCCAACTTCTGATGAGGTAGAGAGATTTGCTGAAGAAGTTGATTTATATAATGCAGAGTCTGCACGTTTACAATATTTACCATCTTCAACGGAAGTAAGAGATGCTATAAAAAACATACCTATTGAAATCACAGGTGAAGGTACAGATAAAGTTGAAATCTCAGGTTATAGAGATCTTGAAAGAGTCAAAACTAATCGGGTGAGGGGGGGTGCAATATTAGTTTTAGCTGAAGGAGTTCTTCAAAAAGCTCCTAAGTTATTAAAATATGTTGAAAAATTTAAAATAGATGATTGGGATTGGCTGAACAATCACACTATCCAAAAAAAAGATCAAGTTCAAGATACTAAAATAAAAAAGAGTTATAAATTTATAAAAGATATAATTGCAGGTAGACCAATATTTTGTCATCCTTCTGAAAAAGGGGGTTTCCGTTTAAGGTATGGAAGAAGTAGAAATTCTGGATATGCTTCAGTATCAATACATCCAGCGACAATGGCTATTCTTAATGATTTTCTCGCTACCGGTACCCAAATTAAGACTGAAAGACCAGGTAAAGGTGCAGCAGTTACTCCTTGTGATAGTATAGAAGGCCCAATTGTGAAACTCAATGATCAAAGCGTTGTTAGGGTTGAATCATTTATTCAAGCAGAAGAACTAAAAAGTGAAATTAGTGAAGTTACATTCCTTGGAGATATCCTTATTGGCTATGGCGAGTTTCTTGAAAACAATCATCCATTGATGCCGTCAGGGTATGTTGAAGAATGGTGGATTCAAGATTTAGAAAAATTAGTGGATAAAGGGAGTAAATATTCTGAGATATTATTAGGAAAGGCTCCTAATCCTTCAGAAGCTATTAAAATATCAGAAGAAACGGGCGTGCCCCTCCATCCGCGATTTACTTATTTCTATGAAAATACCTCAGTGAAGGACCTTAAAGTTTTGGCAGAATGGCTTTCAACCGGGAAAAATATTGATTCTATCCTCCAACTTAAAATATCATCAGAAAAACAAATCCTTGAAAAATTAGGGGTTCCTCATAAGGTTGATAGTGAGATGGTTTTGATTCATGATTATCCCCCCTTATTACGAGTTCTTGGTGTTGATCAAATTGAACAAGATGAATTTAGAATCGCCTACGAAAAATCTAAAAATTCAATGGAATTAGTAAACAGTTTCGGAATCAAAGTCATGGAAAAAGCCCCCACATTCATCGGAGTCAGGATGGGACGCCCTGAGAAGGCCAAAGAGAGAAAGATGCGTCCTCCAGTTAACGTATTGTTCCCTTTGGGTCAAAATGGTGGAAGAACAAGGGATGTGGTGAAGGCT
>CAYZUE010000013.1:0-24109 GCA_964481825.1 Candidatus Hydrothermarchaeota archaeon | reverse complement strand
GGTATATGGATTTTTCAATACACCATCAACATGAATACCTGATTCATGAGTAAACATGTTCTGACCTACAATTGATTGGTTAAATGGTACAGGAATTCCACTTGCCTTCTCTACGTAGCTCGATACTTCAGAAAGACTATTAATTTTAAATGGTAATTTAAGATTGTAAAGTTTTGTAAGACTCATGATAATTCCTTCTAGAGAAGAGTTTCCAGCTCTTTCGCCTAAACCGTTTATTGTAGTAGATGCCCATCTTGCACCTCCCTCAAAAGCAGCTAAAGCATTTGCTATGGCTAATCCATAATCATTATGAGTATGGATTTCAACATCAATTCCAATATCATGTATTATCTTTTTTGTAACATATTTACTAGAATGTGGTATCAGGACTCCGAGAGTATCACATATCCTAAGTCTATCAGCACCTACTTCTTTACCTTTAGATGCAAATTCCCTTAAGAATTCATATTCTGTCCTTGAAGCATCCTCTGAATTTAATGACACATATAAACCATGGTCTTTAGCGTACTCAACCATGGTTACAGCCTTCTTAATAACTTCTTCTTTACTCATCTTAAGTTTGTATTTTAAGTGCAATTCCGAAGTCGCTATAGAAATGGCTATAGCGTCGCATCCAGTTTTAATTACTGCATCCACATCATTTTTAACTGGTCTTGACCAACCCATGATACTTGAATCGAGACTTTCTTTTGAAATATCCTTAACTGCATTAGTTTCTCCAGGAGACATAGCTGGTGTGCCTGCTTCAATCTGTTGAACTCCAATTTCATCAAGACACTTAGCGATATGCAGTTTCTCTTCATTTGAGAAAACAACTCCGGGGGTTTGTTCTCCATCGCGAAGAGTTGTATCATTTAAATTGATATCATTATTAGGAAATTTTTCTTTTATTTCCTCTTTAAAATTATAGTGGCTAATAAACATCGTTTCATTTCTTAAATAGTATACACCTTATTTTCAATCATAACTCCTTATAACTTTTTTGAAAAATATTTAGTATTTTCATTTCTATTTTATCCGTTGATTATTTATTTAGAAAATAAACTAATCCTTTTATATTCTTACATAGGTTATACTAAATAATGCTTATTCTTTCAGAAGAGGGAAAAAAGTATCTAAAAGATGGTCTACCTGAGGTCAATTTATATTCTTTATTGGATAAAGATCCCATTGAAATTGACTATGCAAAGGATAAGATTAAGAATTTTTCTATTGGTTTGATTTGGGGGAAAAAAAATGGGTGGATTACCATAAAAGGATCAAAGATTCTAAAACTTAAACAAAAGGAAGGATACACATTACCCCTAGCATTGGCACAGATATCCAAAGGAGAAAAAGTAGAACAACAAAATTTAGACTTACTCATTAAAAGAAAATTGGTAATTAAAGAAAAAAAGGCTAATTATAGAAAAATAGGGGGGTCTATTACAAGTTTAACACCTGAACTTATTCAGACAAGACAATGGAAAGAATTTAATCTTAAACCTTACAATGTCAAGGCAGTTGGCAGTAGAATCTTTCCAGGCAAACGGCAACCCTACACAAGGTTCATCAATAATGTTAAACGTAAGTTGGTTGAACTGGGGTTTAAAGAAATGACAGGAACTTTAATAGAAACTGAATTTTGGAACTTCGATGCTTTATTTCAACCACAGAATCATCCCGCTCGGGATTGGACTAGTACGTATAAGTTAAAAAACCCTGAATTTGGACATCTTCCAAATAAAAGGCTAGTTGATAATGTTAAAAATTCTCATGAAAACGGAATTTCTGGAAGTAGAGGGTGGGGATATCAATGGGATCCTATGAAAGCTGCCAGGCTTATGCCACGAGCTCATGGAACATGTCTTTCTGCAAGAACGTTAGCTTCTAATAAAGAAGGTACAGGCAAATATTTTGCTGTTGCAAGATGTTATCGTCCTGATGTGCTTGACTCTACACATCTTATTGAATTCAATCAGATTGAAGGAATTGTTGTAGATGAGTCATTAAATTTAAGCCATCTTTTAGGAATTCTTGAAATTTTTGCAAAAGAGATAGCTGGCGCCGAAAAAATTCGATTCTTCCCTGATTATTATCCATTCACTGAACCATCTGTTCAGTTATCAGCGAAACATCCAGAGTTTGGATGGATGGAATTTGGAGGGAGTGGAATATTTAGGGAAGAGTTAACAAAGCCTTTAGGAATCAACATCCCCGTGATAGCTTGGGGAATAGGTATTGATAGACTTGCGATGTTTAAGCTTGGAGTTGACGATATACGCAACCTTTTCAGTAAAGACTTAAAATGGCTTAGAGAATCTAAGGTGGCATTATAATTATGCCTACAGTACAATTTAATCTCAGCGATCTCGAAAACCTTGTAGGCCAATCAATTAAATCTTCAGAATTAGAAGAAATTGTACTGTATGTAAAAGGGGAAATTGACTCAATTAATGGAGATGAGATTAAGCTCGATATAAAAGATACTAATCGTCCTGATTTATGGAGTATTGAAGGAATAGCTCGTGACCTTAGGAGATATTTGGGGAACGATGAAATATTAAAAAGTTTCAATGTCGATTCTTCAGGAGTTTCTCTTGAAATAGATAAAAAGGTAGAAAAAGTAAGGCCAAAAGCAATCGGTGCGGTAATAAAGGATGTATCTTTATCTAACTATTCCCTTAAACAATTAATTCAGCTTCAAGAGAAAATTCATTTTACACATGGCCGTAATCGAGAGGAAGTTGCTATTGGGGTTTATGATTATGATAAATTAAATTTTCCAATAATATATACCACAGTTGACCCTGAAGGTTTAGCGTTTGTACCCCTGGATTTTGATAAAGAAATGACTCCAAAGGAAATATTAAAATTTCATCCTAAAGGTAGAGAATATGGTCATTTAATTAACGATTATCCCGAATATCCTCTGATGATAGATTCTGATAACAATGTCCTTTCAATTCCGCCAATAATTAATTCTACCTATACAGGAAAAATTACTACAAACACTGAAAACATCTTCATTGAATTAACAGGAAAGTATCTTAATAGGTTATCTATTGCTTTGAATGTACTAGTTACAGCACTTTCAGAACGTAATGGCATTATACAAAGTGTTGAGGTAAACTATCAAAAAGAGCAATTAATAACTCCCGATTTAACACCAAAAAAATTTTCTATTAATCCCCATTATGCTAGAAAAATACTGGGGCTAGACCTGAGTAAAGACGATTTTATTTTATTGTTAAATAAAGCCGGGTATGAAGGTAAATTCAAGGAAGATGCTATTATTGTGGAATACCCAGCTTATAGGAACGATCTCTTGCATGAGCGGGATGTTATAGAAGACATAGCTATTGCTTATGGAATAAATAACATTCTTCCAATTTACCCTGAGATCTCAACAATTGGTAGCATTAATCCAATAGAAGACTATTCAGAAACAATTCGAGATCTTGTTACAGGTCTTGGTTATCAAGAAATCCTCACATTTTCTCTAACAAATAAGAATTCGCTTTTCGATAAGATGAAACTCGAAGAGTCAAATATTTGTGAAATTGCAAATCCTATCAGTTCAAATTGGAGTGTCATCAGGAATTGGCTTATGCCAAGTTTATTAGAATTTCTTACCTATAATCAGCATGTTGAGTTTCCTCAGAGAATATTTGAAGTAGCTGATACGGTTAAAATTGATCAAAAAGCCGAAACTAGAACCGTGAATATTAAAAAACTTTCCTGTATGCTGTCGGATGTTAATGCAGGATATGAGGAAATTTCATCCGTCCTTTATGCAGTACTATCAAATTTAGGTGTAGAATTTAGATTAGATCCATTTAATCATCCTAGTTTTATAACTGGACGAGCTGCAAAAATCTTGATAAAAAACAAAGAAATAGGATGCATTGGCGAAATCCATCCGTCGGTTTTGAATAATTGGGAGCTGAATATGCCTACAGCTGGTTTTGAAATCGCACTTACTTATCTTTTTCCTTAGTTTTTTTTTCTATTTGTACCTCTCTAGTAATTACATTATCCTTTTTTCCATCTTCATAATACAAAACTGCAATGAGGATAGACATAACGGTAAATGTTAAAAAATAATCGTAACCTGGAGATTTGTTGAATACTGTATAAATTGATAAAATGCTCAGAACTATCCCGGAAGATGCAAAAAACCAAAAAATCTGATCTTTAGGTACGTGTTTTTCAAGATAATAAGTTGTAAACAATAACAACCCCACTCCGATACCTATGGCTATAATCACATCCAATTTATTTTCTCCACTTTTTACTTTCGATAATATTAATTTAAACTTTCCCTACTTTCAATACTTTTACATCTTTACACATATCCAACACTATCTTCAAAGCATCTACCTCTTTTTCTGCATCTCTTACTTTTTTAAGGGATGCTTTGGTAGCTGGATACAGCGGTGGTCCAAGACAACAATTAGCTGGCATAATAGATATTTCATATGTTCCTATTTTCTTTGCTAATCTAATGATATCCTCTTTATCATACCCAATCAATGGTCTATAAATAGGCATTTCGGACACTTCATCTATAACAGCAAGATTGTGTAAAGTTTGACTTGCTACTTGGCCTAAACTTTCCCCGGTTATTAATCCCCCAATTTTTTCTTTTCTAGCTATAATTTGAGCCGTGCGATACATAGCTCGCTTGCATAGTATGCACCCCAAACTATTATTTTTTGCCTTTAATAACTCAATAAGGATATTTCCATAAGGAACAATATATGTCGTTATCTCTCCATTTTTCCAGCTTGCTAATTTCTTTATCGATGCCATTGTTCGATTTAGTGTTCGATCATCCACTAGAGGAGAGGGATTCATAAACATTGCTATAATGTCTGTGCCTCGTTTCATCATCATCCATGCAGCTACTGGAGAATCTATCCCACCACTTATCATAGCTAGGGCAGTTCCTTGGGAACCTAGAGGCATACCTCCAACACCTTTAATTATTGTATCAAATAAGTATGCTTCACGGTTCCGTATTTCAACATGAATTGAGATATCTGGTTTAGTGAGGTTCACCTTTGCTCCAGTTGCTTCAATTATTTTCGCTCCTAATTCCCTCGCTATTTCAATGCTTGTGTAATCATGTTTTCCAACACGTCTAGCTCGGACAGCAAATGATAAGTTCTCCCCAATTTTATTAGATGCGAAATCTACTCCTTTTTCCAAAATTTCATTAAAATCAGATGATATCTTAAATGCCAATGAAGTTGATACTACTCCAAATACTCGTGCAATCACTTCTGCATCCTTTATAGAAGCAGAATGCACATAAATTCTTCCGTATTCTCTTGTAACTTTCTTGTTACCAATAGCATCTTTAATCCTTTCTATTAGTTTACGCTCAAACACTAATCGAGTACTTTTGGATTTAATCCCTATCTCCCCATATCTAACAATTATCACATCTAATAGGAACTTACTATCCATCTTAAATGTTTGTATTTCAAATATATCTCAGATAATCCAATAATAATCTATATTTTAACATTTTCTAAGAGGATTGCAATTCTTCTTTTTATTTATTAATTAAGAGATTTATAATAAATATCAATCCAATAATAATAATTACAATTTCTACAATACCAAAGCCCATTGCAAATTTTTTCAAACTCATCTTAATCCTCTAAGTTTAAATTATTAATTTAATATCTCTTAATTTACTTTTATGTAAATATTTTAACCGTCAAAGTGGATTAATCTTTACACATGAATTGGTCCACTACATCTTTTGCTTTTTCTCTTTTTTCTTGATGTTTAACTAAGAATTTCTTGACTTTTTCAGCTAGAATCTGCTTACATTCTCCACAGATAATTTTACCGTCTTTACAGTCCTCGCTAAGCATTATTACTTTCTCATCTTTATCCTCAAAAAGATAATAATAATATTGATAAATTGAGCATTCTGAAGGATTTCCGCCATTTTTTCGTTGTTTTTTAACAGTTTTTCTACCTCCAGTTATTGCATTCATTATCTTCTTTTCCGCAATCTTGGGAGAGTCAGTTGTAAAGATGCTAGTATTAGATTTGGATGCTGACATCTTGTCGGAACCTGTAAGTGACGGAAAGAATTTGCAGTGTATAAGTGCAGGTTTTGGATAATTAAGAGCTGAAGCAACATCTCTTGTCACACGGAAATGAGGGTCTTGATCTATCGCACAGGGTATAAGACAAGGAATCGATTTCTGTTGTCTTTTAGATTCAAGAAACGCTGGAACACTTTGAATACTAGTAAAAAATATTCGACCAATATTTGTACTATTATTAAATCCAAAAACTGCCTTAGCAGTGGATAAAGTAATACGTTTTGATACGTCTAAGGCAATTTCATAGAGAGTTTTTATGTAATCAGTATCTAAAAAAATTTCAGTCTTTTTTGGATTGAACCCAACTGCAATTATATCAAGAATATTTTCATATGCATATTTTCTTGTATCATGTTGAGTTAGATTCCTATTAAAAAGAAATTTTTCATCGTCTGTTAGCTGAAATAGTAACTTTGCATCATATTTATCTTGGATATATTTAGTAAATATCCAAGGCATTAGATGTCCAAGATGTGTATTTCCACTAGGTCCCCGACCAGTGTAAAGGACAAATTCATCCTTTTTTTCATACGCGTTTAATATTCTATCAAAGTCTCTATGAGAGTAAAATATTCCTCTCCTCAACATAAAATGGAGTTCTCCCGTATGTTTCGAAACCCTATCCAATATAGATGGATCTATTTTTTGAGTTCCAAATCTCTCCATTAATACATCATAGTTAACATCCCCTACCACTTCCCATGGTGTAACTATGAAATTATCATTCGTCATTTTATTATCCTAAGGAGTTATCCTTTCAACGTTATAATAAGTAATATCTCCTTCATCATCTATAACAGCAAAAATAATAGTTTTCCTAACACCATGGGCTAGTCTTACTATCCTAGATAGTTCAGGAAAGGATAGAACATCTTCCTCTTTGACTGCATGTACTAAGTATCTTGAATGGTCTTTAATACTATCTCCCCTTTCATAAACTCTAAAATGTGCACCAAATTTAAATCCTGTTTTTACTATATAACCCCTATCACGTAAATCTTTGTAAACTCCGTATCTTAAATTAAATTCCTCTTCTTTTACTTTCTTTAAAATATCTTCTGAGGAACAAATCCTACCCTTATCGGACACTTTAATACTTTCTCTTTCAAGAAGAAATAATGCTTCAAGAAGAGAAAGCTTAAGCTTCCCTTTCACTCTTTTTCCAAATCCCTTTTGATCTAGTCTAGAAATAGTAGGTTCATCGTCAATATAGACTATGTTGTCAGCTATAATTGCGTTCATTTTACCCAAAATTACCCCTCTGGAGTATATATTATTTAGCATCTTATTTGGTTTATTTTTAATATTAATCTACAAATCATCATAAAAAATCCTGAAATTTAATCTTTAAAAATTAAAATAAAATTTGAAAAACCCCATAAATTTATATTAGACGTTATTTAAGATAAATAATGGTTCCAATGAAGATTGAACCCAAGGTCTGATATTAGAAGGATAGAGTTTTTAAAAAAAATTAGAAAATTTTAAAACTTCAATAAAATGAGGAGCGTCTGGAGAAACTGAGGAACCAAAAGTGATTAATATGAGCTTAAAAATCATTGAAACAGGTAAATCCAAATTTAATAACCCAGTAGCTATAACTGGATTTCCAGATGTTGGTTTAGTTGGAAGTATTGCAGTTTCGCATATTGTCAGTGCTATGAATCTTAAAGAGATTGGCTATATAGAATCAGATAAAATGCCCCCTATCATAGTGGTTCACGATAAACGTCCTAAATCCCCTATGAGGCTTTACGGTAATAATGAATTTATTGTTGCAATTTCTGAGATTCCAATTCCACATACAATGGTATATGAACTTTCTCATGCTCTTGTAGATTGGTTTATTTCGAAGGACGTTAAAATGACAATCCTACTAGGAGGGTTGGCTGTTCAAAAAAGAATGGAAGTAGAAGAGCCTGGTGTTTATGGTGTGTCTACTACAAAAAAAACAGACAATATACTTAAGAAAAATAAAATAAAATTTTTTGATGAAGGGTATATAAAAGGACAGGATGGAATAACTATCCGAAGATGTATGGAAAAAGGTCTTGAATCAATTTATCTTATGGCTGAAGCACACTCAGAATATCCTGATCCAGGTGCTGCAGCGAGTATTGTCCGAACCGTGAATAAACTTTTAAATTTGAATTTGGATGTGAAAACACTTCTTGAAAGTGAAGAGCAGATTCGCATGGTTACGCGTGATTTAATGCGTCGTACAAAACAAACAATGAAGAAAACTCAAAATATACAGGATCAGGAAATTCCAGCAATGTACGGGTGAAGGAATGAGTAATATATGGCTTGAAAATGAAAATGAGTGCTCTGAACCATTAATTCAGATCAATGAAGAAGAAGATGCCATTATTATCAGTGCAGATCTTCCATGTGTTAATAAAGAAGATATCAAGGTTTTCTGCACAGAACAAACGTTGGAAATTCATGCTAAAATTAGCAAATATAATAGATTTGAGAAATGGGGCACTTTAAATCAAGAAATAACTTTTAAATATTTTAAACGGTCAATTAATCTTCCTACAAAGATTTTAAAAGATGAAGTTAAGGCAAACTTTAAAAATGGAATTTTAATATTACGACTACCTAAAAATACTTTAAAAACACAAATTTACATAGAATGATAGATCGTACCGTTTACGTTAATAATTTTGAATTCTTAGAATTTTATTTCAATCTTCTTAGAAATTCTATTAATAATCTTACGCCAGTTCCTGTAGCACCTTTTGGTCCATAAGGTTTCTGTTTTTCGTTCCAGGCTGTACCTGCAATGTCTACATGAGCCCATGGACTTTTGCCTACAAATTTGCTCAGAAAATAAGCTGCAGTAATAGCTCCACCTTCATGGCTGCCTACATTTTTAATATCTGCGATATCACTCTCAATTTGTTCCGCATAATCTTCCCAAAGCGGTAGTTCCCAAACTCTTTCCCCTGTTATATCTCCTGCCTTTTTTAGACTATCAATCAGTTTTTTATTATTTCCAAATAATCCGCTAGCAGCATTTCCAAGTGCAATAACACAGGCACCTGTAAGTGTGGCTATATCAATAATTAACTTTGGTTTATAATTTGCTGCATATGTTAAAGCATCTGCTAATATGAGTCTACCTTCTGCATCGGTATTTATTATTTCAATTGTTTTTCCAGATGCAGATTTAAGAATATCTCCGGGTTTAAATGCTGAACCTCCTGAAAGATTTTCAGTTGCCGGAACTAAACCAATTAATCTTTGGTGCAGTTTAAGTTTAGAAGCAGCACGTATAACGCCTAATATCGCTACTCCTCCAGCCTTATCATATTTCATCCGATCCATCTTCGAACTAGGTTTTATGCTTATACCCCCACTATCAAAGGTTATTGCTTTTCCCACTAAAACGACAGTATCTTGGAATTTTTGAGGCTTGTAATCTAATACAATGAATTTTGGTGGTTGAGAACTCCCTTTAGCAACTCCTAAAAATGCCCCCATTTCTTTTATATCTCTTTTTTCAAGTATCTGACAAGAAACATTTTTATCTGTGAGTTTTTGAGCCTCTTTAGCTAGCATTTCAGGGGTTGCTTCATTTCCGGGACTGTTGGCTAAATTTCTAACATAATTCACGGCATTTGCAATTATTTTTCCATTTATAGCTCCTTTTTCACCTTCCAGGAAATTCTTTCTACTTCTAATGAAAATTGATAATTTTTTTAGTTCCTTATCCCCTTTTTTCGATTTGAATCTCTTGAATGTGTATGTGCTCAAGATAGCACCTTCAACAACTGCTTGCACGAAGTCTCGAAAATTTGTTTTTTCTAATTGAAAACTATCAGTGATAATGGTAATCTTTTTTCCACTTTTTTTCATTGCATATGCGCAACATTTACCTATGGCTTGACGCATTCTATCTAGTGTGAATTTTTTTTTCTGGCCTAGACCAATTATCATAATTTTATTGCATTTCATCTTCCCATAAGTAGGCATCTCAAGAATTTTATGCCGCTCACCTTTAAATTCTTTCAGAAATGCATCCTTAATGGCTCCATCTAAAAATTTATCAACTTTTTTTAATTCTTCTTTTATTTTTCCATTTTTAAATATTCCAATAATTACTACATCATCCACTATTTCTTCAAATTTCTTATCTAAAATCTCAACATCCATCTTTTACCCTCCAAGTTGGTACTGTTCTTTCATTTTTTTTGCATCTATCTCCAAGTTTGGACTTTCACATACAATAGTTCCTTTTACATTATAGTCTTTAAATGATTTTAACATATCTTTATAATTAAAGTCAGATTCATTTAGAGTAAGATGTTTAATCTCTCCTTTTGCTCCATATTCTATTCCAGAAACATGTATATGCATATTTTTGAGACCATCAGTTCCAAGGACATTTTCTACCATTTCTAATATTTCTACAAATTCATTATAATTGTTATTCATTCCATTCCTTGCATGAAGATGGGCGAAATCAATACAAGGTTTAACACCCTCTAGCTCGCTACTTAGTCTAAGAACTTCTTCAAGAGTGCCAAATTGTGATTGCTTTCCTGTAGTTTCAGGCCTCAAAGTGACGTCAATATTTTCTTGATTAAGTCGTTCTATTAATAGTTCCATCTTTTTTATAACTTGCATATATACAGAATCAGCAGGGGATTTAAGATAATATGCAGGGTGAAACACAATGTTATTTGCTCCTGCTAAAGAACCAATGTAAGCTGATTGATAGATACGTTCAATACTGGCAATTATCTTTTTTTGTTCATTAGAGTTAAGATTCAAATAATATGGGGCGTGAACACTGAGATGTATTCCCTGAGTTTCCTTTTGTTTTCTAACATTTTTTGCTGTATCAGCTCCCATTCGAACTCCTCTTACAAACTCTAGTTCCATGCACCCAAGTCCTAACTCATGGACCCTCTTTATTCCTTGTATACTATCGCGTCCAGCTGAGCTTAAGGGGGTGCCAGCTGTTCCAAATATTAATGACTTCATCTTTCTATGGTATTTATTTAAAAATTTAACATCCCAACGTTAAATTTATTATCTGATATCTAGAAAATGATTTTCTAAAATTAAAAAACATTAAAAAAAATTCTTGTAACAAAGTTGTTATATATTTGACGCTACGGATTTTTTTTAATAATTTTAATAATAAAGCTGCGATATCCCCCGAAAGAATTAGTAAAATTTCAGTTATAGGGACTATTTAAGTAAATCTAAAAAGTACTAATTACGTTATTTGTTGTTTCATTTCTTTCTGGATTCCAATTAACCAAATTACCTGTCCAAATATACATTTTTATTTACTACTCATAAATGCGGGGGATGGGATTCGAACCCACGTAGACACTTAGCCAACGGATCTTAAGTCCGTCCCCTTTGGCCACTCGGGTACCCCCGCGTTTTCAATCCATCTTTAAGTCTGTAGATATTTGCATATCTTTTATATTCATAAATAAATTTATTCTATTAATATTATCCCCTAAAAGATTCAAGCATCTAAGAAAAGTTTAAAATGCTTTAAGGTAAAATAGCACAAATTATGAAAGTATTGATAGCTGATACAATCCATTCTGCAGGGATTGAGATGCTTAAAGAACATTATAATGTTATAGTGAAAACTAACATGTCTCCGGAGGAGTTGTTAGATGTTGTACCTGATTGCGATGCTATATTAGTTAGGAGCAAGACAAAGATTACACAAAGCGTAATAGAACAATCTAAAAATCTAAAAGTTATTGGCCGAGCGGGGGTTGGTGTTGATAATATTGATTTAAAAGCTGCAACCGATCGTGGTATTTTAGTTGTCAATGCTCCTGAGGCGTCATCCATAACAGTTGCAGAACACACTTTTGGATTAATAATGGCACTTGCTAGAAATATTCCTTTCGCAGATTCTTCTCTGAAGTCAGGAAAATGGGAAAAGAAGAAATTTATTGGCATGGAATTAAGGGGTAAAACCGTAGGTATCATAGGTTTAGGGAGGATAGGAACCCATGTTTCTATGAAAGCAAAGGCTTTTGGAATGAAAATACTAGCTTATGACCCTTATATAACAAAAGAAAGGTGCAAGGACCTTGGTATTAAGTTAGGAAAATTTAATGAAGTTATAAAAGCAGCCGATTTCATCACTGTTCATGTTCCCTTCTCAAATAAAACTAAAGGATTAATTGCAAAAAACGAGATTGACAAAATGAAAGAAGGCGTCTTTCTTATAAATTGTGCTCGAGGGGGGATTATAAGCGAAGATGCTATTGTTGATGGTTTGGAATCAGGTAAATTAGCAGGAGTAGCGCTTGATGTTTTTGAAGTTGAACCTCCTTTAGATAGTCCTCTTCTTAAAATGAAAAATGTGATAGTAACACCTCATTTAGGCGCATCCACTGAAGAGGCGCAACGACATGCAAGTACCATAGCATGTGAAGAAGTATTAAAAGTGTTGGATAATCAAGCACCTATGAATGTAGTAAATATGCCTGTCTTCGCTCCAGATGTACTTGAAAATATAAAAGGCTACTTACCTTTGACAGCTGTTATGGGGCGATTTATTTCACAACTAATTAAAGGGCGAATGAATGAAGTGGCAATCACTTTTTGTGGTAACTTGATGGATGTTAATGATTTAAAGGCATTGAGTAATTCAACTCTAACCTGGCTTCTGTCTAATGTAATCTCAGATAGTATCAATATTCTAAACGCCTCTATTGTAGCAAAAAATAGAGGGGTGAGAGTTATTCACAGCCGGCAATATGATACTGGAAATTATGGTAATCTAATTATTCTTAAAGTAAAAACAGATAATAGCGAGATAGAATTGAAAGGTAGTCTTTTAGGAGAAGGTGAGCCTAGAATTGTTGAAGTTGACGGATATGCACTTAATTTGCTTCCTAAAGGGAAAATCTTAATGGTTACACATGAAGATAGGCCTGGAATGATAGGTAAGGTGACTCTTAGTTTAGGTAATAATAATATTAATATCGCATCTATGCAGGTTGGTAGAAAGAAGAAAGGTGGTTTTCAGCTAATGGTGCTACGGGTAGATCAAAAAATCCCAGGAAAGGTAATAAATTTAATAAAGAAGATAAATGGAGTGGTAGATACATTATCTGTAGATCTTTAAACTTTATTTTAACTCTTCCTTTAGTAACTAGATAATAACCAATTAGATGGGGATATTCAAAAATGTATTCCCAAGTTAATTAAAGACAGAATTGCTGAGGTAAATTAGATAGATTACTGAACTAGTAAGTGTAAGATTATCCATACCGTTTGGGGTGTATATTTGAAAGCTAAAAGTCTGACAGATTATGCAAAATCATGCTATCAATGTGGTATTTGTTCAAGTGCTTGTCCTAAGGCTCGTGTAGTTAAAGGTTTTCTTCCTCGGAGAATTGTCTATAACGTTATTAGTGGTAACTCAGATCTAGTAGTTAATTCGGGGGATGCCTGGGTTTGTCTCACGTGTAGAGAATGTGAAGTAAAATGTCCGATGAATATTGATTTTGTTGATATGGTACGGGAATTAAGATCTACAATGGTAAAGAAAGGACTAAATTGTGTCGTAGCTCATGATAATACCTTTGGATCATCTTTATTAAACATTTTAAAAAGTCGAGATATCAAACCTCAAAGAAAGCAATTTCTAGCATCGGATGTTAAAATTGATGATAAAAGTGAAGTGCTCTACTTTATGGGTTGTGTTACCTATATGGATATTGTTTTTAAAGCAGATGTAGGCTTTGAGGGAATGGAAATAGCTAATAATACCATCAGACTTTTAAATCGTATCGGGATACAACCAGCTGTTCTTGATGGTGAGAAATGCTGCGGTCATGATCAACTCTGGAGAGGTGATAAGGGTACTTTTAAAGAGTTTGGTGCACAAAATATCGAATATTTACGTAAATATAAAACAATATTAACCACATGTCCGGAATGTTACTATACCCTTGCTGTTGAATATAAAAAAAAGATGGGAATAGAATTAAATGTGAAACATATTTCAGAATTCCTAATGGACTATAAAGATAAGCTTAGAGGGAAGGGAGATGGAACTATTACCTATCATGACTCTTGTCGTCTTGGTCGGTATATGGGGGTATATGACGCTCCAAGAGAACTACTTAAGATTTTGGGTTACAAACTAATTGAAATGGAAAAAATTAAAGAAGATTCACTATGCTGTGGAGTCCCTCAATGGGTTAACTGTGATGATGATAACAAAGAAATTAGGAGGCGTAAAATGGATGATGCAGTAAGTACTGGAGCTAACATTATGGTAACCCCTTGTGGAAAGTGTCAAATTCACCTAAAATGCTTACAGAGTGATAAGGGTGAAAAGACTAAAGGTAATGAATATAATATAGAAATTAAAGATTTATCAACAGTTTTAATGGAGGGATTAGATGGGAGCTGATACCTTTGTACCTCAAATAATACGTAGTGAAGGATTTGAAAAATTAAAGCAACAGATTGTAGACAATGGGTTGTGCTCTAGATGTGGTACATGTGCTGCATTTTGTGAGCGGCTTGAAATGGACGAAGACGGTCCTAAATTGGTTAAAGAATGTGTAATGAATGACGGTGCTATTAAATGCGGAGAGATGGGAACATGTTATGATAATTGTCCCATACTTTCTTTCTCTCCAACCGATCTCGATAAAAAGGTTTTTGGAGAAACACGGGTGGATAAAGTTCTTGGTACTTTTAAGAAAATAGTCGCCGTTAAGAGTAAGACTTCGGAGATTCTAAATAAAAGTCAAGATGGGGGGGCAGTTACTGCGTTTCTATTATGTGCTTTAGAGGAAAAATTAATCGAATGTGCAATCGTAGCTTCACGAGATGAGAATTGGAAAGCTGTTCCTGCAGTAGCCTATGATAAAAAATCTCTATTTGATAGTATGGGGACCAAGTATTCAGCAATACCAAGTGTAACTACGATTGGTAGGATGATTTACAAACATCGCACTTTAGCCTTAGTGGGAACTGGTTGTCAAATTGCAGGGTTTAAACAGTCAGAACAGAGTACTCTAAAAGTTCTTATAGATAAAAAGAAAGAGTCGAAGAATCCTTTTAATATTCTAACCATTGGTTTATTTTGTTATGAGAACTTCAAGTATAGCAAATATGAGGAAAAAGTTAAGGATACATTTGGGATAAATCTTGAGGACATTGTAAAGAATGATATTATCAAAGGTAAGGTAATTATCAATACTAAAGATGGAAAAGAACACACTAAGCCTGTTCAAATGTTCAATGATATTGTAGAGGATTGTTGTGCAATCTGTGAAGACTTCACAGCCAGTTTCGCAGATATTAGTGTTGGTAGTGTTGCAAGTCATGATGATTATAGCACTGTTATCATCCGTTCAGATAAGGGCTTAGAATTGCTCGATAAAGCAATTAAAAAAGGATATGTAGAGATGATAGAAAAAACCATGCCTAAGATTATTAACAAAGTAGAGTCATCAAAAGATAAAAAACGAGATTCGGTAAGAAAAAAAATAGAGAAGGAAGGAGGATACCTCCCCACATATAGTTAGATTGATATGGATAAGCGAGGAAGTGTAGTTGTTATTGGAGCAGGAATAGCTGGTATGCAGGCCAGTTTAGATTTAGCTGAATCTGGTTATAAGGTATACCTTGTTGAAAAGGAACAAAGTATAGGGGGGAACATGGTTAAGCTTGACAAAACCTTTCCTACAGGTGATTGTGCAATGTGTACAATTTCACCGAAAATGGTAGCTGTAAGCTCAAATTCAGATATTGAAAAATTAACTATGAGTCAAGTTGTTAATGTCGAAGGAGATCCAGGTAATTTCACAATCACTATTAGGCGGAAACCGAAGTTTGTAATTGATGATAAATGTAATGGATGCGGGGAATGCGCTGAAGTTTGTCCTTCTTTGGTTCCGAGTGAATTTGACTTTGGAATTCGAGCTAAGAAAGCTATAGACATTCCATTCCCTCAAGCGGTACCACTAATTTATGCGATTGATAGACGATATTGTATCGATTGTAAACTTTGTGATGCAGTCTGTGGGAAGGATGCGATTAATTTTAATCAAAAAGATGAAGAGCTTAAGTTAAATGCGGGAGCTATCATAGTATCTACAGGCTATGAGCTTTTAGACCCTTCAGGATTAGAAGAGTATGGATATGGAAAAATAAAGAACGTTATTTCCAACCTTCAATTTGAACGTATACTTTCTCCATCTGGACCAACATCAGGACATGTTAGAAAACCCACTGATGGTAAGTCAGTGAAGAAAATTGCTTTTATTCAGTGTGTTGGTTCGAGAGATGTAAGACATAATCCTTACTGCTCTCAAATATGCTGTATGGCAAGTACAAAAGAAGCCGTAGTAGCTAAGGAACATGATTCGGAAATTGATGCTACTATACTCTATATGGATTTACGTAGTTTTGGTAAAGGATTTCAAGAGTATGTTAATAAAGCAAAAGATGATTTTGGAGTGAATTATATTCGTGGAAGAGTAGCTTACGTCAGCGAAAATCCAACTACTTTTAATCCTATCGTACATTATGAAAATACAGAGAAAGGAAAACCAGAGACCTTAGAAGTGGATCTTGTTGTACTTGCAAGTGCTCTAAAGCCAAGCTCTACTGCAACTAAATTATCTAATATGCTTGGTATAGAAATAAATAATCACGGTTTTTTTAAAGAAATTAGTCCAGATAAACCATTTGAAACATTGAAACCTGGAATTTATATTAATGGGACATGTAGAGGGCCAAAAGATATACCCGATTCAGTATCCGAATCTTCAGGAGCTGCCGCCAAAGCAGAGGTTCTTCTATCAGATGTTCGAAAATCAGAGATAATCAATGAAGAAAAACCACCTCAGAGAGATGTTACAGGTGAAGAGAATAGGATTGGTGTTTTTGTTTGTCATTGTGGGTTAAATATTGCAGGTGTAATTAAAGTTCCAGATGTTGTAAAGAGTGCTGGTGAGAAAGAAAATGTTGTATTCTCTACTAATACTATTTATGCATGTTCGCAAGAGAATCAGGAGGATATTAAAAAAGCAATTAAAGACAATAAATTAAATCGGGTAGTTTTAGCTGCATGTACTCCACGTAACCTTGAACCTCTTTTTAGAAAAACTGTCGAGGAAGCTGGACTTAACCCCTATCTCTTTGAGATGACAAACATTCGAGAACATAGTTCCTGGGTGCATTCAAAAGAACCTGAAAAAGCCACATCTAAAGCAAAGGAACTAGTTAATATGGGGATAGCTAAAGCAGGGCATCTTTCACCAGAAGAAAAGGGTAAGGCATCAATTGATGGATCCGCATTGGTAATAGGTGGCGGTATTGCAGGCATGACATCTGCACTCGAGATATCTAGACAAGGATTTAAGGTTGATATTATAGAAAAATCTTCAAAATTAGGAGGTGCTATTAACGAAGCACATACTTTATTTATGGATGAAAGTGAACCAACTGAGATTTTAACCCCTATTTTGAATAAAGTTAAGTCACAGGAGAATATAACTGTTCATCTCAACTCTAAAGTTTCAAATGTGGAAGGTTATACTGGAAACTTCAAAATAAAAATAAAAGAACTAAATGGAAGTAAAAACGATCAAGAGCTTAAGTCTGGTGCAATCTTACTTGCCACTGGCAGTCGTGAACTTAAACCTGAAGGAAGTTACTTATACGGTAAAAATACGAATGTTCTCACCCTGAGAGATTTAGAGAAGGCACTTGTTAGTGATGATTTTTCTTGTGATAATATGGCTATCATCCAATGTGTTGATGCTAGAAATGACGAACGACCGTATTGTTCCAGAACATGCTGCCTAGATGCTATTAAGAATGCCATTGTTCTTAAGAAGAAAAATCCTAAATTAAATATTTACATATTATATAGGGATATAATGACCTTTGGACTTTATGAGGAGTATTATAGGGAGTCTCAGGAAAAGTATGGAATTAAATATATCAGATACACTCCATCTAGCCCACCTACGGTAAATTCAATTGGGGATAAACTAAGTGTAAATGTTTATGATACTCATCTTGGACAAGAAATTGAAATTGAAGTAGATAAGTTACTACTTTCAACTCCTCAAATACCTTCAGAGGGTATTGATGAACTTCAGAAAGTGTTGCGGGTGCCTACGAGTTCTGATGGTTTTTTTATGGAGGCGCATCCAAAACTTAGACCGCTTCGATTTACACTAGGGGGCTTGTATCTTGCTGGAAATTGTCAATCTCCAAAGGAAGTATCTCAAGTAATTGCCCAAGCAACGGGTGTTGCATCTAGAATAACTGCCCTATTATCACAAGAGATGATGGAAACTGAGGCAAATACTGCGGTTGTTGATCCAAATAGTTGTATAGGTTGTGGACGTTGCATGGATGTCTGTAATTTCAGAGCTATAAGTCTTGAGGCTAATCATAATAATGATTTAAAATCTGTCATTAATAGCGCAGTTTGTAAAGGATGTGGTGCTTGTTCAAGTGTTTGTCCTAATGCGGCTATAACCGCAAGGCTTTTTACTAACACACAGATTTATGCAATGATAGACGAATTATTAGAGGAAGCATGACATGAGTTACGATCCTAAAATAGTTGTTTTCGCATGCAATTGGTGTGCGTATGCTGGAGCAGATTTGGCAGGTGTAAATAGAATGCAGTATCCATCAAATATACGTATTATCCGCACTATGTGCTCAGGTAGATTAGATCCTGGATTCGTGCTTCGTGCTTTTGAAAAGGGGTCAGATGGTGTTCTAATTTTAGGATGCCATCCCGGGGACTGTCAGTATGTAGAAGGGAATTTAAAAACAGAAAAGAGAGTTCAAATGATTTCTAGATTACTTGAAGCAATTGGTTTTGATAATGAAAGACTTAAATTAAAATGGGTATCTGCATCAGAGGCTACTAGATTTGCTGATATCGTTAAAGGATTCGTTGATGATTTGAAGTCAAAAGGTCCGCACATGATTAAAAAGGAGGCATAATTTTGGCTGATGATAAACAGAAAATTGGAATTTATATCTGTAAATGTGGTTTGAACATTGCAGGAGTTATTGATACCGAGGCTGTTGCAGAATATGGTAAAGATTTAGAGAATGTTGCAGTATCTGTGTCACCTACCTATTCTTGTTCAGATAATGGGCAGGCTAATATGATCAAAGATATAAAAGAAAAGAGTTTAGATAAAGTTGTTATAGCTGCATGTTCACCAAACCTTCATGAAAAGACATTTAGGAATATGGTTACTGAAGCTGGCTTAAATCCGTATCAGTTCGAAATGGCTAACATTAGGGAACATTGCTCCTGGGTACATAATAGAGAGTCAGAGAAAGCTACAGAGAAAGCTAAAGATCTAGTTGAGATGGCCGTTGCAAAGGCACGATTAATTGAACCTCTCCCTAGTATTAAGGTGCCTGTCGAGAAACGGACTCTTGTAGTTGGTGGGGGTGTATCGGGTATGCAAACTGCCCTAGATTTAGGAAACCTGGGGTATGAAGTGGTACTTGTAGAACGTCTTCCCACTATCGGTGGTCGTATGGCGCAATTAGATAAGACATTTCCTACTATGGATTGTTCCATCTGTATTGAAGGTCCAATGATGAGTAATGTGGGGAAACATGAAAATATTACTTTACTCACTTATCATGAATTAAAAGAAGTTGAAGGTTTTATCGGAAACTTTACAGCAACAATAGTTAGTAAACCACGTTATGTTGATATAGAATCCTGTAATGGGTGTGGAGATTGTTACGAGGTCTGCCCTGTTAAAGTTAAAAGTGAATGGGACGAAGGAATGGGTGTTAGAGGAGCTATTTATAAGTTGCTTCCTCAGAGCGTACCTGACAAAGCTACTCTTGATAAAAAATCATGTATTGACTGTAAGCTTTGTGAATCGGTATGTGAACCAAACGCCATTCGTTTTGATGATAAGGAATCTGAGTTTAAAATGAAATTTGGAACTGTTATTTTATCAACGGGCTATGATATCTATGATCCATCAGAAAAAAATGACTATCATTACCTTGATTTCCCTAATGTTATAACAGGTCTAGAACTTGAAAGAATTATGAATGCTTCAGGGCCTACTTTAGGGCATATTAAAAGGCCTAGTGATTCAAAAGTTCCGAAGAAGATTGGTTTTATATTATGTGTCGGCACCCGAGATAAAGGAGATGAGAATTATTGTTCTGGTGGAGTATGTTGTATGTACAGCATTAAACTTGCATTAATGCTTAAGGAGAAGTACCCGGAAAATGAAATTTATCTATTTTACATTGATATCCGAGCTTATGGGAAGGGATTCGAAGAAATGTATACTAGAGCAAGAAAAAGCGGGATTAAATTCATCAAAGGTAAACCCGGTGAAATTACTGAAAATTCTAAGACAAAAAATCTTACAGTAGTTGTTGAAGATTCTCTAGCAGGAGCCGTTGAAGAAATCAATTTTGATATGGTGGTGCTTTCTACTGGCATGGAACCTAAAAAAGATGCTCTTCAAGTAGCTCGTAAATTTAAGATTTCTCGCTCTTCTGAAGGATTTTTTTTAGAAAAACATCCAAAACTAGCTCCTATTGAAACTGCAACCGATGGAATTTATCTCGCTGGAGCATGTCAGGGATCTAAAGACGTTCCCTCCTCAGTAGTTCAAGCAAGTGCAGCCGCTACTGCTGCTGCAAAAGTAATGTCAGCTGGTGAAATTACATTAGGTGCAGATATAGCATACCCAATAACTGAAAATTGCATTGGATGCTCTAAATGTGTTAAATCCTGTCCTTACGGAGCGTGGGAATTGATTGAGGTAGATGATGAAGGGAGTAAGAAGAAGAAAAAATCGAAGCTCACGAGTGCTTTATGTAAAGGTTGTGGAATATGTGCTGCAGAATGTCCGACAGCTGCAATTGAGATGAAACATTTTACTGATGCACAAATTCAAGCTCAAATTGACACTGCTTTGAAAAATAATCCGGAAAATAAGATTCTAGGTATTTTATGTAATTGGTGCTCTTACGGTGGGGCTGACACTGCAGGTACAGCACGGATGCAATATCCTCCAAACCTCCGAATAGTTCGTGTTATGTGTACCGGCAGAGTCGACAAAAAATTTGTTGAGCGTGCCTTCGATTTAGGAGCCGGAATGGTTCTTATTGCAGGTTGTCATCCAGGGGATTGTCATTATATATCTGGTAATCAGCATATGGAAAAACGTGAGAAACGTATTAGAAAACTGTTAGATAAGAAAGGAGTAAGTCAAGATAGATTCAGATTGGAATGGGTTTCAGCATCTGAAGGATCTAAATTCCAGAGTATTGCTACAGAAATGGCTGAAAAACTTGGTAAATCTAGTCATAAGCAGGTAGAAGTAGAAAAGATAAGTGAAACTTCTCCTTAATCTTCAAAACATATTTAAAGGACGTTGCAGTATAGCAATTCTAAAATGTATAATTATATCAAAAAAGCTTGGAATAACCCAAAAAACAGTTATGTAAATGATCTTCTTAAATATAGGAAGCCAGAATGGAGAAGAGGATTTAGTGTTGTTCGAGTTGAACATCCTCTTAGACTAGATAGAGCTAGAGCACTTGGATACAAAGCAAAGCAAGGTGTTATCGTTACTAGAGTACGAGTACGACGTGGAGGAAGACGTAAAACTCGGCCTAATGCTGGTCGTAAGCCAAGAAAGATGGGATTCAAGAAATACACTCCAAAAAAGAGTCTTCAGTGGATAGCTGAGGAAAGAGCTCAACGAAAGTATCCTAACCTTGAGGCTTTGAACTCTTATTGGATAGGTGAAGATGGTAAATTTAAATATTTTGAAGTAATCTTTGTTGATCCTTCACATCCATCAATCAAAAAAGATAAACAGCTGCGTTGGATAACTGAGAAACAACATAAATCAAGGGTTCATCGTGGCCTTACTTCTGCTGGAAAATCCTCAAGAGGTTTAAGAAATAAAGGGAAAGGAGCAGAGAAAATTCGACCTAGTATCAGATCCAATAAAGGATTGGGTAAGTGAATATAACTCATTTAGAAATCTCAAGTTTTGTAAATGCCACTGAAGATTCTGCTTCAGTTCTGAAATGTATCAAAAATATACTGCCTTTTAATTGTAAAGTAGAAATTGAAAAATTTGTGGGGCATTTTGGGAATCCAATAATAAAATTAAAGTGTAAAACAGTTCTTCAAATTCAAATCATTAAATTTATTGAATCAATGACTAATTCTCTTTCACAAGCTGATATCACGAATCTTACTGATAATCTCAATAGCAGGTTGGATGGTAATAAGTTATATTTGAGGTTTGATAAAACAGCAGCTTTCCAAGGAAGACTTACTTTGGGTGAGGGGATGCAAGTAGTTTTAACTATTACAAGTTATCCATTTAATAAGAAAAAAATTATAAATGAATTTAAGGATTTATTGTTATGAAGTTTATCGATCTTCACGTTCATTCATCTCTATCGGTAGGTATGGATTCCCCTGAAAAAATGTTAAATCAAGCTAAAGTTCTTGGCACAGATATAGGCCTATGCGATGGTTTAAAAGGTAATTACCATTCTGGAATTGATATTGATGCCAAGGGGAAAAAAGAATTAAAATCTAAACTTAAGAAGAAGCTAGATTATACTCTCGTTCAAGGAGGAGATTATAACATAAATAGGCTAGCGGTGTTAGATAAACGCGTAGATATTTTAGCGCATCCGGATTTCAGAAGAAAGGACTCGGGGGTAGATAGTATTATTGCAAGAGCAGCTAGCGAGAATAAAGTGGCTATAGAGATTAATCTGGGGAGAATCATAAATTCTAGAGGTTTGAATAGAATCCATCTGATTAAGAATTTAAGGAAAAATTTTATGTTAGCCACGAAATATAATGCACCTTTAGTAGCCACGACAGAATCTAAATCTTTATATGAACTTAGAGGTGGTGATGGCATATTCCACTTATTGAGATTATTAGGTTTTAATGAAAAAGCAGCTATTGATGCAATGTATAATGTACCAAAAAAAATACTTCAGGGGGATTTGAAATTAAGATAAAGGGACTTCCATCTTCTCTTAGAAGAAAAAAAAGATACCTTGCATTCAGAATATATAGTAAAGAGCCTGTCTTACGGGAAGATATTATTAGATTGATAAGGAAAGAGGCAAGTTGTATGCTTGGTGAAAATATATATAGTAAGCTTGATTTGGGGATACTGGAATATAATGAGGAAAAAAAAGAAGGATTCCTTGTTTGTAGTCATAAACATGTTGGAACAATTAAAGCTATCTTAACCCTTGTTAGCTATTTAAGGGATAAGCAAATAATAATTCATCCCCTAGGTATTTCAGGTACAGTAAAGACTTTAAATAGGAAGTTCTTAAATAGGTAAAAATGTCGAATTTGATAAACTTTAAGGAGGACTAGGTTATGCAACCAATGCCCAGTATGGGCTACGATAGAGCTATTACAGTTTTTAGTCCCGACGGAAGATTATTCCAAGTTGAATATGCGAGGGAAGCTGTAAAACGTGGCACAACTTCAATTGGAATTAGATATAAAGATGGGGTATTACTTGCTATAGATAAACGTATTGCTAGTAGACTTATTGAGTCTGAATCTATTGAAAAGATTTTTCAAATAGATGAAAATATTGGTGCTGCCACATCAGGATTGGTAGCAGATTCTAGAATAATGATAGATAGGGCAAGAGTTGATGCTCAAGTTAATAGGACGAAGTATAACGAGGCAATTGAAACTGAAGTCTTAGCTAAGAAAATTTGTGATTATAAACAAATGTACACCCAACATGGTGGAGCTCGTCCCTTTGGTATAGCACTATTAATCGCAGGTGTAAATGACACACCTAAACTATTTGAAACTGATCCCAGCGGTGCATTAATAGAATATAAAGCAACCGCAATAGGCATTGGGAGAGGTACTGCAATGGAAATCTTTGAGGAGAAATATACTGATGGTTTAGACA
>CAYZUE010000012.1:0-24148 GCA_964481825.1 Candidatus Hydrothermarchaeota archaeon | reverse complement strand
GAGTTTATGTAGGATATGAGCCTAGTTGAAAGATTCATTTAGGTCATTTACTCACGATTAATAAGCTTAGAGATCTTCATAAAGCAGGATTTCAGGTGACTGTGCTTTTAGCTGATCTCCATGCAAACTTGAATAAGAAAGGTACACTGAAAGAAATCCAGGCTACTGCAGATTATAACAAGGATTGTTTTATTGGAATGGGTATTGACTCTAAAAATACTGATTTTATTTTGGGGTCTGAAATGCAATTAGATAGAGATTACTTTTTGAATATCCAGCGTCTGGCTTTAAATACTACACTTCAGCGTGCTCGGCGTAGTATGGACTTTGTTGGCAGAGAAGAGGCTAATCCTACAGTATCAAGGGTTTTATATCCGCTTATGCAAGTCATTGACATCGTTACACTAAAGCTGGATGTAGCGGTAGGTGGTATTGATCAAAGAAAGATTCATATGCTTGCAAGAGATAAACTAACAACTTTAGGATATAAACCGCCGGTTTGCCTTCATTTACCTCTTATTCATGGACTAGATGGTGATGATAAAATGTCATCTAGTAAAGATAATTTCATATCTGTTGATAATACCTCTAAGGAAATTACTAATAAAATTAGAAAAGCGTATTGTCCTATAAATAAAATAGAAAATAACCCAGTTCTAGAACTTTATAAATTTCATATTTTTAGGAATTTTCCAAATATAAAAATTAAAAGACCTTCCAAGTTTGGAGGTGACCTTGAATATAGAAACTACTCTCAATTAGAAATAGATTTTTCCAAAGGGGAACTACATCCAGAGGATCTTAAGAACGCTGCATCTGAATATATCTCAAAAATTCTTAGTCCTGTAAACGATTATTTAATTAAAAAAGGTTATAATGAACAATAAATAAAAGATGTTATTATCTGTGGATATGTTGAAATATAAACTGTTGATAAATAACAATTGTATAACTGTTATGGAATTAATAAAGGAGGCTTGTAACTGGAAGATACTGAAGACAAATTAAGAAGGCTTCGAATGCCTAGAGAAGGCGAGATTCTCGGTGTTGTTGATCAATTGCTGGGAGCTAGCAAGATGAGAGTTAATTGCAAGGATGATAAGGTACGGATATGTAGAATCCCTGGTAAATTAAAGAGGAGGATCTGGATAAGGGCGGGGGATATTGTAATAGTCAAACCGTGGGTGGTGCAAACGGATAAAAAGGCTGATGTAGTTTGGAGATATACCAAACCACAAGTTAATAGGCTTCAGAATCAGGGCATTATATGAAAGAATCGTTCTATGGTCAAGAAGAAAAACTAGAGAAAATAAGAAAGCGGATTAAAGGAGTCGAGAATAGGCGAGTTGGAAGTGAAGTATTTGATCAAAGTACTTTATTGACACTCTACGACTTAGCTAATAGGGGAAATATCTGGGTTTTAAATGGGGTTGTTAAAACAGGAAAGGAAGCTAATGTTTTTCACGGGGAGGATAAGGATGGAAATTCTATTGCAATAAAGATTCATAGAGTAACAACTAGGGACTATAATGCAATGCTAAAATATATTGATGGCGATAGAAGATTCACGAATTTTAGAAGAAATAAGAGGGAAATTATCAATACGTGGGTGAGAAAGGAATATAAGAATCTTCAAAGAGCAATTGCTTGTAACGTAAGAGTGCCTGTTCCTGTTGCTTTTAAAAATAATGTAATCCTGATGGAATTTATAGGGGAAAGTAATGTGTCTGCTGTAATGCTTAAAGATTATGTGATGAAGGATCCTACTGTTATGTTTAATACAATTAAACGCTATGTAAAAAACCTTTATTGTAGTGGTAATCTAGTACATGCTGATTTAAGTGAGTATAACATTCTTATTTGGAATGACGCTCCAGTAGTTATAGATTTTTCACAAGCAGTTATTAGAGAGCATCCTCGTTCAGAGGAATTTTTAAAGAGAGATATTACTAATTTGGTAAGGTTTTTTAGTAAATATATAGAACTAGAAGAAGAAAAAGTCCTAAAAAGTATTAAGGTGTGTTAGGATGCAATATACCAAAGTACCTTTAAGCAGGGTAGCAGTTCTTATAGGTAAAAAGGGGAAGGTCAAAATTGAAATTGAGAAGCGACTAGGAGTTAGTCTCAATATTAATACCACTAGTGCAACTGTTTCTATTGAAAATAACGGTGGAGATGAACTTGCTGAATGGAGATGTAAAGATATTGTACGCGCAATTGGCAAAGGTTTCAGCCCACAGAATGCAATGAAACTTTGTAACGAGGATTACAGTTTAGCAGTTATAAATTTAGAAGATATAGTCGGAAGATCTGATAAGGCTTTGAAACGTCAGAAAGGGAGGGTTATTGGGAGAGAGGGGAAAACCCGGAGATATATCGAGGAATCTACTAAAGCGGTGATATCCATTTATGGAAAAAGTGTTGCAATTATTGGTACCCATGAGGAGATACAAGTTGCTAAGAAGGGGATAGTTATGCTTGCAAGCGGTAGCCCTCATGGTGTTGTTTATAAGACCTTACAGATCAAAGCTAGAGAGCTAAAAGAGGGGAGGTTTCATCTTTGGGAGGAGTAAGTACTTTCACAGGAATTATTTACAAAAATTGGATGGAAACTTTTCAGTTGAAGAAGATAGAAGGTATTCTTGATAAAATAAAATTTGAGGATAAGATTTTAGATGTAGGTTGTGGAGCGGGGTTTCTCGAAAGTCGTATTCCTAACATCTTTGCGCTTGATACTCAAATTCACCAGTTGGAACATACTAATGCTATTAATATTTGTGGTTCAGGAAATTGCTTGCCCTTTAAAACCAATTCGTTCAAAACGGTATTTTGTATTGATGTAATCCATCTATTAAATGGAATTAGGGAATTATTACGTGTGCTCGATGAAGATGGAATTCTTATTCTCACCTCTTTTTGTAATAGATATAATAAACTGGATAAACTTACGGAATTGTTAGAATATACTAAGGAGATACAAGTTATTGATACTTTTTTCGTAGGTGATAAAGAGTTAGATGCAGTAATTGTTTGTACGCATAAATAATGCTTTCCAACACCCGAACATGTTCGGGAAAATATATAATGTTAGTGTTAACCTATCTAAAAATTCAACATCTACAACAATAAATTATGAAATTCGAGTTAAGTTTATAAGGGACATATTTCAAAATCTTTATTAGACGTTAGAATAATTAAAAAAATCCGTTTTCTTAGGAGGAAAAAAAAATAAATGGTTGAAACCCCACTTTTAAATAGAGCAACAGAATTTTTAGAGAATATCAGTGAGGATTTTTCAAATGATCCAAGAAAGCTAGAGAATGAGAAAGAGTATTTTGAAAGAATTTACATACAGATAAGGAATCATCTAGTTAATCTAAAAAAACTAAAAGACGAAATGGAACTTCGTGGTTTTGATTCACCATATTTTGCTCTTGGGATGAGTAGATATGCAACACCTGTAAAGAAGGAAAGCTATCGCCGGGAAAATGTAGAGGATCAACGTGATGTTGCTAGGCATAAAATGTTTTTTAGAACCGATGCATCTTTTAAAAAAGGCACTTTTGACCGTACAAAATCAGCTATATCTGCTCATAATATCGCCGTTGGGCATCTTGAAGAAGTTGTGTCTTTTATTTGTAAGTGTGGAAAAAATACAAAGGGTAAGGATGCAACTAAAATAATTGAATCAGGAAAGCACTTCTCATGCCCTAAGTGTAAAAAATCTAATATAAATCTGTCCATAAATCATGATGGGGTATATAGATTAGATATCCTTCCACATCTCCCCTTTGGTGGTGAATTTGCGCACGAAATTGCTAAGTTTTCACAATCTGAGCGAATGGCATATCGAAGATTAATCGAGATTTTAAGGGAGAAGAAAAGAGGAAGGATAAAATCAGCTACAGTTACCTTCAAGATTTGGGATAAAGGACAATGGACAAAAAAGAAAAAGCAAGTGGAAGTAAAAAAAGGGTCAAAGCTAGACTATGAAGGCTATCTAAGAGAAAAATATGGGCGTATTGTGATTGAGAACATTAGATATCACCATGAACGAAGTGTCCTCGTAAGTGGGAGGTATAATAGACAAGCATTAGCTATCGCATATACGGAGATTATGAGATCAAGGAAGGAAGATATTCTACAATTTTTACTTGAAAAAAAAGTTGATGTAAAAAAGCTCCGAGATTATGAAGATTTAAGAAGTAAGATTGAGATGCGGATTTCGAGTACAAACTCTCATCGCTATGGGATGGATACTAGAATTAATGAAGAACGCCAAGAAATAATTGATGAATTTGAGGAAACATTAATTTCCCGGGGGCTTAAGGACAATGAAGGCAATCTCTTGCCAGATTTAGAGAAAGCTATAGAAGCTAGAAAGAAAATTAGAGTTGAGACATTGATAAAGATACCTAAAGCTATATTTGCTTGGGATATTCTTAAATTTTTATTAATAAAACCTTACCGTGAAAGACGATATGCAAGTATCTTTCCAGGTTTGCAACCAGTTCCGGAGATAGAGCAACTTCAAAGTACTTTAAATATATTAGAAGATGAGGAGCTCGTTTCAGCGATTAGAATGTTTGTTGATAATAGTATTAATTCCATTTCTAAAGCAGAAAATATAGTTTTTAAGAAGTTTAAGATAGAAGAAATACTCCAAGACTATCTTAAGGTCACTTCGAGTAGAGCAGTAGGTGGGATTTCTCTCTACCTTTACGCTGATTATCCGCTAGATAAATCTGCAAGTATAGTATCAGCGGAAATAAACGAACTTAAAGAGGTTCTTAAGATAATTATAAGATTGGGCAGGAGAGATGTTATTCCCCCAGAAAAGCTTGAAAATCTTAAGGATATACGTGATATAAAAATTTCCAAAAAGGCAAAATTGTTTTTAGAGTTGGTCCGCTAGGGAAAAGTTTTTAAATTTATTTATCTAAATTGAAGTTCTAATGACGGATGTAGTAGTATTAAGATCAAGTCAAAAGGATGTTCTCATTGAAGAGATAAATCGGAAACTTGATGATTCTACGAGTAAAGTTCATTTTAGTATAAGGCCTACCATAAATATCCTAGCTTCCATTTTAACTGCTGCTCCAAATGTTAAGAATATAACATGCCCTCCTAGTCTATACGAGCGGACGCCCCGCAAGATATGTGTAGCTCTAGAAAAGATTGGTATACAATTCGATGCTCTTTTATTAAATCCTGGTAGACCACGTTCTCATCCTAATTGGAAGATAGAAAAAGTATACGAACTTGAGGAGCAGGCTTATTCAGCTAAGGAAATCTCCGATAAACTTAAAATTCCACTTACAACTGTATATTATTATATCAAAAAGAATGTGCGATAGGTGTTTTTTCCAATAATTTTCAACCTGTTAAACAAATATCGGCATAATTTAATCTAACTTATTATTATGCCGCCGTAGCTCAGTAGGTAGAGCGCCTGGCTGTTAACCAGGTGGTCGTCAGTTCGAGTCTGACCGGCGGCGTTCAAATAATCATTAGTTCAAAAACTTTATTTTTGTATTTTAAGCCGGGGCTGGGATTTGAACCCAGGTATACCGGTTACTGCTCGGTTTTTTTCCAATCTGCAGCCGGTCACATAGCCTCTCTGTCACCCCGGCGATTAACTTTAGATTATATCTGCTTTCTGAGTTCCTACAGTAACCCTTTGTATTAAGACATTTTATTTATACTATTTATTAACCTATTTAGAAGCAAAGGGATTTAATTGTTCCCTTGACGAAGTTAAATTTAGGAATTTTGTTACCATGGAAGTTGATAAGGATCTTGATAAAATTGCAAAGTACCTTTCTGTCTGTTTAGGGTTGACTGATAAGGATAAAAATACGCTTAATTCTTTAGGATTTAAGGAAGAGGGTATTAGCAATGATGTGAAAAAATACATTAAACAAATTATTGATACTCTTGGGAACACTAAAAAGGATCCTATTACTAGAATTAATGCATCGCTTACAATACTAAAAAATAATCAAAATAAAGCACCTCTTCCAATCGAAAAATATATTATTCGTTCAGCTAAAAATCGTCTGAATGAAGTGCTTTTTGATTATAATTTAGAGGGGGGTAGATCTTCTTCTCTTTTCAGACCAAAGGGATGGGATAGAGGAGTTCTTAATCATTTAAATACATCCTACAGTCTTGACCTATTTTTATTGAAGGATAAGAAATCCCTATTGAATCTTAAAAAACTAGGCATTAGTGAGGTTCCCCCCCGAATCGAAGAGGCTGCAAAGAAAGCAAAAGAAGTTATGGGTGACAATAAGTTAGAACCTAACGATCGCGCAATTAAAGCTATTGATATATTAATGGAACCCTTATTGCCTACATATTCTAGTGATAGGAACAGGGGAGATATTCAAGGACTAAATATCGAAATTAAAAGTGTGATCTGGCATATAGCAAATGATCTTGCAACTGATGTATACTAATCCATTTCAGCATTCTGAAATATTTTTCTGATATAGGGGAAATGGAAGTGAAGTTTTAGAGTGATATCGAATCTTTAATTTTGAACATTTGTACGAAATCAAAAAGTATTTATATTAGATTAGGTTATCCTAATTAGGGTGCCCTAATATCAAATTAATCTTAGGCTCGCCTACAAATAAAAGAAATAAAGAGGGACAAGGTATGCATGACAAAAGTCAAAGTGAGAAATTTAAAGAGCAAGGAGTAGATCGAATTGTCCTGCTAGGAAATCCAAATGTGGGTAAGAGTGTTATATTCTCTTTATTAACCGATAAATATGTGACCGTTTCCAATTACCCTGGAACAACTGTAGAATTAACCCATGGAACAGCAACATACAATAATAAAAAACACATGATTATAGACACCCCAGGTATTAACAGTCTTATCCCTATGTCAGAAGACGAGGGTGTTACCAGAGACATCTTATTGAATGAAAAAATCAGAGGGGTAGTTCAAGTTATAGATGCTAAAAATCTAAGTAGAGGCCTTTTTTTAACCCTTCAACTTACAGAGATGGGTATACCTTTCCTCCTTAATCTCAATATGGAAGATGAGGCAAAAAGTCGGGGGATAAGTATAAAATCCAAGCGAATTGAGGAAATATTTGGGGTAGACGTAGTACAAACAATTGCTACCCAACGAAAGGGGATTAATGAGCTTATTAATAATATATCAACTCCAAGCATTTCTAAGTTTAAAACAAAATATGATAGTGATATTGAAGATGGTATACAAAAACTAGAAAAATTAATCCCGGAATCAAAAATTTCTAAGAGAAGTATTGCAATAATGCTACTTGGAGGAGATGAAAGGCTAAAAAAATGGTTTAATAAAACTCTTAAAGCTGATGGAATTGACGAAATAGAGAATATTAAGAAAGAACTTCAAAAAAAATACTCAAAACCTCTAGGTTATGTAATCAATCAACAGCGGATGAAGCAAGTTGATAGTATCTTAGATCAAACTATGGATACTATTAAAATAGAACGTAACTCTTTTTCCGAGAAACTTGGTAATGCTAGCATGCATCCTCTCTGGGGAATCCCTATTTTAGCGATTATTCTATACGTAATGTATAAATTCGTTGGATATTTTGGAGCTCAAGTGGTGGTTGGGTACTTTGAAGAGACATTATTTGGTGAATATCTAAATCCACTAGCTATAGAAGCTTTTTCAGTGATACCTTATGAAATTGTCAGAGACCTCTTCGTCGGAGATTATGGCCTTATAACAATGGCTCTAACTTATGCTATTGCTTTAATCCTACCTATTGTTGGTACCTTTTTCATCGCCTTTGGAATCCTCGAGGATTCAGGGTATCTTCCAAGACTAGCTATAATGCTCAACAAGGTTTTTAACAAAATGGGTCTAAACGGAAAAGCTGTGTTACCTATGATCCTTGGACTAGGATGCGACACTATGGCTACTTTGACAACAAGGATTCTAGAAACAAAAAAAGAACGGATAATTGTAACATTACTTCTGGCTTTGGCAGTACCATGTTCTGCTCAATTAGGTGTAATTCTCGGGATTCTTTCATCAGTATCATTTAAAGCTACTGCTATTTGGGCTGGAGTTATATTATTTGTAATATTCCTTGTAGGATATTTGTCATCTAAACTTATTCCTGGTAAGGGATCAGATTTTATCCTTGAAGTACCACCTATCAGAGTACCACAAGCAAAAAACATATTTGTAAAAACATTGGCAAGGATTGAATGGTATCTCAGAGAAGCCGTTCCCTTGTTTATTCTTGGTACCCTAATGCTTTTTATTTTAGATAAATTGGGCGCTCTCGTCGTTATAGAACAATTTGCATCTCCCGTTGTTGTAGGTTTGTTGGGTCTTCCAATTAAAGCCACTGAAGCCTTCTTAATTGGTTTTTTCAGACGGGATTACGGAGCAGCTGGGCTATTTGCCTTAGCAGAAGCAGGCCAATTGGACTCAACACAGATCATTGTTAGTCTTGTAACTATAACTCTATTTGTTCCGTGTATTGCTAACTTCTTTATTATGGTTAAGGAGCGAGGGATTAAAATTGCAGTCGCAATGGCGGTTTTCATATTTCCCTTTGCTTTCCTAGTAGGAGGAGTTCTTAATTTTATCCTCCGTAGTCTGGAGGTAGTATTATGATGTGTTCTTTATGTGGTTATAAATTCACAAAATCCCAAATTACAACTGGAAAATGTGGGAGCTGCTTTATGAACATGGGTTGTAAAGCCGATTGTTGTCCAAATTGTGGATTTCAGATCTTTAGCGAGTATAAATTACCCAAAATCATAAGGAGGTTATTTAAATGGCTGTCGAATTGAAAAGTCAAAATAAACATGCTAATATTCAAGAGAACGATATAGAAGAATTCCTAGAGATTATATGGACGATGAGAGAGATGGGAGAAAAGGCTTTGGATAAAATCCTTACTTTATCAGAATTTCCACAGAAGGATACTCTACTTACAGAACTAAAAGATCGAAATTTGATAAGTCTAGATGAGAATAAAATTATTCTAAATTTCGAAGGAGAAAAGATTGCAGAAGGTGTTATAAGAAGGCATCGGCTTCCCCTAACAGAACTCTCTTCAGGAGAAAAAGCGAAAGTTGTCTTCATCACGTCAAAGTATCATTCACGTCTAGATAAATTAAGTGCCCTTGGATGTGTCCCTGGAAGTATTATAAAATTACATCAAAAGAGTCCAAGTTATGTAATCAAATTGGGTGAAACAGACCTCGCTCTTGATAAGGAGATATGTAAAGAAATATTCATTAAAAAAATCAATTAGTCAGTGATAAGGAGTCATAGTGGCCATCCAACCATATCTTCCCATTCTTTCACTATTGGCTCTATAATATCACATTGGTTATTGGTGGGGTTAAAGAAGCTAAGATGGATTCAATCTCTCCTACTCCTTTACTTTAACCCTGCCACCTACCTTGGATATTAAAGATTTCAATCCTATACTCTTAATCCATCTTTGTATTTCGCCCATTTCTTCAGGGTAAGTGTTTATAAAAACGCTTGGACCTGTTTGCATTGAGAAATATGCATTCAAACCGGTTTGACGCATCTTGCGAATCTCGCTCATAAGGAGGATGCTATTAGGTTTGTAAGCAACCAAACCATTCTCTCCAGTCATTGTTAATGCGTGTAACTCAAGAGAGTCTATTTCTGCCAATTGTGCAACTCTAATGAGGTCATGATCAATAATTGATTTCCTCATTTCCTTACACCGATTAGCAGCACTTTTGATTCTAGCATTGAAAAATGGTGATGTTTTAACATCTTTATGAGCTTCTTCCGTTCTGACTTCAGAACTTAAGGGGACGATAACTATCCCAAGATCTAAATCATCTCCTCCTGCAATACTCTCTGCATAGGAGCTCTCATCATCATGCCCTGCATACCAGTGGGCGAATCCGCCAACAACACTTCTGGAGGCAGATCCAGAAAAACGTCGTGCAATGGTTGATATTTTTCTAAGATTCCAATCAAGACCGTAAATTTTAAACAGGCCTGCAACTAAAGCTGCGCCACCAGACGATGAAAATCCTAATCCCTTCGCTCCAGTATAATCGAGGCTGTTTTCTGAGTCTATTTTAACTACAAATTTTTTCCCTGAAAGTTTACTTACAGTCTCAATAACATCACAGACTCTCTCAAGTTCTCTACCTATCAATTGCACCTTATTAAGAGTTACCTCGTGTTCCAATGATTCAACTATCTTGATAGTTGTTGTAGTGCGTAGGGCTGACATGTTTACTGAGATACTATCATGGTAAGGTATTCTCAATTTCCAATCTTTGAGTCCATGATATTTTACCAAAGCCTGCATTGGATGAGCTATAGTTGTAACTTTCATTAAATCTCTTCCTTAAACACCCTATCTTCTAAATCTTCCAAGGTATCAAATCAGGTTCCTCATTTTGATACCTTATTAATTATGTTTATTAAATATGGAAACCCATTATATATGATAATATTTGAAATTAAAAAATAAAGTATTAAAATAAAATGGATCATGGTATCTCTTAAGTTTTATGGCGGGGTGGATGAGATTGGGGGAAATAAGATTCTACTTGAAGATGGTGATACTAGGGTATTTCTAGACTTTGGTATGAGTTTTGGCCGTAAAGGCCTCTTTTTTGAAGAGTTTTTACCTCCACGAACTGTGAATGGTATTGGGGATTTCATAGAATTAGGGCTTATTCCAGATCAAAAGGGATTATATCGGAATGATTTAATGAATCTACTGGGTAGGGAAAAGGAGGATTCGAACATTGATGGAGTCATCCTTTCACATGCTCATGCAGACCATGCAAATTATATCTCATTTTTGCATGAGGAAATACCCATACATTGTGGCAAAACTACCTATGATATATTAGAGGCAATTAAGAAATCTGGATGGAGGAATATTGAAAGCGAGATAATAGACTTTAAAGAACGACCAATCACCAACCCAAAACTTCCACCAATAAAAAGAATATTCAATAAATTCAGAACCGGTGATAAATTTAAAATAAATTCTTTAGAGATTGAGCCAGTTCATGTAGACCATTCAGTTCCTGGGGCTTACGGTTTTATTATCCATACATCTGAAGGCGCGGTAGTTTATACCGGCGATTTCAGATTGCACGGAAGTCATCCTGAGATGACCCAGGAATTCATCCAAAAGGCCGTAGATTCAGATCCCTGTGCAATGATAACTGAAGGTACAAGGATTGATATACCTAAAGATGATTCCTCGGAAAAAAAGGTGTATGCAACTAGTAATAAGGTAATTTCCTCAACTAAGGATCTGGCAATAGTGGACTTTAATTTTAAGGATGTAGACAGGATTAGAACTTTCTATAATATTGCCAAGGAATGTGGCAGAAAATTTGTAATCTCTTATAAAAATGCATGTTTTCTAGATAAGTACTCTAAGGATAAGAAACTTGATGTCCCTTCTCTATTTGATCCATTCATTGCAATTTATAAACCAAAAAAGAAAACAGGCCAATACGCTGAATCCGACTATCCAAGATTCGCAAGAAGATTCCTTAATTATCCACATATAAATGTTGTGACCCCTGATGACATAAGAAATCATCAGAATGATTATTTAATAGCTATAAATTTTTGGTCCTTAAATGAATTAGTAGACTTAAGTCCTCATGCTGGCAGCACCTATGTTCATTCCTTATCAGAGGCATTTAACGAAGAGATGGCTGTAAGTGAAGAGAGGATGAAGAATTGGATTCAGCATTATAACTTAAACTTGACCCAAAGTCATTGTTCTGGACATGCTACAGGTAATCAGATTTTAGAGACGGTTAATAAGATTAACCCTAAGAAATTATTCCCGATTCATACTCAACATCAAGAACTATTCACTGTAATAAAAAATACAGAAATAATCCATGAAGAAGGAGAGGAATTTATTGTTGGATAAGGATTCGATAAAGTGGGAGAATATGTGAGCTATGGTCTCTTCAAGACAAAGGAAAATAGGGGGATAAAATGGAATCAATTGAAATTTTCTCCCTTTTGTTAATTGGAGCATTGATAGTTTACCTATTATTCCACTTTAAGGTATTGAATGAGATGAGGGATGAAATGCGCACCCTCCATGATAAATTGCTTGGTTCTAGCACTAAAGGGGCTGTTGGTGAACGTCTCTTAGAATCAATTATTCAGCCGATGATCGATAGTGGTTTTATCGAGAAAAATCTGGAAATAGCTGATAGAAATACCTTCGTCGAGTTTGGTTTTAAACTTGATGAGAATCTTTACCTGCCTATTGATTCTAAGTGGGATGGTCAACCTTTAAAGAATATAGAGGATATAAAAAATAAATACATAGGTGCTAAGAATACTACGCCCTTTGGAATTCTTTCTGTTCCTGATAAGAACTTCGAACGATACGAAAAAAATCTAATTTATGCCAAAGACAGGGGGGTTTTCATAGTTAGGGATTCTTTGGTTTTCCCAACGCTTGGAATAATCAAGATTTTCCATGAAAGATACAGTACCAGCAAAGATGTGGAAGAACTCTATAAAACAATCAAGAGTTGGGACACTTATCACGTTGATGTTAAAAAACACTTCGAATCTGTTGAGCAGAAAATGGGCAATTTAAAAAAAGCTATTAATAATAGATAATGGTTGCTAGATTATCCCAACTGAAAAAAGGTTTAATTTTGTTGTTATGTCTAGGACATAATAGTAATATTTATATAGTAATAGATAGATAATGTCTTTTTGTTTAGGTCATAAAGGTAATATATAATGGTTAAAGAAATACATGTGAAAATCCCAGATCGTGAAGATTTTGATGAAGCCTTCGCTGGTCTAATCAAGATTTTTCTCAATACAGATACCAAGCTTAAGATATACCTATACCTTCGTAAAATGGGTAGAAGTACAAGTCATCAAATTTCTAAGGGGGCAAATCTCTACCCAAGCTCAGTACGTGAAACATTAAAAAAGATGTTCAAGGAGGGTATTGTAACTAGAGATAAACTTGAGATTGAGGGGGCAGGAAAAAATCCTTATGAATACGAGGCGATTTCTTCAAAGGAACTAACAAAACGTGGAATCACAGACATGGAGAAGAATCTCAACAAAATATTTAATCTTGATAAAATCCTTCAAGATGGAAAACGGGAACTAAGCCATTCTAGAATACCACTTAAGATAATAATAGAGAGAAAATCAGACAAGAACAAGACACCTAGCGATTTGACAAAGGAGGAGATAAAAAATGGGTCTTGATTTGGAAGAAAGAATTAAGCAACTTGAACTCGAGAACAAGATTTTGCGTGAAGAAAATGGTGTTTTTGTTTCAAAGGAAAGAATGGCGGGATATTGTTTATTTTATGAGGCCACTTTGGATAATGAGGATTGTTCTGGTCTTGAGGCTTGTCCAAATAAAAACGGTATTGAAAACTTAGAACTTTGTATAGAGGATGGTAGAAAAAAAATTAAATGTCTCAAAGGACCTTTGGAAGGAAACCCGTCAGCAAAGAACTTGACCTATCAAAAACAGTTTAAATCTTACGCCACATGGATTGATAGATGGAATCTAGCAAACCCTTATCCACATCAAATGGAGATGCTGTAGCATCCTAATGGAGAATAAAAAACTCTTTTTGTAACACCTCTGAAAAACGTAGATGGACCTTCAATTCTAGGGTTTATTGCTTTGTTATTAGAACCTACAAATCACTCAAAGCTATTTTGGTAAACATCATCACCTAAATTAAAACGCTTTACTTGTTTGATTAGAAGCTCAGAAAAACAGCCATTTCCTCATATATGGATTGTGAGTTTAAAAACAGAAAGTTTAAATTTAATAGGGATTAATTATCTGGAAGATGAATACAAGAGAGATAGATTTAGAGAATCGTGTAGCTGAATTAGAAGAAAGGTTGAAAAAGGAACAGCGGTTTTGGCTTGAGAGAAAATTGGATGAGTATAACCATATAATGGAACTAATCAGGACAATTGTACCATTTTTAATTCTATTTGTTCAGATTATAATATTGTTCAAATTATTCTTATAAGGTTTGAAAAATTGTCATCAAGCTACTTTAATGTTCCTTTTTTTCCTATGATTCTGCAAAAAGTAGAAACTCTATAGGAATACTCTTCTTTTCTCCATCCCTCGTTGTAATATTGACCTTTCCATCTTCTACATTGAACCCTTTTATTTCATAGGTATAACTTCTTTTACCACATTTCCCTGTAAATCCAACTATCATAATCCATCCCCCTACCTAGGTAACTAAAAAGGGAATCTCTATCCAGTCTTCCCTCTTCTAACATATAGCTAAGATTCTAAATATATGTTTTTCGATTGGTGAAAGAAGTAATGATTGACTCTAAAGATATAGCTATGTAATATTATAACGAAAAATACACTTAATCCGTAGGCGTATTTTTACACTGTCTTCCGATTGATATAAATATGCAGAGGAAACAGCCTCTTATATAGCCTCCATTCATTCTATCTAAGTAAGGGAGGGACGTTTGATGCAATTCCCCCCCTTGTCTTAGAGTATTATACAACATTAATTAGATAATATTTCATAATAATGATCCGCCAGATATGTTAGGGGCATATCTGATCTTATTTAAGGTTCTAGTATGGTAAAATTATTTAATTAAATCTTCTTTTTAAAGATGCATTCGTACCCTTTATGAGATACATTTTTTCCATGAAGTGTAATGTCATCTATCCGGATTATTTTAAATATAGAGAATACTCTCCGTATTTCCTTCTCAGATATTCTGAAAGGGCCATCTCTCTTAGGCTCTTTCTCGCTGAAACATTTCATCATATATACCCCTCTGTTTCTCATCACACGCTGAATTTCCAATGCAAAAGCCTCCCTATGTTCTGGTGAAAAAATATGGAAGCATCCACGATCATTGACAAAGTCAAAGGAGTCATTCTGAAAAGGGATTTGGGGCAAGCTGGCAACTGCCAAGTTAACTGTTTCACCTGAACCACTAGTTTTTTCTCTTGCAATTCTAATGGCTGTATAGGAAAAGTCGATGGCAAATACATTGAATCCTTTCATGGCAAGATAAATAGCTTCAGTGGCAGTGCCACATCCCACGTCCAGAGCTCTGCAAGGCTTTATTTCCCCCTTAGTCACCGCTTTTATCAGTCCATCTGATGCTACTCCAATATCCCATGGAATTTCTTCCTTTCCACCTCTATAAATCTCAATCCAGTCGGTATTATCAATCATGATTAATTTTGGTCATTATGGTTAAAAATTAATTCTTCAATCAAACTATTTTTTTCTAGAAATTTTGTACCCCCACAAGTGGATTTTCAAAGCTTAATTATCCCTATAGAACTATATATAGAAAAAACATATCACTACTAAATGAATTTATCAAAACTTCAATTAAGTATTATTAATGAATTATTGAAACATGAACCCAATCCAATTTTAAAAAAAGATTTACCAAAATACTTGGGGGCTACTATTGGTAAGATTAAAAGCGAAGGATTAGATCCGCTAATTCAAGAAAATATAATTAAATTAGAACTTGTAAAGGCCAAGGAATACGACAATGACAGCCAAGGAAATGCCCTTGGAATATATAATATTAAATTAGACCAAGGGATATCATTTTCAAATTTTAAATTCTTATCAGAAATTCTCTTAGAATCCAAAGAATCAAAATATCTATATCTTGATTCAAGTTTCCTAGAAAAACTTTGTATAAAATTTAAAAAAGATATTTCACATTCCAGGAAAAAAATCACTAAATTAGGGACTGATCCTAGGTTCTTATCATTAGCAAGAAATGAGAGGAAACCATTCCTAGCCTTGTTAGTTATTTGTCCTGAAAAATTCGATAAAGATGGAGTAGAATTTCGTCATTTATTGTTTGACATGTTTGAAATTCATGGAGACGAATGGGGGGAGGAAAGTGAATTTGGTACAGAGTTGTTAAATCAAACTATCGGGAATCTTCATATTGGAATTGAAGAGATGGAAAAATTTGAAGAAATGGTTGACAAAGAGGGGATAGCGAAATTTGTGCAAAGGCAACGGAAGGAATAAACTTATCTACTTTTTCGTATTACAAATAATGAACAATGGGTAATATAAAGGACTTTCCGAACGATAAAGGTAGATTTGGCAAGTATGGGGGAGGGTATGTTCCAGAAGTACTAGTGCCGGCTATTGAAGAACTTAAAAAAGCTTATTTTAAATACAAAGGAGATAAGAATTTCAAGTCTAAGCTTGATTATTATCTCAAAGAGCATGCTGGTCGGCCGACCCCTTTAACTTTTTGTAACAATCTTTCCGATATCTTAGGATGTAAGATATATCTTAAACGTGAAGACCTTGCTCACACGGGAGCCCACAAAATTAATAACACTTTTGGGCAAGCATTACTTGCCAAATTCATGAATAAGAAAAAAGTAATAGCAGAAACTGGTGCTGGTCAACATGGGGTAGCAACAGCTACTGCTGCAGCGGTTCTTGGTCTTGAATGTAAGATATTTATGGGGACGGAGGATATTGAGCGTCAAAAGATGAACGTTTTCCGTATGAAGCTCCTTGGAGCAGAGGTTATCCAGGTTAAATCAGGACAGCGGACGTTAAAGGACGCTATTAACGATGCATTCAGATATTGGCTTGCTAATGTTATTGATACTAACTACATTTTCGGCTCAGTTCTAGGACCTCATCCATATCCGATGATGGTTAGAGATTTTCAGAAAGTTATAGGGAAAGAGGCTAAAGAACAGATACTTAGAAAAGAACAGAGTCTTCCTAATTCAATAATTGCGTGTGTTGGAGGAGGAAGCAATGCCATGGGGATCTTCTATGAATTCTTAGAGGATTCAACTGTTGAATTAATAGGGGTAGAGGCAGGTGGCCATGGAATCAACCCAGGTGAACATGCAGCCCGCTTTGCTGTTCCAAGTGAAGGGGTACTTCATGGGACTTTCACACATGTATTGCAAGATAAATATGGGCAGATCCTGCCAACACATAGCATCTCAGCAGGTTTAGACTATCCTGCTGTAGGACCCGAACATTCTATGTTGAGAGAGTTCAAAAGAGCTAAGTATTATTATGTAACCGATAAAGAAGCGCTTCATGCCTTTCATTTATTATCTAAAACTGAAGGAATTATCCCCGCCCTTGAAAGTGCTCATGCTGTTGCTTGGGTTATAATAAACAAGGAAAGATTTGATAGTAATGACATTGTGATTATAAACCTTTCAGGAAGGGGGGATAAGGATGTGGATGCCATATATAAAAATAAAGATTAGAGGAATGCTTTAGGAGTTGGATGTCTTTTAAACCCAACAATTTTTTATCATCCTATTCAAATACGAATTGACTTGATATGCAAATTAATTTAATTATAAATGGTAAAGAGAGTATAAAGAAGACAGATAATAACATCACTGTAATGGAATTATTACTCGAACTTGGGATAAATTTAGATACTGTTATTGTTAGATTGAATGGCCAGTTATGTATAGAAGAGGAAAGGGTAAACAAAGGCGATAAAATAGAGATAATTAAAGCAATTTCTGGGGGATAAGGTGTTTTCCTGTGACAAATGCAACGAAAGAGCTATTTACTCGAGACGGTACAGTGGGCAGAAATTCTGCGAACAACATTTTATAAGATACTTTGAAACTAAAGTTAATCGTACGATTTTTAAAGAAGATATGATCGAGCGGGGGGACTTTATCGCTGTTGGTCTAAGCGGTGGAAAGGATAGTCTAGCTACGTTATACTTATTGAATAAAATTAAGAATCGACTCAAAATCAAACTACATGCGATAGCTATAGATGAAGGGATAGAATCTTATCGAAAAAAAACTCTAGACAGGGCTAATGAATTCTGTAACTCCAATAAGATACCAATTTCCATAGTGTCTATTGAGAGGTATTTTGGATTCACTCTTGACGATACGGTAAACGTTGGAAAGAATAAAGCCTGCACTTATTGTGGAGTTTTGAGGAGAAAGATTCTAAATAATAAATCCTTAGAAATCGGTGCAGATAAGCTAGCAACAGGTCACAACCTTGATGACCAAGTTCAAGCAATAATGATGAATTACATTAGTGGAGATATTTCTAGAATAGTAAGATTTGCCTCAAATACACCGAACACCGGTCTAGTTAAGAGAATCAAACCTCTTTGTGAGATGCCAGAGAAAGAAGTTGCTATATATGCTACTCTAAAAAATCTAGGGCCCAGCTATGAGGAATGCCCATATACTCATGATTCTAGAAGAAATGGGGTTAAATCCTGGCTAAATGATTTGGAGAGGGATAGTCCAGGAATTAAATATTCAATACTCCAAGGTTATAGAAGAATTCTGATCCACCTTGATAATATTCCTTCAGGCAATTTAAAACAGTGTAAAAAATGTGGGGACGTGTCATCCCAGGATTACTGTAGAGCATGTTCTCTTATAAAAGAAGTTAAATCGGATATACAAAGATGATTTATCAGGATAATACTAAAAAATTTTGAAGGGATTCACCGTCTTCCTTAAGAAGATTTAATTATCGGCATTTTGCCTCTGTTCTTAATCTTTTTTCTATAAAATCTTTTTTTAGAATTAGCTTTACGCCTTTTCTGTAATCCAAACTTTATCTTAGGATACATATTAGATTTAAATCCCTCAAAAAATTCAGATTCAACATCCTTATATTTAACATGGACTCTACGCATATTATCATGATCATCTTGACTAAGTATGGATATGGCTCGTCCAGTTTTACCAGCTCTCGCTGTTCTACCTATACGATGAGTATAATCATCTGCTCTAGAAGGAATGTCATAATTGAAGATATGACTAACCCCCGTTATATCTAGACCTCTTGATGCAACATCTGTTGCTACTAGAATAGGGAAAGATCCTTTCCTAAATCTTCCCATTATCCTCTCCCTTTTACTCTGTTTTAAACCACCATGGATAGCCCATGCATTGTATTTATTTTTGAATAGGTTCTGAGCTAAAGTATCTGTCATCACTTGTGTATTTGTAAAGATAATAGCGGATGATGGGTTTTCCCTCTCAAGAAGGGCTAGCAGCATCTGAAATTTTTCATTTTTCCTAACTTCAATAAATGAGTGCCTAACATGGGGTTTTTCTATATTCCCTTGTGATTTAAACGTCTTTGGATTTTTCATAAATCGAAGTGCAAGTCTCTTTATCTCACGTGGGATTGTTGCAGAGAAAAGCATGGTCTGCCGCTTTTTTTTCGTAAAACGAATTATCGTTGTTATATCCTGGATAAATCCCATGTCTAACATCCTATCAGCCTCGTCTAATACTAGAATCTTGACATTAGACAGGTCAATAGTTTTTCTGCGAAGGTGGTCCAAAATTCGTCCAGGGGTTCCTACGATAATCTCTGCTTTTTTCAATTTATTAAACTGTATCCTTATAGGCTGACCACCATAAACTGTGACTACATTTACTTTTTTATATTTTGAGATATCATTTATCATGTCCGTGGTTTGCAAAGCCAGTTCTCTTGTCGGGCTTAAGACTAACGCCTGAACACCTCTTCCATTTACAATTTCTTGTATAATAGGTATTGAAAAGGTGGCAGTTTTTCCTGATCCTGTGGGGGATTGCCCAATGACATCTTCCCCATTAAGTGCTGAAGGAAGTGCAGACTTTTGAATAAAAGTCATTTTTTTATACTTCAAATCTTCAAGGGCTCTCAAAATTAACTTGTTTATTTCTACATCACTAAATCGCATTTTATCATCTAAAGGAGTAATAATCTATATCAATATTAAATATCTATATTCGTCAATCCCCTAATAAGTCACATTTGAAATATTTATTGTTGAATAGTCGGTCTAATTCCTAATAATTGTAACACAGGGTCATTAAACTATTCAAATTCTATCGTAGCAGGAGGCTTATCGGTCAAATCATACAAAACACGTGTAACGTTTGGGATTTCCTGGGTTATTCTTTTCATAATTAAATTCAGTGTTTTCCAAGGAATACTCATAGAAGTAGCGGTCATTGCGTCAACGCTCTCAACAGATCGAATAGCGATTGTGTAACCATATTCCCGGATATCACCCTTAACTCCTACGCTTCTTCCTTCTAATAACGCAGCTAATGCTTGCCAAGGTTTAATTCCCGCTCTAAAAATTTCTTCCTCAACAATAGCATTAGCTTCTTTAATAATCTCTATTTTTTTTGGGGTTACCTCCCCTAATATCCTCACGGCTAAACCCGGTCCTGGAAAAGGCATACGTTCTGAAATCTCAGTGGAAAGCCCCAAAGCACGAGCCACTTTTCTAACTTCATCTTTGTAAAGATCTCGTAAAGGCTCTATAAGTTCTAAATTGAGAGTTTTCGGTAATCCAGCAACGTTGTGATGACTTTTAATCCCCCCCTCACTTTCAATCCAATCAGGAGCTATTGTACCTTGGACAAGAAAGTTAGTAGCCTCTTTTTTTGCAACTTCTTCGAAAATATGTATAAAGTTCTCTCCAATAATTTTTCTTTTTTTTTCAGGATCTTTTATCCCTTTAAGGGCTGATAGGAAGCGGTTTTGTGCGTTGATTATGAGGACATTCATCCCCATATCCTCTTTGTAAATTTTTTCAATCTCTTTTGGTTCATCTTTCCTCATAAAACCATGGTCAACAAAAACAGATACTAGATGTGTGCCTATAGCGCGATGTATTAATATTGCAGCTGTTGCACTGTCAACTCCTCCTGATAAAGCTATTATAGCGGTTTTATCTCCCACTTGATGCTGTATATCACGAATAGCATTGTCAATAAACTTATTGACATCTAACATTGTTCAGGCATCACCTTTTTTCTTAATTGCAGCCTTAACGAACGCCTTGAAAACAGGGGATGGTTTCATAGGACGGGATTTGAATTCAGGATGGAATTGAGTGGCCAGAAAATGGATATGGTCGGGTATTTCAAGAATTTCCATCCTTCTACCACTAAGGCTTTTTGCAGAAAAATCAAGGCCATTTTTTTCGAAGTCTTTAATGTAATCAGGATTTACTTCATAACGATGACGATGACGTTCTCCAACCTCATCTTTATTATAAATCTTGTAAGCAAGAGTATTTTTTTCAATCCTTATTGGTAATTCTCCAAGACGCATTGTGGCACCCATTTGTTTTATGCCACGTTGCTCAGGTAGAAAATCAATAATTGGATAAGGTGTTTCAGGATTAAGTTCAGTGCTATCTGCCCCCTTTAATCCTAATACGTTTCTTGCATACTCAATTGCAGCAAGCTGAAAACCAAAACATATGCCTAAATAAGGTATATTATTAGTTCTAGAGAAATTTATAGCGGAGATTTTCCCCTCTGATCCTCGTTGACCAAAACCACCTGGTACAAGGATTCCATTAACATTCTTCAATTCATCTATTTTTTTTGGATTTTCCTCTAATTCTAAAGACTCCACCCATTTAATCTTTACCTTTTTATTAAAGGTAGTTGAAGAATGGCTAAGTGCTTCTACAATACTGATATAAGAATCTCTAAAGTCCGTATATTTTCCTACAATGGCGATATCAACCTCTTCTGTCACATTTTTCATCTTTTGAATATATTTTTTCCAACCAACAAAATCATAATTACGTTCTTTGATATTGAGTTTACTGAGGATATTATCCCCCGCTCCCTGATCTTCCATAACTAGTGGAACCTCATATACACTCTCTACATCATGGTTGCTTAAAACATCTAATTTTCCAACATCACAAAATAAAGAAATTTTTCCTTTAGTCTCATCAAGCAGTGGTTTACTAGACCTGCAAACCAATATGTCTGGTTGAATGCCTAATCCCCTAAGCTCCTTCACACTATGTTGCGTAGGCTTTGTCTTCTGTTCCCCCACAACACGAAGCGTAGGAACAAGTGTAACATGGACAAAAAGGACGTTATCTCTCCCGTTTTCCATCCTCATTTGCCTAAGAGACTCAATAAATGGCATGCTCTCTATATCTCCCGCGGTTCCACCTATCTCAACAAGGAGAACATCCGGATTTTTCATCCGTGCGATTTTGTAAATCTGACGTTTGATTTCTTCAGTAATATGTGGAATAATCTGTACAGTCTGTCCCAAATAATCCCCCCTGCGTTCGCTTTCTAGAACAGTAAGGTAAACCATCCCTGTTGTTATATTATGATCCTTACCAAGATCAACATCGAGGAAACGTTCATAGTGACCAAAATCTAAGTCCGCCTCATAGCCATCATTAGTTACCCACACTTCACCATGTTGGAAAGGATTCATCAAACCAGGGTCAACATTAAGATAAGGATCTATTTTACAAACATCAACTTTGATACCGCGGCATTGGAGTATTTTACCTATAGCTGCTGTTGCAACCCCTTTTCCTAAGCCAGATAACACCCCGCCAGTAGTTATTATAAACTTAGTCAAAGTTTCTCATCTCGCAGATCAATAGTTTCGTTCATGTCTGGTCCTGTAGATATTATTGTAACAGGAGCACCAACTTTTTTTTCTACTTCGTTTATAAACGATTTCGCTTTTGAGGATAATCTATCGTATTTTACTACTCCCTTACAGTTCGGATCAATATAATCAATACATGTTAAAGCAATTTGGCTTGCTGAGTTAACCATCACTGAATATTTTGCCTGTTCAAAATCAAACGATCCTATTCTACGTTTACGTCCTGTTACTGTTCCGTATTCAGCAATATTATGACTCTCAGTTTCTTTAATATCGAACTCAGTTGGAAAAGGCCCTTCGCCAACGCGTGACGGATAAGATTTTAAGGTAACAATAACATCCGTTATATTCCTTGGTCCAACCCCCATATCCACCGCTGCCATCCCAGCACTAGTATCTTTTGATGTAACAAAAGGATAGGAACCGTAAAAAAGAGATAAACTAAAACCTTGTGAACCTTCAATTAGGACCTTTTTATTGTTTTTTAATGCTTTATCCACTTCTAATGGGACATCCATAATAAAAGGTTTCAGGGATGGTACATCCGAAGCTTGTTTGAGTGTTCGTTTAGCTCTATCTATGTTTGCGGGGCCACAGCCCGTTCCTGTACTCCCAATTTTATTTGACAGATGTTTAGATTTCTTATCATAATCGATGTGCTGGCTTTCTATGATCCCGCATCGTTTATCAATTCCAATCCTGTTTTCAATACCTAGAGTTTCGATTTCCTCAAGAATTACATCGGGGGATATCAGCACTCCAGCGCCAACAAGTAACTTAGCTTTTTCATATAAGAATCCGGAGGGTATTAGCCGTAGGGCATATTTCTTCCCTTTATGTTTCACAGTATGTCCTGCATTTGGACCGACACCTGCTCGCCCTATAATGTCAGGCTTATCTTTGAGACAAAGATAGCTCACTATCTTCCCTTTCCCTTCATCTCCCCATTGACCTCCAACAACAATACTTACCACTAATTAATCACCTTTGTACACTAAAAACAGTACTTTGAATTAAAGATTCTTTGTTTATAAAATTTCCTATTCAACTGTAACACTCCTCTATTGGGGGATAGTCAGAAGTTGCGCAATAAACTAATGCCTGGAAGAATGTAGGGTAGGATAAAGAAACTTAGAATGAGTTAATCAAGGACTTCCTGAGTAGGCGTTGTAAAGCTGGTTCCTCACATACTTTCTCCGTTTTGGTTCAGTTATTCTGTTGTAGAAGTCTAAACTGTCTTCTACTAAACCTTGGAGTATTTCATCAAATTTCTTTTCAAACATGAACCTCTTGTTGGATTCAGTATTGTCAGAAGTTTTAATCATTTTCTTTAGTTCTTCATCGTCCTGAAGTTGTTTTTGAATCTTCTTAAAGTTCAACCTGTCATCATCATGAAAGTTACTACCATAATGCTCATTCAGATTTTGGATGATATGGGATAGTAAGTCGTTCGGTTCTTCAGTTGGAATCTTATCAGGGCCAGGCGAAGGTGGTTTTAGTTCTTCATTCCCTTTTTCTGGTTCAAGGGATATTTTTTGTTTGTTTATTTGTTCAATTCTGAAACTCACCAAATCCACAAAAGTAGACATATCATCCAATTTTTCAGTTTGTCTTTTGGGAAGTTTCTTGTTAAGGTATCTTGTGAAGATATACAGTTTTTCAAGTTTTATATC
>CAYZUE010000011.1:0-24400 GCA_964481825.1 Candidatus Hydrothermarchaeota archaeon | reverse complement strand
AATAGAAAATCCCTTCTTTTTCCCTTCTTTTTAATTGAAGTCGCCTTAAAAATAGATCCGTGTTGTTAACCAAGTGACCAATTCTTGTATGGATAATCGGAAGTAGCTTTATAAATTTAAAAGGTTTTACGATATAGAGGAAAAATAGGATAATAAACCCAAGCAATTTTAATGCCGCAAAATAAAGACTCCAATATTTATCCCTCATTACTTTTATAATTAATTTCATTTTAGTCCCTTTCTGTATAAAATGGTCATCTTGCACACTTACTATCAATCAATTGGGATTAAATTGATTTCCTCAAATTTAAATCTAATGGCCAACACCTAGATTGGACCTTTTTTTCCAATGTTAGTTATTCCTTCAATGCTTGGTAGTCTTCCCCATTCAAAAGTCATAATAACTATAGAGTATGCTAAAAATGAGATATTGTTAGCCATCCCAAACTCCCTCTTGTACTGGAAGAACTAAAAAAAATTGAATTTAAGCAGGCTATGCTTGTTCAAAACCTATCCCTTTTGACCTTTGAGAAACAAGGTGAAACTCTGATAGAAATGATACCAACAATTTTCCACGTTTTTGTTGCCGAATCTAATCATTATTTAAAAAAATACCGCAAAAAGAATGATTATAGAGCACCGCAAAATATTAAAATATTATACAATATCCTTACTTTGTGGATTTCATTACAGTTATTGGGTTTATAGCAGCTACAATAACGACAATTGCATTTATCCCCCAGATTATACAAATTTGGAAAACAAAGTCTACAAAAGATATTAGTTTAAAAATGTACGCGATTTTATGCACAGGTGTATTCTTATGGCTTATATATGGTATCATGATTTTATCCTGGCCTATCATAGTCGCAAATGCAGTTGTATTATCATTATCACTTATAATCATAATTTTTAAAATTAAATATGGATAAGAGGCTCCTTTTTATTCTGCTACCCGTCCAATGGGTTTTTCCACTGTAAAATCGATAAGCCAACATGATAAAAATCCTGCAGATTTTAGGGATTAGAATTTTATTGATAATATAGAGAAAAAGTAACTAATTTTTATTAAAGTGAAAAAGGTGAGGTATTAAATAATAAAACTCATTAAAAAAACTTGAAAAGCACTCCTAGAAATTAAATTTGATACAAATGTTCATATAATCATATCATTGTTAAATTGATAATGGAACTGTAAATGAACCTAAAAAAGAAGAATGTTATATTGGTTAGTCCATCTTTATGGGAACCTACAGAAGAAGGTTGGGCACCACCATATCCTAAAGTACCGCCATATCCATTTGCTGCTGTTATGTTATTTGGTACAATTCTTAAGAAAAGTGGATATGATATAAAAATAATTGATGGTAATCTATACGATGTCAACGAATGGATAGATGAAATCAACAATGCGGTAAACAATGACACAGTGTGTATTGGTTTTTCAGTTATGACAAATCAAGTTCCTCTAGCTTATAAAGTAACAAAAGAAATTAAAAATAAATTTCCAGACTTATGTATCATCTGGGGAGGGTTTCATCCAACTTTGTTCCCAGAACAAACAGTAAGTGATAACAATGTTGATATAGTAGTGGTGAATGAAGCCACACAGACTATTACTCAACTTGTGAATACATTAACTAATGGTGGTGATCTTACTAAGATTCCAGGATTATATTTTAAATCCAGAGGGAAGATTGTTAAAACATCAAAATATGTCCCAGATGACCTCTCAAAACTTCCTTTTTTTGATTTTTCCTTAATAGATAGTGATAGATACTCAAAGAATAGTTTTGTATTCACAGAGTATTTGTCTCAACAGGGAGAAATAATATTTTTTCCAATTTTAACGGGAATGGGTTGTGTAAACAAATGTAGATTTTGTATAAATGTAATATTAAATAGGAAGTATCGTTTTAAATCTGCTGAAGATATTGTAGACAGGATAGAGTACCTTCAAAAAAATTATAATGCCAATAGTTTCTGGTTCATAGATGAAGATTTTTTTTTGAACAAAAAAAGATTGCTTCAATTCTTAGATTTGATTGAAAAAAGGAATCTACATTTTTATTGGAGAGCTAGTCTCCGGGTCAACTACTTCAATGATGATTATATTACTGTGAACTTAGCTAAGAGATTAGAAAAAAATGGTTTAGTTATTGCAGTAATGGGTGCTGAATGTGGTTCTCAGAGAATGTTAGATTATATCAATAAAGGAATTAACGTTGAAAATACATTGCGATCAGCAGAAGTCCTATCAAAAACAGATATATTAGCGAAATACAGTTTCATTGTTGGACTTCCAAGTGAAACAAAAGAAGACCTTAGAGATACTTATAGATTAGTTCTAAAAATTGCAAAGATTAAAAAGAACCATGACTTAGTAATATTTCCTTTTAGACCGTATCCTGGATCCCCTATTTATGAGGATGCAAAGGAAAAATATACTATTTATGAACCTAGTAGGCTAGAGGATTGGGCAAATAATGAAGATTATTCCGAAGCATCGGGTTATATTACTTATAAAAAGAATTCATGGTTTCCAGATTATAAGGAATATGAACAGTTAAAATTCATTAAAGCCCACTTTTTTGGGTTTATTAATAGAAAGGGGTTGATAGCTAGATTTTTTAGGTATATTGTAAGTATTAGATTTAAGTTCAATTTCTTTAATTTCTTGTATTTTGAAAAATTTTGTGTTATGATAGCAGCTTTCTTAGCAAAGAGAAGGAGGAAAAATCAATTAGAAATTGAATACGATACTGGGATGGTGATTGAATGAAAGTTCTTTTAATCTTTACCGATAACAACTCGATTCATCAACATCCTTTAAGCTTTAAAAAAATACAGTGTTATTGTAACACCCTTTACCGTAAAGGATTATCATGTGGTAATACTCTTTCAAAGAAACATAGAATGAAAGAAGCCGAGGTAGATATTTGATGGATACAAAAATACTTGACTGCACTATCCGTGATGGTGGATATTTGAATAACTGGAAATTTGAAGATGAAGTAGTTAGAGAATTGTACAAATCTATATCAAAATCAGGCATAGACATCATAGAGCTTGGATTTAGGAGTTCAGAGAAGTATTTTAATCCAAATCAGTATGGAATATGGAGATTTACCCCTGAACACGTAATCGAAGAAGCTAATAAAAATATTTCAGGATCACAAATTTCGTTAATGGTGGATTTCGGGAAAATTGATATTGAAGACATCCCAGCAAAGTCTGACAGCTGTGTAGATCTATATCGCGTGGCATCTAATAAAGATAAAGTTTTAGCTGGATTAGAACTCTGCGATAATATTAAGGATAAAGGGTATATAACTTCGATTCAACTAATGGGAATTGTCAATTATACTGAAAGTGATTTTATTAAAATTAACAAAGCGTTAGAAAGTTCACACGTTGATTATGTTTATTTTGCTGATAGCTATGGTTCATTATTGCCTAGTGATATTAAAGATATGATAAACAGACTTTCACCCTCAGAAAAAAAGATTGGTTTTCATGCACATAATAATCTACAGCTTGCATTTGCAAATACCCTAGAAGCCATCAAAAATAAAGTGAGTATCGTAGACGGAACAATTTTTGGAATGGGGAGAGGCGCGGGAAATTTACCAATTGAAGCCCTCATATCTTATCTTGAAAGAACTTTGAATAATAAAAAGTATAATGTTCTCCCTATTTTAGATTTAATAGACCGATATTTTTATAGCTTACATAGATCTCTACAATGGGGATATGGTTTACCATATATGTTATCAGGAATTTTCAAGTTGCACCCATATTATTCAAAAACCATGATTGATTATCGAGAATTTACCATTGATGATATTTGGAAGGCACTGGAGATTGTTAGAGAAATTAATCCTATTGGTTTCAATGAAGAAGTTATGCAATCAATAATTAATAGTGGATTTGTGGGTTCAAGTATCTCAACACGCACTTATGATGAAAGTGAAGAACATAATGATTTCTTAAAAAAAATTGATAAAATTAGAGTATTATACCTAGATAGGCATATAGGAAAAGATTTTTTAATCCTTGCCAATGGCCCGACACTGAAAGAGCATAAAAAAAAGATTGACTATTTTATTGAAAAAACTAACCCTATTATAATGGGTGCAAATTTCTTGGGTGGTCTATACGTTCCAGATTATCATGCATTCAGTAACAAAAAAAGATTCCTTAATTATGTAAACACTGTAGATAACAAATCAAAATTATTAATATCAAATACTTTTCAAGACAATTTTATCAAAGAATATAAAAATCCTGATAAGGATTATGAAATGATTATTCATTCACCCGAACTAACAGATTTTGATATCATAAATGGGGTAATTTTGTCCAACTGCAGAACAATATCAGTTTTGTTGATAGCTGTTGCAGCTGTTATGGGAGCAAAAAGAATTTTTATAGCTGGGATGGATGGCTATAAAGATTCCACACATTATTCCACGCATTTTTACAAGGAGCAGGGTGAATCTGAAGATGTGCGATTATTGACGGAAAAGCACGATTGGAACGAACGTTTGTTAAAACAAATAGATAAATATTTAACGAAAAATAATAAAGAGGGACTTAATATAATTACCCCAACAAGCCATAAAATGTTTTACAAAGGCATTGACAATTATATATAGAATGGTGCTTTTTTATGGGAAGATATGAAGAATTAAAAAATAAAATTGACAAAAATCAATATTTTAAAGTTGTTTGCGGTGCAGGTAATGAAGACCCTGAAGAAGTTAGAAAATTAGCTCTGATATATACTCTTGCAGGAACAACCGCAATAGATGTTTCTGCTAATGTTGAAGTTGTGAAGAGTGCAGTAAAAGGCATTAATAAAGCAATGCAACTTTCTTCAAGATTAGGTAGAAAAATAAAATTGCGACCTTTTATCACTGTAAGCGTTGGTTTAAAAGGAGATCCACATGTGCAAAAAGCAATAATCAACTCTTTAAAATGTGAATCTTGTGGGAATTGTTTAAAAGTTTGCCCTCAAAAAGCGATAACGAATGATTTTAATGTTAAAGAATTCAGGTGCATTGGATGTGAAAAATGTTTAAACGTATGTAATACCGAAGCAATTAGTTTTTATCATAAAAAAATAGATTTTAATAAAATCCTTCCCAAATGTATTAAGTATGGGGCTGAAACATTAGAATTGCACGCAATTACACTCAATGACAAAGAAGTGTTTAATGACTGGAAGATAATTGATTCTTTAATCCCAAATAATTTTATAAGCATGTGTATAGACAGAAACTTTTTATCTAATCAACATTTGATAAAGAGAATTAATAAAGCAAAGGAAATAACAGGCGAACGGTTAGTAATCCAAGCTGATGGTGTTCCTATGAGTGGGGGAAATGATGATCATAACACTACATTACAAGCAATCGCCATTGCAGATATTATACGAAAAAATAAAATTTCTACAGCGATTATTGCATCTGGTGGAACTAATAGTAAAACTAGAGAATTGGCAGATTTATGTGGAGTTACGATTAATGGAATTGCTATCGGAACTCATGCAAGAAAAATCTTATCAAAATATATTGAAAAAAAGAATTTTGAAAATGATTTAGATTTAATAAAAAAGGCAGTCACTATTGCTGAAAAATTAATCAAAGCAAATGTGGGATAATATGGTAAATTTTAGGTTAGATGATTTAGAGATTAACAATATTGAACTCATTATTTTCGATAAGGATGGTACACTTGTGGACCTTTACCATTACTGGTCACAAATGACTAGTTTACGATCAAAGTTAATTTGTGAAAAATTAAAACTTGATTTGTCTCATAAAAAAAGATTGGACTTAATAATGGGAGTAGATGAAAAAGAGAAAAAACTTAGGGAAGATGGACCAGTTGGGGTTAAAAAAAGAGAGATTGTAATGCAAGTTGCAATAGATTATCTAGAATCATATAGTTTTGATAATGTTTACAAAATCTGTTTTAACGCTTTTGAAGAAGTCAATGAGATATCCTCTTCCAAATTATCTAAACTTATTAAACCTATCAATGGTTTGTACGAGCTTTTTGAAAATCTTGTAAAATCGTCTTGTAAAATTGCAATAGCAACAACCGATACGTATACTCGTACAAAGTTAATTATGGATTATCTTGATTTGAGAGATAAGACGGATTATATCATTGGTGCAGATTTAGTGAAAGAATGTAAGCCATCACCAGAAATGATTAATAAAATATTAAAGGACCTTTCTATAGAAAAAGAAAAGACAATTATGGTTGGAGATGCAATAACAGACATAGAAATGGGATTGAATGCTAAGATAAAGGCATCAGTTGGAGTATGTACGGGACTTAATCCTAGAGAGAAACTATTAGAAAAAACAAAATATGTTATTAATGATATTTCAGAAATAAGAATTGTTTAGTAAATTTACAAGGTACTAAAATGAGAAAAAAAAATCAATTAAAAAGAAAAATAGCACATGGTGATTATGTAATTGGAACTTGGTGCACCCTACCTTCACCTTCTGTAATAAATGTTTTAGGTGCATCTGGTCTAGATTTTGTAATAATAGATATGGAACATGGCCCAACAGACTTTGTAACTGCAGAAGATATGATAAGGAGTGCTGAATCAGAAGAGTGCTCACCTTTAATTAGAGTCCCCAGCAATAATGAATCCGATATTTTGAGAGCTTTAGATATTGGAGCTCATGGTATTATTGTTCCAAATATAGAATCAGTTGATGATAGAGAAAAAGCAGTTTCTTACATTAAATATCCACCGTCTGGCATTCGAGGATTTAGCCCATATACAAGAGCCGGTAATTATTCTAACCTAGATTCTAATTATACAGCTAAAGAAAATAAAGAAACTATGACGGTGCTTATTGTCGAAGGAATTGAAGGATTGAAAAACTTAGAAGGGATAATTAATGATCCTCAAATAGATGTGATATACATTGGAACCTACGATCTATCTCAAGCGATTGGAAAACCCGGTAAAGTGAACCATATTCAAGTTAAAGAAGAATTAGAAGAATGTGTAAAAAAAATAAGAAACCACGGAAAAGCGGCAGGATGTTTGATTCATAATAGAAATGAATTACAATGGTTTACTGAGATAGGTATTCAATTTATTACTTATCTAGTTGATAATGCAGTATTATTCAACGATTTTTCTAATATGAAAAAAGAATTGGATAAGATAATAGAGTAATGGACCCATGAAAATCCTTGGAATGATACCTGCACGATTTGATTCTACAAGATTTCCTGGTAAAGCTTTACAACAAATTGAAGGCATTCCAATGATTGTTCATGTAATGAAAAGAACCCTACTTTGCAAAGATTTAGATGAGGTTTTTGTAGCAACAGATACAAGACAAATTTGCGACGTCGTTAAAAAATATGACGGAAAAGCAATAATGACCTCTAAGGAACATAAAACAGGTACAGATAGGATTGCTGAAGCTGTTAAAAATATTGATTGTGACCTAATTGTTAATATTCAAGGAGATGAGCCCCTTGTTAGACCTGAGCACATATCTAAAGTGATTAAGCCCCTGAAGGACGACCATTCTTTAAAGATTTCCACATTGATGTGTGAAACTGACCAGTTAAATCAAACTAATGAATGTAAAATGGTTGTCAATTTAAACAATGAGGTTATGTATTTTTCAAGAAGTGATATCCCTTCGAATTCAAGGAAAAAACATGATAGGCTATTTAAATTATACAGTGTTGTGGCTTTTAGGAGAGAATTCCTTTTAAAATTTGCAAGTTGGAAACTTACACCTAATGAAAAAATTGAATACATAGAATATTTAAGGGCTCTAGAGCATGGCTATAGGATGAAAGCTGTATTAGTTGAAGAACCATCTCAGTCAGTTGATACTTCTGAAGATCTAGAATTGGTTAGAAGATTAATGAAAGAAGATAAAATTAAACACATGTACATGTAGATTATATCGCTTTCCAATAGCTAGTGCGATGGAGGCCTAAATTAATGAAAAAGGAATATGGTATAATAAGTTCCCCTCATGAGAGCGCCGCCAGAAAGGTATTGAAAGATTTAAAGAATAAAAAATTTTGTTGGGTGTATCTTGGAGAAAACGTTTCCAATGCGATTAATCTAGAAAGAGAAATTGGAGATAATGGACAACGATATGAAATTTCAAAAGACCTTCAAAAAACCGCCGAGTTTTTGAGGCAACCTTATATCGATTATATGGGGAAATTGAACATTAAAAATAACTCTCCAAGATGGTGGTCAGGTAGAATATCTGAAAAAAATCCCTTTGTATCAAGAGTTTTTTTATACACGTGTTATGTTAGAATTTTTCAATCCTTAATAAAATCGAATGATAGAAAAAAATATTTTGTATTTTTTGTGGAGAATAAATCTTTAAGGATCTGTTTATTATCAAATTCTTGTTGTAAAATAAGGCTTATAGAGCCCCTATTTACTGAGATACTGAAAGATTTAAAAGAATTATTTGATATGGTATTAAAAAAGGGAATTTTTCTTAAAACCAACTTAAGTTCAATATATAAATTTAAATTAAATCGATTACCCACATTAAATGTCTCAAAAGATACTGTACTAATACAAACTTGGCTAACCAAGAATTCTTTTAAAGATAATAAATATTATGACATCTATTTCGGAGACCTAGCATATTACTTAAAAAGTAAAGGAAAAAATGTAGTTATAGTTCCATTTCCGTCTCCAGATGATGAAACTATACAAAAAATCATGCATAACAATGAACAATTCCTCATTCCTGAGGCTTTTACAAGTGTATCTGATGTCCTTAAAGTGGTTATTAATTCTCTTCTTCAGATCCCAAGAAAAAAAAGATATCCTTTACTTAAAGAGATAGACATATCCGAAATATTGTATGATGAACAAAAAAAGGATTGGATGGACACTTCAAAAGAAAGAATATTGATTTTAAATGAAATGATTAAGAACTGGAAAGAACAAGGCATGAAAATTGATATGTTTATCTGTCCTTTTGAAAATCTACGGCATGAGAAGATTTTATACACAGCTTTAAGGGAATTTTATCCATCGATATACATAATAGGTTATCAGCATGCAACTGTGCCTTTGATGATGCTAAATTACTTTATTTCAGCTGAAGAAGCAGACAAAATACCCCTACCGAATAAAATAATTACCAATGGCAATCTTTCGAAAAGGATTTTTTCAAATTCCGGATACAACCCAAAAAAACTGGTGTGTGGTGGGGCAATAAGATATACGTATTTATTTGAGAATGACGTTGCTGAAATAAAAAATTTAGAGCCTCAAATTCTTGTAACTCCTTCAATAGGAATTCATGAATCTGCAGAATTGATATGGAAGGTTTTTAACGCATTTAAAAATGCAAGCAATTACAAAGTGGTGATTAAATGTCATCCCTTTACACCATATAATACGATTGCAAAATATTTAGGCATTGGATCTCTCCCCGCACATTTTATTGTTTCAGAGAAATCAATTGACGAATTATTAAAGGAAAGCAGCATCTTACTTTATACCTCATCAACTGTTGCAATTGAAGCTATTGCTAGGGGTGTGCAAGTTCTCCACATACCATCTGAGTTTACTATTGATATGGACCCTCTGGACTTACACCCGCAAGTAAAAATTTCAACTAGTTCACTAACAGATATTAATAAAAATGTAGATGAAATATTAAGCGGCACAATGGAAATAGAAAAAAAAATGCGAGATAAAGTAGTTTCGGATTTTTTTGGACCAGTAAACAAGAAAATGTTTAGTTTATTTAAAAGAAAATAGATGCTTAATTATAGTAGTTGAAGTGGGAGAAAAAAGATAGAAATGCCAGAAGTTAGTATAATAATACCCACTTATAATCGTGCAGATTTAGTAGGTAGAGCTATTAAAAGCGTGCTCAACCAGACTTTCCAAGACTTCGAAATAATTGTGGTGAATAATTATTCTAAAGACAATACCCTGAACATTATTAGTTCTTTCAATGATAGCAGAATAAAAATAATTGATTTTCAGAATAATGGCGTCATTGCAAAATCGAGAAATAAGGGACTAATGAAATCAACGGGTAAATATATTGCCTTTTTAGATGATGACGATGCGTGGGAACCAGGGAAATTGGAGAGAAATATTGGTATTTTAAAGACATCCTCAAATCTTGTTGGGGCAGTATATACTGGAATGATTTTGCTGAACCATAAGGAGGAAGTAATTAAGGAGATAATTCCCCGATATCGTGGAAATATCCTAAATTCCCTTCTTATAAAAAATCATATAGAAAGTGCATCAGCAATAATATTAAAAAAAAAATGTTTTGAAAGAGTGGGGAAATTCGACGAATCCGAAAATCTAGGTGGAGGCGATGATTGGGACATGTGGATTAGAGTATCACAGTGCTTTGAATTTGAATTTAATCCAGAGCTGCTCGTAAAAATATATTTTCATGGAAAAAACATAACAACAAATACTGATTTAAATATTCAACGTCACAAAGCAGTTACAGCTAAATATAAGGAGTATATTGGGACCAGACCAAAAAAAGTCCAAGCAGGCCATTATCAACATGGGGGCGAAGTTCTTTGGAGAAATGGTTCTATCAAAGATGGAATCCAATTTTTTATCAAATCAATTGCTGTAAATCCCTTAATTCTGAGTAATATACTCTATTTCATTTTCCGAGATATGGGATTTAGATTATTGAATCAAATAAAAAAGATGAAAAAGGTATAAATACGTATTTAATACTCAAAATTAATGAAAGTGAAAAAAAAGAGAAATTAAGATAATAAATCCGCTCATAAGGTGCCATATGAAAGTTGCCCATGTAATCCAAAGATATTTACCATCAGATCAATTACGGGGGGCGGAGAGGTATATGTGTGCGGTATCTGAAAAGTTAGCAAAAAAGGGGTTTTCAATAACAATTTTGACTTCTAAAAATATTACTTCTAATGGATTTCATTCAATCATATTTAATCCATTTACTAAAAAAATTAAAAAAAAGATTGAAGAAATAAACGGTGTGGATGTAGTTCGATTTGATACTAATTATCCGTTAAAAATTTTATTGCATGGTATTTATTTTATTTCAAGGATAATTAGGATTAATCAATTAAAAGAACTATTTTTTTTACTCTCTTATGGGCCTTTGTTATCGCCCATATATTATCACATTAAAAACTCTGATTACGATATAGTTCATGCCACCCCTCCGATTTATGTTCATACTTGGTTAGCATGGAAAGCTGCACGGAAAAAGAAAATTCCCTTTGTTATACTCTCCCTTTATCATTTTGAAATGTCAACCCTTCATCAAAAGAACAGATATGTTAATAAAATAATTCGAAATTCTGATGCTGTTATTACTTGCACAAATATAGAGAAAAAAAAATTGGTAGAAACTGGAGTATCACAAAATAAGATCCATGTAGTTCCCTTAGGAATCGAACCCTCAGATTGGAAAATTCAATCTGGAAAACGCTTTAGAAAAAAGTATTCCATAAACAAAAATGATTTTGTTTTACTATTACCATTTAAAGAATATTACAAAGGGGCAACGAATACCCTAAAGGCTGTAAAATTGTTGAGCAAATATAAAAAAATGGTAATAATTGCTTTAGGAAACACAAACGAGAAAAGTTGGAGAGAAGAGGTAAAGAAGTGCGAACATATAAGGATAATTGAACCTGGATGGATAAATGAAGATGAGAAAAAAGATATATTTGATGGTTGCGATATTTTAGTCCAGCCATCAATAGATGAATCATTTGGAATAACTTATTTTGAAGCCTGGATGTGTGGAAAGGCTGTTATTGGGGCTAAAGCGGGAGTAATGCCGGAGATAATAAGGGATGGAATCGACGGATACTTAGTAAAGTTTGGAAATACAAAAGAGTTAGCTGAAAAAATAATGTATTTATATAAAAATCCAAAACTTAGAATGGATATGGGGAATAATGGAAAGAAGAAAGTATTAAAAGAATATACCTGGGATATAGTGTCAAAAAATTTAGAAAGTATTTATAATAACATTGGTTTAAACAGATAGAGAATGGATTTAGATTTACCACACGGAAGCATAGTTTGATTGTAAACTTAAAATTAATACATGTATTTTAATTTATAAAACGGGATAAATTCTAGGAAAATAGATAATAAACGGTAAAATTGGTAGCATAAAATAGCATTTAAAATTATGGGCGATATGTTGAAGAAATGTCTAAACTAAATAAAATTAAAGTCATACTAATCAACCCTCCATTAACAATGGAAGAACAAGCTGGGAATAGTAGTATGGAAGTAGTAACTAACATCTTACCGCCTCTTGGAATAGGATATATAGCATCTGTATTAGAGGCGAATGGAATTGATGTGGAGATACTGGATTGTCAACCACTAAATATGGACTTTAAAGATCTAGGAAAAGAGCTTAAAAATAAAAATAGTGATGTAATAGGGATAACTGCTACAACTCTTTCACTCCCTAACGCTGTTAAAACAGCCTTTGTTATTAGGGAGTTCAGCCCTAAGTCTTACATTGTGATAGGTGGACCACACATAACTGCAGCACCTGAAACTACAATGGCTAACGAGTGCTTCGATGCAGGAGTTTATGGAGAAGGAGAGGAAACATTTCTTGAATTAATTCAGAAGATTCGTGATAACCAAGGCATTAATAATGTAAAGGGGCTATATTTAAGGAGAGATGGTAAACCATACTTTACTGGACATCGCCCTTATATTAAAGAGATTGATAAACTCCCTTTTCCAACAAGACATCTTTTTCCATCCCTTTCATTATACCATCCCACTCCAGCATCCTGTAGGTCAGAACCTCTTGCTACAATAATGAGTAGTAGAGGATGTCCAAATAAATGTACATTTTGTGATAGAAAGATTTTCGGAAATACTACTCGATTGAGATCTATCGATAACGTTTTGGATGAAATGGAGGAGGTTATTAATAAACATGGTGCAAAAGAAATAAAATTTTTTGATGATACATTTACACTGGATAAAAAACGAATATTTGATTTGTGTAAAGGAATTAAAGATCGAGGAATAAACATAGAATGGTCTTGCCTTACCCGGGTAAATGCTGTAACAAAAGAACTTCTACTAGAGATGAGGAGGGCAGGATGCTGGCAAGTCGCATTTGGATTAGAATCAGGAGATCAAAAAATTCTCAATAATATGAAAAAAGGCATAACACTCTCAATGAGTAGGAATGCAGTAAAATGGGCCAGAGATGCAGGTCTTAATATTAGAGCGTACTTTGTAATAGGAACTCCTAGTGAAACTATTACCTCAATAGACAAAACAATAGAATTTGCAAAAAGTATTGATGTGGATGTAGTTAATTTCTATTCATTTGTCCCTCTTCCGGGTACTGAAATATATAATGAACTAATTAATACTGGTGGGTTGAGACATGAAAAATATGAACACTATAACGTTATGATTAATTCTCCTGATGCAGAAATACCTTATGTGCCCCCAGGAATATCTGAAGAAGATCTTAAAAAAAGAATCAGCTATGCACACAAAAGCTTCTACTTTAGACCCCGATACATATTAAAACAAATCCTTAGAACAAGAAGAATCGGAGACATAAAAAGATATATCTTCGGATTTAGAGCAATAATTGGCCTGACAAGTTGATGGGGAGTTACGAGTGCATCCTTTAAAACACATTTTTCTTACAATTTTACTATTCCTATCCTTAACATTTTTCATAAAATTAGATATTTCAATTCTAATATATTCTCTGATTCTAACTATTTTGATTGACATTATTGATCACTCCTTTGCAATTTTATTTTTTGATACGCGATTGAATCATCAAGTAAAGGAGATGATTAAAAAAAGGAGAATTAGAGAATCAATAATTAAATATTATAATGGGAGATCCGGAGCATTTGAATACTTTTACTTACATAATCTTCCTGTTTTCCTTATTATCTTAGTAATAACTGTCTATATCCAGAGTTATACTTTGTTTTTAGGTTTAATATTCCATTATATATGTGATATAATTGAATGCTATCAAAAAGGATTTATTGGATTTTGGACTGCTGGATGGAAAAAAATGATTAAAATCGAGTAAAATACTGAATTTACGGCTTTTTTGATGGTGATAAAATTTGAGGGATTCACATCATAGCCAAACTATTCTAATATTTTATTAACAATGTATCTTATCTCATCTTTTTGCAGAGTTGCCCCTGATGGTAGATTGATACCTGAATCTGAAAGATTTTCAGCCACCGGATATTTACCGGAAATGTGGGGAAATATTGGCTGCTTATGCATTGGTATGAAAAAGTTTCTAGTTTCAATTCCATATTTAGCAAGTTTATCCATTAAATTATCTCTTGAAATTTTGAATTTTGACGTAACAAGTACTGAATACATCCAATATACATTTTTTACATGATTTAATTCGGGAGGCAGAGTTAAACCCTCAATATCTTTTAAAAGAGAATTATAGAACTGCGCATTTTTCCTTCGTATTTCTATTAGTTTACCAATATTTTCAAGTTGAGCAAGTCCAACTGCTGCTTGAAGATTAGTCATTCGATAGTTGAATCCTATTTTAGGATGAAAAAACCGTTTCTCTTTTATAAAAGCCATATCTCCTAACATTCTAGCATTTTCAGCTATCTCTTCATTATCTGTAATTATCATTCCACCCTCACCAGTGGTTATTATCTTATTGGCATAAAAACTAAAACATGCTACATCACCTAGGCTTCCTGTCTTTTGTCCTTTATACTCTGCCCCATGTGCCTCGGCTGCATCCTCGATTACATGTAACTCATAATCTTCAGCTAGATCATTAATTGGATCCATATCTGCGGGATGACCATAGGTATGGACAACAATTATAGCCTTAGTCTTATCAGTTATCATTCCCTCTAATTTTTCAACGTCTAAGTTCCAGGTAATAGGCTCTGAATCTATAAAAATAGGTTTTGCACCAGAATAAATAATTGAGAAAACTGTGGCAGCCATAGTAAAAGATGGCATTATAACCTCATCACTGTGTTTGATACCTAGTGATTCTAAACATAAGTGAAGCGCTGTTGTACCACTAGTAGTGGAGACTGCATGTTTGACATTACAATATTTACTAAACTCATCTTCAAATTTTCTTACATAATCCCCTTTAGAAGAAATCCAGTTTTTGTTAATACAGTCTAAAACATACTCCTTTTCTTTTCCACTCATTAGAGGCTCGGCTATCGGAATTTTTTTATTTGTCATTAAATAAATTCCTTCTCTTTTTTTATTCCTCTATATGGCCCCTGTTTAATCTCTACCATCTTTGAGTCTTCTAGAAATTTTACTCCATGCCCACTAAAAGCTAATAGGATAGTATCCCCACCCCTTAGAATACATGAGTCAACCTTTTTCCCACTTTCAAAAAGATCTACTTGTACTTTTCCGTAAACGACGTAAAATATCTCTTGGGAAATAATCTCAGAAATGTTTTTGAAAGGTTTATGGATATGCGCTTCAACACTCTCTCCTTGTTTTCGCAAATGCACTCCCATCTGGAGAGGGTACTCCTCGGGAGATATAAAATTCACTCCTTCTTTATTAAAATCATTTCGTAATATAATAGCCAAAACTTTAGTTCCGTATGTTCTCTTCTCGATTGACATCTAAACACCTCTGTTTAGCCATAATTTTATTACAGCAACCCCATAATTTAAACCGTGCTTTAACAAGTTGAAGAAATTATCTGCTGTTTTTGTTTCTCCCTGAGTTCTGGGTATACAGGTATAGGGAACTTCTAGTATTTTAATTCCTTGTTCTTTTGCCTTACACAAAAAAATTACACAATATTCTCCATATACACCGTATAAATCTAGTGTATCAAATACTTCTCTTTTGGCTGCCACAAAACCCGTGGTATAATCCTTAATAGATCTCCCCAAAACCAAAGAAGCAAATGTATTAAATAATTTACTGGTTATAACCCTACTAAACTCACGTTCATCATTGCCACCTTTGACGTAACGTGAACCAATTGCAATTTGACTCTTACCTAAAGCCTTAATTAAACTTGGGATTGTTTCGAGCGGCATTGAAAAATCACAATCCATCCAGACAACAATATCCCCTTTAGAGGAAATTATTCCATCAGAAATTGCAGACGCTAGCCCTCTCTTATTTATTCTTTTTATCAATCGGATATTATCATACTTACTTGCTAATTTTTGAACAATTTTCCAGGTTTTATCCGGTGAATTATCATCTACAACAATAATTTCAAACGGATTTATAAGTTGCCTAACACCTAAAATCAATTTTGTTATATTTTCTTTTTCATTGTAAGTTGGAAAAATCACTGTTATTTTAGCCATATATTAAAAAAATGAATCTGCGAATATAAAAATATATTTAGCTTTACCATAGAATGGTATTCAAAGGGGAAAACCCTTTTAAGTAGAACTAATAGTTTAAGAAAAGAAATCACATGAAAGTTCTTGCTATAGGAACATATCCATTAGGTGTAATTTATGGAGGCGTACCAACGTACACCTATATGTACGCAAAATATCTATCAAAAAACAGTGATATTAAATTAAATGTTATTACCTTTGGTGACGAGGATAGAGAACTTAAAAAAGAAAATCTAACAATTCATGTCATTAACAAGAAGTTATTCCCCTTGAATGTGCCTTTTGCAATTTGGCGTATATTAAAAATAACAAAAAAAATCAAGCCAGACATAATTAATATTATAGGTACTCATTTTCCAAATCCAACTTTGGCTCTTCTTTTAAAAATAAATTATCGAGTTGTACTAACAGTGATTGCTACGATATCACTTGAAAAAAGATTTTATGAAATAAAAAGTAAATATTATGGCACCTCTCTTTTTCAGATTTTTAACTTAGCAAGATTGGAGAAACTTGCTGTTTCTAAAGTAGATAACGTAATAGTAGAAACGCCAAATGTAAAGAGATTACTCAGTAGATGGACAAATGCAAATATTTATGTGATACCAGACGGGGTTGAATTTGAAGAGATCCAAGAAATTAATCCTACAAAAGAAAAAGTGGATATCCTTTTTGTAGGCAGACTAGTAAAAGTGAAGGGGATTGATGTTTTAATCAAAGCTATTTCTATAGTAAAAAAATATAATGATGACATAAATCTACATATTTTGGGTTATGGACCACGAGAGGATAGTATAAAAGACTTGACAAAGAAATTAAATTTAGAAAAAAATGTGAAACTTTTGGGATTTTTAAGTGAAAAAGAGAAATTCAAGTATTTCAAAGGCTCTAAAATTGTTGCAATTCCTTCAAGATGGGAAAACTCGCCAATTACATTATATGAAGCAATGGCTTCTGGTAAAGCAGTTGTTGCATCAAATGTAAGTGGAATACCGGATGTACTTATAAACGGAAAAACAGGTTACTTGTTTGAAACTGAAAATGCTGAAGACCTTGCAGATAAAATATTAATTCTTCTAAAAGATAGTAAGTTACAAAAAACAATGGGGGAATCAGCAAGGAAAAAAGCACGAGAATATGATTGGGGGAAAATAATTCAGAAAACAGTGGATACATATAAAGCTATTATAAATGGAAAAAAATAGGGTTTTACATATTACCAACTCACCCCCCACCTAATCCTGTTTACTTTTTTTTCAATTCATTAAACTTATTGGTAGTTTTATAGCAATTGCTACAATGCGGAATTTTATTTAGCAACAGTTTTTTACCCACTAACTCTCTTAAATTATTTAGACTGTTACTTTGCCATGCATCAAGAAGTGACATTGAATGAATATTTCCTAATACCAATTCACCATTAATATCTTCACAACATGGGGTAATATCACCATTCCAATTTATTGATAATTTTGTTCTTACTTCTGTACAGGGGGTATAAGTCCGATGTAGACTTTCTGTGGGAATTAAATGTTTTATTCGATTAACAGTAGTTTCTAATCGGGCAAACGATGTCCATCCAATTTCAACTTTATCAACAATTTTATTCCAATATTCCTCGAAGTTTTTAATATCAGAACTGTTTTCATTTGTAACAGTGGTATTTACAATGACAAATGGTTTTCGAGATTGAAATCTTTTTCTTTCTTTAACTAATTTTTTTATATTTTGAACAACGGTATCATATCTTTTATTATTCCGCATCAATTCATAGCTTTTTTTATCAATTCCTTGAAACGAAAATCTAAGTACACTAAGTTTAGATTCTAAAATATTAGCAATTTTTTCTGATAAAATACTGCCATTTGTTGATATAAATGTAAGTACTCCTTTATTCTCTGCATAATTTACCATTTTTAATATTTTAGGATGTAAAAATGGTTCGCCGTGTCTAACGAATCGTATACCAGAATTGTACAAAGAAATTTCGTCTACGATTTTTTTAAAAGTATCAAAGTCCATAAACCCATTATCTCTTTTCATAAATGATCTAGAACACATTAAACAATCAAAATTACAATCATTCGTAGCTTCAATATCAACATAAAAAGGAAAATCACTTAATCCATAGTTATAGGGAAATAAAAACCGTTCCTGTTTGAAAATTTTATCAAATGGATTTAAGAGTATGTTATCATCCCCAATCAATTGGATCCTTCCTAATTAGAGTTATTATTTATCAATATAAAACTAATTGTTAAACGTTTGATTAGCATATTTTTCCATATTTCGCATTTATGTTTTTCTGAAATTATTTAGTCTTAAATATCCAATATCAAGGGGGGGAAATGCTTAAGATATAATTCGGGCATTAGATTGGTTTGATGTACTTGTATTCGAGGTAAAAATATTAAGAATTAAAATATTGAATAGAAACAATTATAACACAATGAACACCCTTTAATCAAATTAAAGGGGTATAGAATTTTCAAAGGGGATTATTTAGATTGCTACCCACAAGAATAAAATAAATTATGAACATTGAAAATTAAGCTGTTGATGGTATGTTAACTGATGAAAAAAAAAATTGGCAAAAACTTAATTTAAAAGCAAATAAAATTAAGTTGATTGCGATGGATGTAGACGGAGTGCTTACAGATGGGAATATCATATTGGGGGTTAAAGAAGAAATAAAATTTTTTAATGTGCAAGACGGAATGGGAATTAATCTTGCAAAACAAGCTGGTTTGATTGTTGCATTTATAACTGGAAGAAAATCAAGGTCTGTTAGTCGGCGAGCAAAGGAACTTGGAATAGAAGAAGTTTATCAGAACTCAAAAGATAAGGAAAAAACATAAATGCATTAGATAACAAAATATGGGATTGAGAAAAATGAAGTGGCATACATGGGGGATGATATAATGGAACTTATACCTTTCAGGAAAACTGGTTTTAAGATTGCTGTTTCAAATGCTGCCAAAGAAGTGAAAGAAATGGCGGATTATATTACCGTAAACACTGGAGGTAACGGTGCGGTGAGGGAAACAATTGAATTAATACTCAAATCGCAAAAAAAATGGGACAAATTAATTAAACAATACAGAGGTTCACAATAAACTAGATTTAAAATAGTTAGAGGAGAAAAAATTGGAATTTTTTATAGATAGCGCTGATATAGAAGAAATCAAAAATTCTGTAAAACTAGGAATTATCCATGGTGTTACAACCAATCCTACTTTCTTAGTTAGATACGGGATTAAAGATGTTGATAAATCTCTTCTTGAAATGTGTAATATTAAAAAAGATTTTATGGTTCATGCAGAAGCAATGGGTAGGAATGCTAATGAAATTGTAAAAGAATCAATTAGGCTCAATAAAATCCACAAAAACATTGTAATGAAAATTCCGATGAATTGGGATGGAATTAAAGCCGCAGAAAAACTGAAAAAAAAAGGAATTAAAACTAATTTACATCTAATTTTCTCTGTAAATCAAGCCCTTTTAGCAGCTGAAGGTGGAGCCTCATACGTGTGTCCATTAGTAGGTCGACTGTATGATAAAGGTCATGATGGAATGGAATTAATTCGGGATATACGAACAGTGTTAGATAAAAATGGGTATGACACCAAAATTATGGTTTCTAGTGTTAGACATCCAGACCATGTTAAACAGGCATCATTGATTGGAGCAGACGCTATTACAATCCCTTTCTATGTGTTGAAATTATTAGTGAACCATCCACTATCGGATATTGGATTAAAGAAATTCTCATATGATATGAATAAAACATTACTTCGTGCAACGGATATAGTAACAAGAAATCCAATAATTCGAGAAGACAAACCTGTAAAAGATGCTCTTGTTATAATGACTTCCAAAAAAATTGGGGCAATAAGTGTTGTGAATAATAATGGGGAGTTAGTAGGTATATTTACTGATGGAGATTTGCGTAGGAAAATAGAGAAAGAAGATATTCTGGAATTCCCAATGTCTAAGGTAATGACAAAAAATCCCATCTCAATTGGAAAAAATGAAAAAGCCGTTGAAATAGCTAAAATCTCAGATAAAAGAAAAATTGTGAACATCATTGTAACTAATGATGATAATAAACCAGTAGGTATGATCATAGTTCACGACTTATTTGAAAAAGGAGTTCTGTAGTTTATCTTGGAGAAAAAATGCCAAAAAAGGTTAGAGTAGCTGACTTTTACATAGGCGATGGCCACCCTATGGCATTGATTGCAGGCCCCTGTGTTATTGAAAGTGAAAAAGAAAGCCTAGAAACTGCTAAAAAACTAAAAGCGATAACCGACAAGTTGGATATTCCATTTGTTTTCAAATCATCCTATAATAAAGATAATAGATCTCTCCATTCCACATACAGAGGCCCAGGATTAAAAGAAGGATTAAGAATCTTAAAAAGGATAAAAGACGAAATTGGTGTACCAGTAATATCCGATGTTCATAGCGTTGATGAAGTGAAAGCTTGTGCTGATGTTTTGGATATGATTCAAATACCAGCGTTTTTATGTCGACAAACAAGTTTAGCTCAAGCAGTAGGAAAAACTAATAAACCTACAAATATAAAGAAGGGCCAATTTCTATCTCCATGGGATATGAAATCTGTAATTGAAAAATTTAAGAATAGTAATAACGATAATATATTATTAACAGAAAGAGGAACATCTTTTGGATATAATAATCTTATAGTGGACATGAGATCTTTTCCAATACTCAGAAAATATGGGTATCCTGTTGTTTTTGACATCGCCCACACGGTTAGAAATCCAGGAATTCCAAGCGAGGACCCGAAGGGTGGTCAACCAGAACTTGCACTGAATTTAATAAGAGCCGCTGTTGCATGCGGTGTAGACGCTTTATTTCTAGAAACACATTTAAATCCAACTCAAGCTCTTTGCGATTCATCAAGTATGATAAGATTAAGCAATTTACCAAAAATGTTAGAACAGATGAAAACGCTTGATGATGTTGTAAGGAAGTGGAAATAGAAATTTCATTCAAATCTGCACACAAATCAAGATTTTTCAAGAAGATTTCAATATTTAAAAAAAAAGTGGAAAAATGCCAGAAATCATAATAATAATACCTTCTAGATATGGGTCCACTAGACTAAAGGGGAAACCATTAATCAAAATAGCTGGGAAGCCAATGATTCAACATGTATACGAGCAATCCCAAAAAGCGGTTGGAATTAGTGACGTAATTGTTGCAACAGATGACAAGAGGATATTTGATACAATTATAGGGTTTGGCGGAAATGCTCGAATGACTTCCGGTAAACATAGGTCGGGAACAGATAGAATCGCGGAAGTTGCGAAGAGATTGAAAGCAGAAATAATAGTAAATGTCCAAGGAGATGAACCCCTGGTAAAACCGAGAATGATTGAAGAGCTGGTTTCACCTATCATCAATGAAGATGTAGTGATGAGTACTTTAAAATGTAAGATTAAAAATAAAGAAGATATTGAGAATCCCAATATAGTGAAAGTTGTTACAGACTTAGAGGATAATGCCCTTTATTTCTCCAGATCTATCATACCTCATTCAATTGGTTATAAAAATATTTACAAGCACATAGGTTTATATGCTTATAAAAAAGATTTCCTCATAAAATTTAGTCAGATGAGTCCTTCGAATTTAGAAAAAATTGAGTCTCTCGAACAGCTTCGTGTATTAGAAAATGGATGGAAAATTAAAGTGGTAGAAACACAGAATCAGTCTCAAGGAGTTGATACACTCGATGACGTAAGACGAGTAACGTCTTTAATAGAGGGTAGATACTAACTTATTTGATTACTAGACTTACTGCACTTAAAGAATTTAACGGTTATTTATTAAACAAACTTAAAATAAGAATTGGACAAATGGACTAGAAGGAGAACAGATGAGAAATATGAACGTTGCCATAATAGAGTCTCCATCAATACATTTTATTAAACGAATAAGTGATGAATTGAATAAGAGAGATAACACTACATTTCCATTTATTTTTGATTTGAAAGTCCGAAAGTGGGCTGAAAAATTGGGATTCAAACATTATCCTATAAGAATGGAAGATCTAAAAAAATTCAACCCAGACGAATGTTCTATCAATTCGGAGCAAATTAATGATATTATAAAATTCAATTATAGTAAAAATAAGAAATTAGAACTCAGCTTTATAAATAGAGCGAAAATTTTAACTCAATATTTTGAAGAATTTTATGACAAATATAAAATAGATCTAGTAATAATTCTTTGTGATTCAGGTTTAGTGCAAGGATGTGCTAAGTATGCTGCAAAGAGAAATCAAAAGATTTTATACTGGGAAAATGGTTTTTTCCAAGGAACACTACAAATCGATTCTTCTGGAGTTAGTTGCAATAATTCTCTTCAAACAAAAACAAAGAAATTTTATGAAAAAGTTAAGATAAACAAACCTAAATTTGAAATGTTCTGTAAAGAATATAAAAAAACAAAATCTACTAACTTATCTAAACCCCTTGAAGACCTCGGACCTACGGGATTATTTGAAAAGATTTTCTATGAAATCTATACCCGAAGTTTTTTTTACAGACAAACTAATCCTGAATCCGCACAATCTAACATTTTTAGCATATTATCTAGTTTTTATAGGCTGATCCACAGAAAATTCCTTTGGAAAACAGATAGAATACGTCTTCCAGATAAATTCATTTTTATACCTCTTCAAGCACGCCACGATACACAGGTTTTGGTTAATTCAAGTGGAATAGATAATATGGAAAATCTGATAAGTTTATGTTACGATGCTATAAAAACTGCTGCTCCAGATTATAAGATAGTTGTTAAAGAACACCCCCAGGAAGTTGGTAGTGTTAGCTATAGAGATTTAAAAAAAAAGTATCAAGATATAATCTGGATTCGAAAATTTGATATTAAAAAGATACTGGATAAAACATCCCTTATTATAACTATTAACTCTACTGTTGGAATGGAAGCCTTGATTTATCATAAGGCAGTTATTGTACTAGGAGACCATTTCTGTAACATCGATGAAATAATGTACAATGTACAAGAATTAGATAAGTTAAAGGATTACATCAGGAAAGCACTGATAACTCCTGTTAATAAAAATTTAATCGATAAATTTGTTTATTATCTGAGATTTAATTATCTTGTTGAAGGTAACTGGAAAGGTGAAGGGATTGAAAAAGTGGTTGATAGAATAGAAACCGAATCGTTAAAAATTTCAATCTAGCATTTATTTTATAGAACATTATGTACCTACGATGAACCTGAGGTATCTTTATTATGCCGACTAATTCTCTCATAGATAATGATTAAAAATGCTAGTAGTACTGTTATCAATGCTGGAAAATAATTATCAGTTTGAATTAGATTCAGCTGATACATATTAAAACTAAAAGGAAATAATAGGAGAATTTCACCTCCTGTTATGTGAGACATTAACAAATCTAGAGATAAGTGTGTACCAATTCCCAAACAAAGAATAGTCATTATTCGCTTAGAGTCATAAAAAAATAAAGATATGATACCTGCAAGTAAAATAGAGCCAAATATAGAATGAAGTGGTTTTAAAAAATACCCTATGTCGATTTCAGCTAAAACATACAACAGCAATCCCATTTTTTCAGCATCAGGAATTAATGCACCTACCATAATAATTGGAATAAACTTACTATCAAAATTAAATTTATGAATTAGAAGTTTCCATAGAATAGCCGCAGCTAGTACATGGGCAAGCCAATCAGGCATTATTCACTCTCCCTAAATCGTAAATAATTAAAATCAAATCGCCATTTTCTAAAAAACAAGAACAACACTAATGGAATAGCAATGATCGATCTTATATAAATAAGATAATGATTCCATTTAGTACTAACAATAGTTTTCTCAGCCAAAAACTGATAATCAGGTTTTAAAGTTCCTAAAACCTCAACTCTATCGCCCACATTAACAGTTG
>CAYZUE010000010.1:0-26405 GCA_964481825.1 Candidatus Hydrothermarchaeota archaeon | reverse complement strand
TTCGGATTATCATTCTTCTAATACCTGTTTCATCGACCTCAGCGACTCTCGGTTTAGCTTTTCCAAAAATCTTGATATTTCCCCCCAAGAGTAACTCTTCTCCAAGATCCCTTGCAACATCTCTTTCAACTTTGAACTTCCCCCTCCGATGAGCCCAATATATCGTGGTATCATCACTTTGTTCTCTTTTAAACCTTGAAAGAGTGATAACAACATCTGCTCCAGTGTTCCCGCCCCCTATTACTAATACATTATTCCCAGAATACTTCTCAGGATTATGAAGCGTTCTTGCTAACAATCTAGCTTCCCCATACACTTCAAGGTCCCTCGGAATGTTACTACCAATTGCTAGAATAAGATTTTTTCCTTTAAATCCCCCGTTACATGTTTCTACTTCAATAAGTTCTCCTTTCTTAAATTTCAAGAATTCTTCATTTTTCTTTAGAGCAAGTCCTCCAATTTTTTTTATTCCAGATTTTACCCTTTTAACATATTCTTCTATAGTTACATTTTTATCTGGAGGTTTTAAAGATGGAATTGGATGATCAGGATTTCTGCCTTTTGGGATTGTTGGGTAAATTTTTTTTCCAGCAGGATAAAATTCTGTTATACCCGATAAAGTTTCCAATCCTTTTTCAATTATAATGTAGGTTAAACCAATCTCCTTTGCTTTAATTGCTGCAGCAAGTCCTGCAGGTCCTGCTCCAATGATAATTAAATCATATACTTTTTCCATTTTTTTTCTTCATCAAATTATTCTAAATATGACAATTAATTTAAAATTTAATTGAAATCTAGATTATGATATCATTTTTTTTAAAATATCTATTTTTATTGCTTTTAAAATGTATCCTAGTAAAGATAGTAATTTAACCAATTTAACTAGATTTTTAAAATTTTGATTTCGTTGTTTTAAACTTCTTTAATCTTAGAGAATTGCTTATCACCGTTATAGAACTAAAAGTCATAGCTAACGCTGCAAGCATTGGATTTAATAATATCCCAAAGAGTGGATAAGCTATCCCAGCAGCGATAGGTATTAATGTTATATTATAAAAGAAGGCTAAAAAAAGGTTCTGTTTTATGGTGAGCATAGTACGTTTACTTAGTTCGATGGAAGTTAAAATTCCATAAATGTCACTATTCATTAGAACTACATCACTAGTTTCCTTAGCTATATCTGCCCCAGTCCCCATAGAGATGCCAATATCTGCTTGAGCAAGTGCAGGAGCATCGTTTATTCCATCACCAACCATCGCAACAATCTTGCCCTTTTCTTGGAGTTTTTTTATTTCAATCGCTTTATCCTTGGGTAAGACTTCGGATAAAACGCGGTTAATTTTTATCTGATTTGCTATAGTATTGGCTGTTTTTTCATTGTCTCCAGTAATCATTATAACTTCTAATCCTAACTTATTTAATTCTTCAACTACTTCCTTAGAATTATTTTTTAATGTATCAGCCACAGCTATTATCCCTGCTAGTTTACCATTTACTGCAATTAACATAGATGTTTTTCCTTGACATTCAAGGTCGTTCATAATCTTCTCCATAGACCCAACCTTAATCTTGAAATCTGAAAACATTATCCTTGTTCCGATTAGAACCTCCTTACCCCCTACCTTTGACTCAATACCACGACCAGGAATCGCGCGAAATTTTTCAACTGGAATCAAATCTAATTTATTTTTTAAGGATCTTTCAATAATTGCTTTTCCAATTGGATGTTCTGATGCAAATTCAGAACTGGCTGCTAATTGTAGAATTTCTTTTTCATCCCAATTTTTTTCTGGGATCACGTTGGTCAATGTTGGTTCTCCCTTGGTTAAAGTCCCTGTTTTATCAAGTATTAATGTGTTTATTTTATGCAATAGTTCCAGACTCTCACCACCTCTGATAAGAATTCCACTTTGTGCACCTTTGCCCGTTCCCACTACAACTGCAGTCGGTGTTGCAAGCCCTAAAGCACAAGGGCAGGCAATGATAAGTACTGCTATAAATGTATTCATTGCGAATACTAAGGGAGTTACTTGAAGATATTTATTAAGCAAACTTCCAGAAAGAACATTAGAACCGTTATAATACCAAAAGGCTGCTGCTATAAGTGCAATAACTATTACAGCAGGAACAAAAATGCTGGCTATTTTATCAGCAAGCCTTTGAATAGGTGCTTTTGATCCTTGAGCTTCTTCAACAAGGTTTATGATTTTTGCTAAAATTGTATTCTTACCTACTTTTTTTGCCTCTAATTTAAAAAAGCCAGTTTTGTTTATAGTAGCACCTATTACATGGTCCCCTTCGTGCTTTTCTACAGGATTACTCTCCCCAGTTATCATAGCTTCATCAATAATCGAGTATCCTTCAACAATTTTTCCATCAACAGGAATCTTCTCCCCCGGTCTTACAACCACTAAATCTCCTGGCATAACATTTTCAATTGGTAGTTCTAGTTCCTGGTTATTTCTGAGTATCCGTGCAGTTTTTGGTTGTAAATCAATTAAACATCTTATCGTATCTAGAGTTTCTTTTTTAGCTTTAAATTCAAGATATTTACCTAAAATCATTAAGGTGATTATCACAGCGGCAGTGTCATAATATACTTCTAAAGGGATCCCTCTAGACAGAAAAAAATAGGGAAATAAAGTACCTGCAAGGCTATAAATGAATGCGGATGTTGTACCTAATACAATTAATGTATTCATATCAACATTGAAGTTGCGTAAGGCAGAAAAAAACCCTAGATAAAAGCGAGCTCCAACCCAAAATTGTACAGGAATTGTTAGTGTAAGAAGAAAATATGGATTAGATAAAAAAGTTGGAACACTTGGTAACCAATTTGATAAACTCCCTAATAAGATTAATGCACTTAGACCAGCGCTAATAGTTAATTTTACCTTTAAATCCTTAAATTCTCTTAGTTTGGATTCTTTTACATCTTTATCCAAACCCTCATTAATCGGCAAAGGTTCATAACCAGTTTTTTTTATGACTTTTTCTATGTCATTAATTGAAATTAAATCTGGAGAAAATTCAACAGTAACTTTTTCTGTTGCTAGATTAGCATTTACTTCTGATATTCCTTCAATCTTTATTAAGGACTTCTCAATAGCATTTACACAGCTCGCACAGGTCATACCTCTGACAAGTAGATTTTTTGTTTTAATTCGCATACTGTAAACCATTAAGTTTTACCATAACCATTAGTTTAGGAAAATCTCTGAAGATTTTCCCCCCTGGATAAGAGTAATAAAAAAATATATATCTCCCCATTAAATAAACTTATTTAAACGCATAGAAATATTTAACTTATGAAAATTGTGTGTTTCTCGGATCTTCATGGACAACTTGATGCTTTGAAATGGATAGAAAAAGACGCTAAATCAGCAGATATCCTTATTTCGGCAGGCGATCTTACAAACTTTGGCAAGAGAAAATCTGCTATACAAATCTTACAAAAGTTGATTGATATTAATGAGAATGTTATTACAATACCCGGTAATTGTGATACCCTCGAGGTTAACGACGTTCTCACTGAGAATGGAACAAGTATCCATGGTAAGGGAAAAACTATTGATAACATCGGTTTTTTCGGTGTTGGAGGGTCTAATATAACCCCTTTTAACACTCCTCAGGAATATACTGAAAATTATTTGGTTGATTTGCTTGAAAGTGGATACAACGATGTTAAGAATAATGATACAAAAGTAATGGTCTGCCATCCTCCTCCGTATGATACTAAAATCGATCTTACTAATTCAGGAATACATGTTGGAAGTAAAGGTGTTAGAGAATTTCTTATGAGTCATTCAGTTTCGCTGGTAATATGCGGCCATGTACATGAAGCAAGAGGTCATGATATTTTCGAAAAATCGACAATCGTTAATCCTGGACCCGCTAATGTGGGGTATTCCAAGATAAATTTAGACGATAAGATAAAAATTAAGTTTATCGATTATTAGAGAACTTATTTTCAATTAATAGTTCTAGATAGGATTTTCTAATTTGATTTTCCACATTCAAAAGTTTTAAAAAATCTAGAACTTCAATAGGATCATATTTTTCCCCTTTTTTTTCGATTTCAATAAAATCTCCTAACTCTTCAACTTTATCCAACATTACATTAAAACCATTAAGATGATAATGCTGACGTTTCTTCTTTACAACTCCGATACCCTTAAATCCTACAGATTTAAGAATTTCTATCGCTATATCGAAGTCTTGGATAATTATCTCTTTCTCTACACGAGTCTTAGTTTTAGTGTCAATTTTTGGGCCTTTATATGTTAAGTAACAGCTTTTATTTGTTCTACGTACTCTAAAGGCTTCATCTGTGGATGAAAAATCTTTGCAAGGATGATCTAAATAAACATCTTCTTGAGATTCTACTCCTAGATATTCAGCACCAAGTTGATCAAGCCTTATTTTAACCTCTTTATGAATAGCACGTGCTTTAACTTCTATTTCAAGCATCTGTAAAAGATATAACCCCTGAGTTATATAATCCTAAGTATGTTCTCGAAATTCCTTTTAAAAAGGTATGAATCTCTCTTTCCTGATGAGATTCCTTATTTAGACAAATCTATCCCTACATCAATCAGAGTTAATACACTTAGGTGTGATAGAGATGATCTAGTAGACAAGCTTGAAAAAAAAAAAGTTATTCTCGAGAAAATACCCTGGACAATCAATGGATTTACAGTTAAGAAATCTCCTTTCTCGATTGGGTCTACCACCGAATATCTGCTAGGCTATTATTTTATACAGGATCCTACCTCAATGTATGCTTGTGAAGTATTAAAACCAAGGAAGGGTGAAACAGTCCTGGATATGGCTGCTGCACCAGGAGGGAAAACAACATATTTATCCCAAATTATGAGAAATACGGGTGTTGTTATAGCTATAGAGTTAAATAGGAATCGAATGAAATCTTTTCGTTCAAATATTAGTAGATTAGGTATATCCAATGTCATTGGGATAAGGATGAATGCACTTGATACATCTGACCTTGGGATTAAGTTTGATAGTGTTCTCATAGATGCCCCGTGTACAGGAACTGGAACATCATTTAAAAATCCAGAAGTTAAACTGAAGGGAATTGGAGATGTTGAAAATTGTACAGTTAAACAACGCAATTTTTTAGAGGTTGGTGCGCGTGTTCTAAAAAAAGGTGGATCGATGGTTTACTGTACTTGCAGCCTCCTTCCTGAAGAAAATGAACTTATGGTCCAATATGCTTTAAATGAACTGGATCTTGAGATGGATACCATTTCTTATGGGGACCCGGCAATTACCTCCGTTTATGGCAAAACATTAAGTCTTGAAATTAATAAAGCTCGAAGATTTTATCCTAGGATGCATAATACACAAGGATTTTTTATTGCGAAAATGATAAAAGTAAGATAAGTACATTAACAGTCTGTTTAAATGTCCTATTGATTTAGTCCATATAATAGATTGGAGAATTCTAGCATGTTACCTGAAGAAAGGGGGGTTATCGGCCAAAAAGCAGCTATGGTAGGGGTAATAGGGAATCTCTTTTTATCAATCCTTAAATTTACTGTTGGAGTGACCTCTGGTAGCATGGCCGTCATTGCGGATGCTCTTCATTCATTTTCTGATATTCTTGTTTCTGCAGGTACATGGCTAGCAATAAAAATTTCATCAAAACCTAATGATGAATCACATCCTTATGGTCATGGTGATGTTGAACCTTTAGTCGGATTATTTATTTCAATCATCCTCGCAATTATGGGGTTTGAGTTTGCTAAGCACTCATATAATCTCCTAACCTCCCCTATGAGTATACCGCAATACAGTGCAGTTTATGTGACGATTTTTGCTATTGTCTTTAAAGAGGCAATGAGTAGATACACCTTTAAGATTGCAGATAAAATAAATAGCCCAACATTAAAAGCAGATGCTTATCATCATAGAGGTGACGTTTACACGTCTATAGCTGTTGTTATAGGAGTTATGGGTTCTATTCTTGGGTATCCCTTGTTAGATCCATTGGTTGGAATCGTAGTATCTCTAATAATTATTAAAATTGGTTATGATATTGGGAAACAGAATATATTTCAACTTTTAGGTACCGTCCCTTCCCCTGAGATGAAAGAAAGGATAATAGATTTTATTTCCTCCTATAGTGATGTTAAGTTAATCCATCGAATTCGTATCCATGGAATTGGAGCATATTATGCAGTTGACCTCCATGTGTGTGTTGATGAAAATCTTCCGTTGAAAGATGCCCATCGAATATCACATAAAGTGGAGAAAATAATTTTAGATGAATTCTCAGATATATCGACAGTCCTTGTCCATATAGAACCCTATGATATTCACCATCAACAACAACATTCTAATGCAAAACAACGCTTACGTGCATATCTTAGTCTTTTTAGGGAATAGGATTTGATAAAAGTTATCCCATATAAGTTAGTCTTTCTTTTTCGTTAGACTCAAATCTTTTAAGAAAATCCTCATAAGAATTCATAACTTCTTTACTTAAACTTGGTCTGATTTTATCAATAGCCATCTTGAAATGTTTAGAAGTGATTTTTTCATCTTCTAATTCAATATTTTTCCTTAGTGATTCTCTTATTGTCGACATCGCTGCTTCTCTGCAGATGCCCTCTATATCCGCACCTGCATATCCATCAGTTTTCTTTGTAAGTCTCTTAAGATTTACATCTTTATCCACGGGCATTTCATTTGTATGAATCTTAAATATTTCTAATCGTGCATCATAATCTGGAGCGGGTACTAACAAAACTTTATCAAATCGACCTGGACGCATTAAAGCCGTGTCAATTAAGTCAGGACGATTTGTTGCCGCTATGATTATAACATTATGAAGCTCTTCTAAACCATCCAGTTCTGTGAGAAGCTGATTTAACACACGCTCCCCTACACGCTCTCCAACTTCCATCCCGCGCATAGATGCTATAGCATCAACTTCATCAAAAAATATTATTGTCGGTGCGGATTGCTTTGCTTTCTTAAATATTTGGCGTATCCCCTTTTCACTTTCCCCAACCCATTTGCTAAGTATCTCTGGTCCTTTAACACTTATGAAATTTGCTTCGCTTTCATTGGCAATCGCTTTTGCTAATAGAGTTTTACCACATCCTGGTGGACCAAATATTAGAACACCTTTAGGAGGTTTAATCCCCATTTTTTCAAAGTTTTGAGGGAATTTAATCGGCCATTCTACAGTCTCTTTTAGTTCCTGCTTTACATTTTCTAATCCACCCACATCAGACCACTTAACATTTGGTATCTCTACAAACACTTCTCGAAGGGCTGAAGGATCTATATTTTTATAAGACTCTGTGAAATCTTCCTTTTTTACTTGTAAATTCTCTAACACTTCAGGAGGAATAGTCTCTTCTTCAAGATTTATTTCCGGAAGGACACGTCTCAACGAATTCATAGCCGCTTCTTTACACAGGGCTTCAAGGTCAGCTCCAACGAATCCATGTGTAATATTAGCTAAACTATCTAGGTTTACGACATCCTCTTTTTTTGCACTTTTATCGATTATACTTTTTTCAGTTACTATGGGCATTCCTCGTGTGTGGATTTGAAGTATCTCTTTCCTTCCATTTTTGTCAGGTACCCCTATTACAATTTCACGATCAAATCTACCTGGGCGACGAAGAGCTGGATCGAGAGCTTCAGGGAGATTTGTTGCACCTATTACTACAAGTTTTCCTCGTGATTTTAATCCATCCATGAGAGCAAGAAGTTGTGCTACAACACGTCTTTCAACCTCTCCTGTTACTTCTTCCCTCTTAGGTGCAATTGCGTCTAGTTCATCGATGAAGATTATACTCGGAGCATTATCTTCAGCATCCTTAAACATACGCCTAATATTCTCCTCGCTCTCACCATAAAATTTACTCATGATCTCTGGCCCATTTAATGAGATAAAATAAGCGTTAGTTTCATTTGCAACTGCTTTGGCTATCAAAGTTTTCCCAGTTCCTGGAGGTCCGTGAAGGAGAACACCTTTTGGTGCTTCTATTCCCAGACGTTCGAAGAGCTCTGGGTGCTTCATTGGAAGTTCTATCATCTCACGAACCTTTTGAACTTCATCACGTAAACCCCCAATATCTTCATAAGCTACTGCAGGTATCCCAACTTTCTTTAACTTGCTTTGCCCTTCTTCAACTATTACATCGGTATAATCTGATATTTTAGTTATTCCATTTGGAATTGTTTGGTTAACCAGAAAAGGGAGAGTTGTTCCTAAAACTCCTACCACTACCTTATCCCCTTTTGTAACCGGTCTTCCCAGTAAACGCCTTTTAATAAACGCTCCAAAACCAACTGAGAATCTGATATCCTGTTGAGGAGAGAAAATTATTTTTTTTGTATCTTGGGGAACTGCTTTCGTCACAATTATTTTTTCTCCTAGGGACAGCTCAGTGTTTTGACGGAGGATTCCATCCATTCTTATTATTTTCATTCCCTCATCCTCTTCATATGCCCTCCAAACTATTGCACCCGTTTTCTTCTTTCCCTCTAGCTTAACAATATCCCCCGTGGTTATCCCTAGTGAATCTCTAGTCACTGTATCCACTCTAACTATCCCTCTTCCAACATCGTTTTGGATAGCCTCCGCAACCTTTAATTCAACTTCCATTATATCTGAATTCCTTCCGTTTATATAAATAAATTATGGGGTCGGTTAAGTAAGCTACTCTTCCTCAATAATTTTCGATGTTTTCTTTATAAGATTGTTTTCATCTTTGGAGGTTGTATCTTCGTCGATGTTCTGGGCAGCTGATGTGTACTCTGCAAGCTCTCTTTTAGATAAAGGTCGTATCTTATCAAAAGCATTTTCAAAATGTTTATTTTTTATCTTTAGATTTTTTTTCAATGCGCTTTTGTTGTTTTTTCCATTAAGTTTAAGATATTCTCTTATCGCTAACATAACAGCTGCATTACAAATTGCAGCTATATCCGCTCCTGTGTATCCTTCTGTTTTTTCTGATAGAGTTTCTATAGAAACGTCTGCCGCCAGAGGTTTTTTTATAGTGTGGATCTTAAATATCGCATTTCTAGCTTTTAAATCAGGAATTGGAACTTCAAGAAGCCTGTCGAACCTACCAGGTCTGAGTAGTGCATCATCCAGAATATCAGGCCTATTTGTAGCCGCTATCACTACTATACCATGAAGCTCTTCTAAACCATCTAGCTCTGTTAATAGTTGACTAATAACACGTTCAGTTACATGGGAATCAGAACCTGTACCCCTCTTTGGAGCTATCGCATCAATTTCATCAAAAAATATTATGCAGGGGGATGCTTGACGTGCCTTCCTGAAAGTTTCCCTTACTGCTTTTTCACTTTCCCCCACCCACTTACTAAGAAATTCAGGTCCTTTAACACTTATGAAATTTGCTTCGCTTTTATTTGCAACAGCTTTAGTAAGCATAGTTTTCCCAGTTCCCGGTGGACCATAAAGCAGTATCCCCTTTGGAGGTTGGGCATCCATCTGAGTAAATAATTCTGGATATTTCAAAGGCCATTCAATCACTTCGCGAAGTTCCTCTTTTAATTTATCAAGTCCTCCGATGTCTTCCCACTCTATGTCTGGTATTTCCACTAAAACTTCTCTCATTGCCGATGGTTCTATCTCCATGAAAGCTTGCATAAAATCGTTATAATTCACTTCTATTTTATCAAGAATTTCAGAGGGAATATTGATTTCTTCGAGATCTAGGTCTGGTAGGACCCGTCTTAATGCACGCATTGCTGCTTCTTTAGCTAGACTTTCAATATCAGCACCGACAAATCCGTGTGTTTTATCTGGAAAATCCTTTAAAATTTTTTCCTTTGATTTACCTTCTGGAAGTGGCATTCCTCTGGTGTGGATTTGAAGTATCTCTCTTCTTCCCGTTTTGTCAGGTACACCAATCTCTATCTCTCTATCAAATCTACCTGGGCGACGAAGAGCTGGATCAATTGCGTTTACTCTATTTGTTGCACCTATTACTACAACTTGACCTCGTGATTTTAATCCATCCATCATTGATAGAAGTTGTGCGACAATACGTCTTTCAACCTCTCCTGTTACTTCTTCCCTCTTAGGTGCGATACTATCTAGTTCATCGATGAATATTATGCTCGGGGCATTTTCTTCAGCGTCATTGAATATCTCTCTTAATCTTTCTTCACTCTCACCATAAAATTTACTCATAATTTCAGGTCCTGATATACTCGAAAAATTTGCGTCTGTTTCATTTGCAACTGCTTTGGCTAAAAGAGTCTTTCCTGTTCCTGGAGGTCCGTGAAGGAGAACACCTTTTGGTGCTTCTATTCCCAGACGTTCGAAGAGCTCTGGGTGCTTCATTGGAAGTTCTATCATCTCACGAACCTTTTGAACTTCATCACGTAAACCCCCAATATCTTCATAAGCAATCCTAAGGATCTTTGTTTCTGGAAGATTCTTAACTGGCTTTTCACTCAACTCTATATTGGTGGATAAGTTAATAATCACCGAACTTTTAGATGGGTGCATTGCTACAATTACCATTCCAATTTTTTTACCCATTAAGTTTATATCAATTATATCACCCTTTGTGACAACTCGATTTTCCAATAATAATTTTATATATGACTCTCCATCGATTATTCTTAGGGGCTCGGTTGGTGCAAGTTTTACTTTTATTGCTGGTTTAGCTTCAATTTTTTTTACTTTAACTTTATCATCAATACCTATACCTGCGTTTCTTCGTGTAGCACCATCCAATCGGATTATCTTTAATACTTCATCCTCTGGATATCCTGGCCATGATATTACCGCTGTCTTCTTCTTGCCCGTTATCTCAATAACGTCCCCCGATGTTAGTCCTAAATCCTTGATTACTTGAGGGTCTATTCTACCTATACCTCTTCCAACATCTGCTGCTCTTGCTTCACCAACTTTTAAATCAGCACTTTCCATTTTTCACACCTTTATATAATCTGTAAGCATATCATTTAATTTTTATTATTAATCCTATTTTATTAAAGTAACTTATTGTTATTATATGGTTATTGAATAAATAACTAGGTAAAAGAATTTAGTAACCATATGTTATTTTTTCCCATGTTAAATAAACTATTTGTTATAATGAAACTTGATCAAATTTTAAATATGCTTGGAAACGATACCAGGCGGGAGATACTTCAACTTCTTTCTGATGGTCCTTGTTATGTAAGCCAAGTTTCACAAGAATTAAATGTTGGACAGAAAGCTATAATTGAACATTTAAAGCTTATGCACCATGCAGGGATACTTGAAACAAGAGATAAAAAAATAGAGAAGGGCAGACCTAGAAAGTACTACGGTATTTCTCAAGAGGTAATCCTGGAGGTAAAAATCGGCCATAGATCATTTGACATATCTGATATTTCTCCAGTTTTTGATAATGAACTCCTCAAAGGATTTCCAAAATTAGAACATATTACTGCAAAGCTTGAGATGCTTTCTCACTTGACAGAAAAAGATAGGATAGTTGAACTAGAAAGTATATATAAAGAATTAGAGGATGAGAGGGATGACTTAGATACCGCTAAAAGAATTGTTGAATATTTTTTAGGGCAAGTTAGTAGAGAGATCCAAAATGAGCAAATGGAAAAAGAGCTACGTGATATAGGTTTTTAATGTATATTTCACCAATAATTTATATTATTTTAATAAAATTTTAATTTAAGATGAGTTCTAATAATTTGAATAATGAATTGCAAAATCTTAAGATTAAAATTAAAAGTTTATCAAAATGCTCAGAAGAACCGCTAACTTTAGAGAAAACACTTTCAGATATTTATTTAATTGTCGATAATTGTCTAAACTTTAATAAAAATGATATTGGTTTAGCAATTTTACCACTTATTAACTTTAGAGATTGTGTAAAACTTGATTTAGATAATTCAAAAAAATTTGTTAAACAATTTGAAAAGAAACTAAAATTGGATGAAGAATTCCAAATTCAAAGAGATAAATTTAGGAATCTTGAAATAAAAACTTCTGAAGTATGTGGGAAATATTTTGATAGGCAACAAGAATATACGATGACAAGTAGTAAAGAGATGGCTGAAATCGAATCTAAATTTTCGAATCTAAACGAAGAGTTTTTTGATAAGGCTGATAATATATCTAAGGGTTATATTGTAAGCATTAATGGGGAGGAATGCAATTTAAAAGATATTTTTCAGTTTATATTTGACAAAAAAATAGAAACGGTCAAACTCAAAAAGAAGTTCCAAAAAAACTCCTTATTACGACAAGCAGATGAAAATGATGCGGGTAACATCAAAGAAGAGGTCTTCAGCTATCTTATAGAAGAGACTGCAGGAAAAATTCACCATATGTTAAAGAATAAACAAGAATTCATAGCTAGGGATAAATATACTTCTTCAGATATCAAAGTTCTAGAATTAGCATGCCAAGAAGCTGAAAAACAAAGAGGAAAATGTGAAAAAAATATTGGAAAGTTAAGAGTTGAAATTTTGGGGATACAAATGAGCAAGGCCTTCAATTATCAAAATAAGGCAAAGATAGAAGAGATTAAGAATGTTTATAATTCAAAGGTGCAAGAAATTGCTAATAAAATAGTCTAATGATCAGACCTTTAAGATGGATTTTATTGTTTAATTATAAATTGATTCAAACAGTTTATTTTATCGCATATACTTTAAGTTCTAACAAATTAAATTATTTTCATTTCTTCTCTTGCAAATTTATTTTTTTCTCTCTGAAACTTCCATGAAGATATAGATAATTTATCAGCTATTGATACTATTACATATGAATGATCTTCCCAGGTTGCCCTATCAATATCAATACTAGAGGGTTTATCAGGCCCCGTTGGATGTGAGTGATAAAATCCAATAATATCATTACTCTCCGTCTCTAAATCTTCTAAAGTTGTTAATAAATCTGAAGGCGCTATTACATAATTTGTTTCTGGAGATTCACTTGAATTTTTACATTCATAAATCTCTTCAACTTGACTATTCTTTCCTACTAAAATCCCGCAGGCCTCTTTTGGGGCATCCTTCAATGCATGATTCGTAATGTCATTGATAATCCTTCGTCTAATCTCTATCATTATTGTATATTGTTGTCAAATCTCTCCTTCGTAAATAAATTCGGATGGCCCACTCATAAATACAGTTTCTAATTCATCTCCAATCTTAGTTATCTCAACTAGAATCTTACCTCCTTCAGCTTCAATTTCAATAGGTTTATCAGCATCGGCAAGTCCAAGGAGAACTGCAGAAGAACCAGAGGCACATATACCAGTACCACAGGCCATTGTTTCTCCTTCAACCCCACGCTCATATGTCCTAATCTTAAACCTGTTCTTCCCCATTTGCTGAAGAAAATTGACATTTGTGCCTTTAGGGAAAATAGGATTATTCCGTATATCCTTCCCTATTTCGTTGACTTTGAGTCTCACTAAATCATTAACTATTAAAACAGCATGAGGAACCCCTACCTCCAAGGAAAACATTTTCATAGGAATTCCTTTGACATCAAGAATTAAATTTTGATTTTTAATTAAAGGTTTGCCCATATCTACTTTCACATTTTTCACTTCACCGTTTTTCACAGTTAACCAATTTCTTTTCACACCCGCTAGGGTATCAATATTTAGCTCTTTTTTTTTGTTAATACCCCGTTCATAGATATGTCTAGCAAAGCATCTTATTGCATTACCACACATCTCGCCTTCACTACCATCAGGATTAAAAAATCGCATTTTAGCATCGTATTCGTCAGAATTTTCTAAAATCATAATACCATCTGCTCCAATGCTAAAATGTCGTTTACAATATCTTTTCGCCAACTCTGCTTTCTGACTTTCTTCAATTTTGTCTTGGAGATTATTTATAAGAATAAAATCATTTCCAGCGCCTTGATACTTGTAAAACTTCATAATATAACAAAAATATCTTGTGATACTAATAATTATGTACAATTCAGAGAAAAATTAGTCTTCTAATTAAAATTAGTTATTATAATAATATAGGTTTATATTAATTTACTGAAGTAGTTTTTTTTACTATGATTTCTAAAATAACTTATGAATAGAAAATTAATAGCTATGTTGTTAAAGAACGTTAATTTATTCTCCTGAAAGTTTGGCTAGTATTTCTTTTGCTTTATCAAATCTTATTTTTTTATCAGCTACAAGTATTTTAGCTACTTTTTCTATCATCTCTCCTTTTGCACCAGCCATAATTGCGATGTTCCTAGCGTGAAGGCTCATATGACCTCGTTGGATACCTTCTGTAGCTAATGCTTTAAGTGCTGCTAAGTTTTGAGCTAGCCCAACAGATGCAATTACTTGGGAAAGCTCAGAAGCTTTTTTAACTCCCAATATTTTGATACATATTTTAGCGGTTGGATGTATTGCCGTTGCACCTCCGATTAATCCTACAGCCATTGGAAGTTCGATCTCTCCAACCAAGTTACCTTCATCGTTTTTGTAATAATGACTTAAAGATGTATATTTTCCATCAAGTGACGCATATGCATGAGCTCCAGCTTCAATAGCTCGAGTATCATTCCCTGTAGCAAGAGTGACAGCAGTTATTCCGTTCATTATTCCCTTGTTATGTGTTGCGCATCGATATTTGTCGGCCGCTGCAAATGCATAAGCTTTCAATATAGCTTCTACTACCTTTTCACCTCCGAGTAATTCTTTATTAAAAATTCCTTTAGCTCTTGTCAAACGGTGAACAGCAAGATTCGAGATTATTCGAAGTAATGCTTTGCCACCACTTAAAATTTCAATTTTAGAGGCAATTGCTTCTACCATAGTGTTAACAGCATTCGCACCCATCGCATCGCGACAGTCAACGATAAGATGAACAACTAGCATTTTACCCTTTTGAGTGTTAATTTCTCTTACTTCAAGATCTTGACATCCTCCTCCAAATTTAACTAAAACAGGGTCTTGTTCATTAGCAAGTTTGAGAATCTCACTTTTATTTTTTAGAATTTTCTCCTTCGCTTCCGCAAATTCTTTCACGTCAATCAATTGAATCTGGCCAATCATCCTAGGTTCTGAAGATGAAGCAGTGAAACCCCCTTTTTCTCTAGCGATTTTGGCAACATTACTAGCAGCGGCAACAACACTAGATTCTTCAATAGCCATTGGAACTAGATAATCTTTTCCATTTATTTTAAAATTTGTAGTTATACCTAATGGTAAAGTAAATCCCCCAATAACGTTTTCGATCATTTGATCTGCTAATCCATTACTCAATCCTCCTGTATTTTTCAATGTTGCAATCTCGCTGGCAGTTAAATTAGCAAACCCCCCTACTACCTCCAGTCTTTCTTCAAGGCTTAATTTGTAGAAACCTGAAATCTTGGAAGTTTTCATTTTAGCCTCTTTGGAACGTGTTGTTTACAAATTAAATCTTGAAAATTCTCTCTTTCTCGAATGAGATCGTATTCACCATTTTTTACGATTATCTCAGCAGGCCTCGGACGTGAGTTATATTGAGAACTCATTATGATACCATAAGCACCTACATCCATTAAAGCTATAATATCCCCCTCTTCTATTTTTGGTAATAATCTATCTTTAGCAAATATATCTCCACTTTCGCAAACGTTACCTACAATATCTACTTTTTCATAGTTGGGCTTTCCTGCTTTATTTGCAATTATTACCTCATGATAGGCATTATAGAGTGTGGGTCTAATCAGTACGTGAAACCCCGCGTCTACTCCTATAAATTTCTTATACGGCGTTTTTTTTATAGTACTAACTTGAGCAAGTAAAATAGAAGCATCGCCTAATATATATCTCCCAGGTTCAAAGTATAATATAGGTCTTTTTAGTTTATACTCTTCTATCTTGGTTTCAATAAGTGGTATTAATTTTTTTGATAAATCTTGGGGTGTAATATAGGGCTCCTCCTTGTTATAACGGATGCCTATTCCCCCCCCTAAATCTATGAATTCAAGATTTAAATCCAATTTTTCTTTAAGAGCTCCCACGATATCTAAAAGCTTTGAAGTGGCCAACTCAAATGGTACTGAACTAGTTATCTGGGATCCAATGTGCATTTGGATACCACTAATTTTTAAATACTTACTTTTTTTTGCTCTTTTATAAGCTTCTAGAGCCTCTGTCGCGGTAATTCCAAATTTACTCTCCTTTAACCCTGTTGATAAATGCTCATGAGTTTGTGGAGAAATCGCGGGATTTACTCGAAAAGAAATTCTAGCTTCCTTTTTATTTGCTTTACAAATTTTTTCTAATCGGTCTAATTCGTGAATAGCATCAAAATTAATAATAATCCCTTTTTCTACCGCAAGTTCTAATTCAGCATTGGTTTTATTGTTTCCTGTGAAAATAATTTGATCGGGATTGAGATTTATTTTAGTTGCAAGGTAAACTTCACCGGCAGAGAGAACATCGGCACCAGCACCTTCTTGTTTTAATATGTTGAGAACTGCTAAACTACTATTAGCTTTATATGCGTATTTTATTTCTACCTGTGGATAATTTTTAAATGCATCTCTAAACTCCTTATACCGTTCTCTTATACGCATTTCATCAAGAACGTATAAAGGCGTCCCAAATTTTTTTACTAATTCTACTGAATCAATCCCCCCTATTGTTAAGTGATTTTTTTTGTTTATCCTTATATGGGATCTCATAAAATGCTCTCCAGCCTTTTAAGTGCATCATTTATTTTGGATATAGGTTGAGTCAGAGCAAATCTTACATAACCTTCGCCATGCTCTCCAAACCCAATTCCTGGAGTACAGACTATTCCGCCTTTATCAAGAAGCATGTTAGCAAACTTCATTGAATCATTATTAGGGACTTTCATCCATACATAGAATGTTGCTTTTGGTTTATTACAAATAAAACCCAGGCGGTTCAATCCATTTACTAGAACATCAAGTCTACTTCTATAAATTCTTAGGTTTTCTCTAATACAATCTTGAGAGGACGTTAAAGCTGTTATTCCGGCTTCTTGAATTATCTGTGATACTCCCGAGTCTACATTTGTCTTAATTTTACCCAGAGATTGGATTAAGTCTTCATTTCCAAGGGCATATCCAATTCTCCAACCAGTCATATTGTATGTTTTCGATAAAGAATCAAAGACTATACCTACTTCCCTTCCTCCTTTTACTTCTAGAAGGGAAGTGATTTTAGTTTTATCTAGGACAATTTTTGAATATGCTTCATCACTACAAATCGCAAGGCCATTGTCAAATGCAAAGTCTATTGCTTCCTTAAAGAAAGACTTTTTCGCAATGCTTGATGTTGGGTTGTTAGGATAATTTATCCACATTAACTTAGCTTTTTTTACCTTATCATTGGGTATACTCTCCAAGTTGGGGAGGAAGGAGTTCTTCTCTTTTAGCGGCATTGGAAATGGTTCACCCCCAGCGATAATTGTCCCAGTATAATACACCGGATAACATGGATCGGGATTTAATACAACATCTCCCTTGTCAATTAGAGAAAAATTTACATTATGAATTCCCTCTTTCGACCCTATGAGTGTAATAATCTCTCTTTCCGGATCCAATTCAACTTTTCTATCTCTTTTATATCTCTCGGATACTGCCTCTCTGAAACTTAACATTCCTTGATAGCTTGGATACCTATGATTTTCAGGATCCTTTGCAGCCTTACAACAGGCATTAATTATATGATCAGGTGTTGGTAAGTCAGGATCTCCAATTCCAAAATGTAGTATATCTGTGCCCTCTTCCCTTTTAGACCTAATTCTTTTGTCCAAATCTGCAAATAAATAAGGTGGAAGTTTTTCTACTCTTGATGACATCTTCATGATATTACCCAAGATATCTATTTTGTAATAACGTTAAAAATATTATGTAACAATTCTCGCACAATTCAAAACTATCTCACTACCATGCCTTCGCATGAAGGTAACCCCATCTGCGATTACCTTTACCTTCACTCTTACTCTAGTGCCATGCTCGACCAGTAAGATGGAGGTATGGCCACTGTACACCAGATTCCCTGAGACAAGTCTACCCCGGGTATAAAGATTCTTCAGACTGTTAGATGGACTTTAAAACGCAAGTGTTTCTTTAACCGTAATCTTTTCATTGTCATAGTAACTTATTTCATATATCCTTCCACCTAGTCTGGTAGTCACTGGTAGTTCGCTGTCTTTAAAAGTTACATACACCAAGGGATGGGCTTGATTTGACGAACTTTGTAATCTTAATGTGGTAAATCCATCTAACTTTGTGTATCCCCAATAAGAAACACTCTGCACATATTCCCCTGTGTAAGCATCATATGTCTTAGGCTGTTGGGCTTCAGCTTTGTCTAACTGGGATAGGTACATAGTTCCCGTGGCAATTATAACCAACACTAGGATACCAAAAACTTTAAAATTTCTCGTTATTGTCACCTCCTTTAATTTTTCACTATAATCTGAGTATTATTATAATATATAATCTCATATTCTAACTTATCTATTTTGAATTTTACTGGTAGTTCGCTGTCTTTAAAAGTTACATAAATATAAGGATACGCCAGATTTTGTTGAAATGACGCATTTCCGGATCCCCCATATCCAGCTTGATTTTGATGACTTCCTTGGAGTTTAACGGTGGTATATAAGCCAGATTTTGTGTATCCCCAATAGGATAAATCTGCAATATATTCTCCTAAATATATTATCTTACTTCCACCGGGGAGTGATGAGGGAGGTTTTAATATGAAAGATTCAGATTCATTTATTAAATCATATAGATTTTCTTGATTCTCGTTTTGAGCTTCTCTAGTTTTATTTCTATCAGAACCTGCAATCACAAAAACTGTTTGAGTTGGATATTTTACAATAACCATTTTTTTATTTCCAGATATGCGAAGATATCCTTGTTCTTGAATAGTAATATGTTGCCGGACAATAGAACCTACATCTTCACGTGCATCAGGCCCACCTAATATTACTATAAATTGGTTATTTTCATATCTGTTAAATGACGTTGCATCTACTTGTATTATTTTAATCTCTTTTTTTCCCAGAAAATCTACAAAGTCTCCCGCTAGTGCATTATCAATTGAATTTGATAGAAGAATTATTTCAGAATTTTGTCCGTGCACATTGGTTGTAGCTGTTGCAAATATACAAAAAGCAAGAATAAATATTTTTAAAAAACTGTTCATCTTAACTAGGTCCCCATTGTAGTTCAATATTTACGTTGTTTTTACTTAAATTTTTCCAACTATTATTAATTTGACTTAAATCACTCAATGACGAAAGTTTTATATATAACCAAAGTAGACCGATTTTACAATTTATGGGTATGGCGGCCATAGCGGAGGGGCTACACCCGTTCCCGTCCGATCACGGAAGTAAAGTCCTCCAGCGATTCTGGCTGTACTGTGGTGCGAGAGCCTACGGGAATCCAGAGACGCTGCCAACCCACTTTAATAGATTTTCAAATAAGTAAAAAATAGTTTCAAGTGGGTGAGATAAAATAGGCCATATAGTAGATAATAAAAGAAATAATCTTTTTGTCCCCCTATTTAGAAGCCCTGGTAGTGTAGAGGCCTATCATACGGGACTGTCAATTCAGCTGAAATGGAACTCCCGTGACTCGGGTTCAAATCCCGACCAGGGCGCTATATTCTGTTTCTTAATTTGTCGAAAATCTTTTGATTACCAAAATAAAAATCAATTTTTATTTGATTCAATTGCTGAAATAGAGGATGTACCACGTTGGGCCCGTAGCTCAGTCTGGCGAGAGCACTGGCCTTTTAACCCTTTTATTAGGGAGAGAAAGCCGGGAGTCGCGGGTTCAAATCCCGTCGGGCCCGTAGTATTGCATTTGCCATCTCATCCTTTTACTATTTCTAATAATCATTTTCCAAAAGAGAACGTTTACAATTTTAAAATAGAATCAAATAAAGACATTTTAATTAATGCGTGAGGTGTAGGATTATGATGTCAGAAATTACAAAACATAAGTTAGTGCCCGAACACGAAGTCCTTAAAGAGGAAGAAGCTGATTCCTTACTTAATGAATACAATATTTCCAAAGGCCAACTTCCAAAAATTCTAATAACGGACGCAGTAGTTAAAAACATAAAAGCAGATGTTGGGGATATAATCAAGATTACTAGGAATAGCCAGACAGCTGGTACGGCAGTTGTTTATAGAGTTGTTGTATCCCCTTAGGAGATGTTTTCAGGTGTCAAGTAATAAACTTATATTAAAATCATTTCTAAAAAAACGTGAATTAGTACGGCAACACATAGATTCTTTCAATGATTTTTTGGATAATAGACTTCAAGAAATTGTTAATGATACAGCGAATATTGAGACGGATGTTGGAGTCGAAGTTCAGCTAGGCAAGATTACAGTAAAAAAAGCTAGAATTATTGAGGCCGATGGATCAAAGAATAGGGTTAATCCTATGGAAGCTAGGTTACGAAATCTAAGCTACTTCTCACCAATTTCGTTAGAAATGACACCAGTGGTGGAGGGTAAGGAGCCTAAAACTGTAACGGTTAAAATAGGTATGATGCCCACTATGCTTAAGTCTAGTATTTGTAATCTATATAATAAGACTGAGGAGGAATTAATAAAAGCCAAAGAGGATCCATTGGATCCGGGAGGATATTTTATAATTAATGGATCTGAACGAACTTTAGTCACAATTGAGGATTTAGCTCCTAACATGATTATGCTAGAGAGGAATCGAAAATATAAGACGATAACTGAAGTTGCGAAAGTATTCTCAAAGAGAAGTGGGTTCCGAGCTTTAGTTACAGTTGAAAGAAACAAAGATGGGGTTATTGGAGTATCATTCCCTGCAGTTCCCGGTCAAATTCCTTTAGTGATTCTTATGAGGGCACTTGGTCTTAATTCTGACCAAGAATTAGTTGAGACTATTTCAGATGATCCTGATATTATAGAAATAATTTTAGAGAACATAGAAGAATATCTAGATGTTAAATCAACTGAGGATGCAACAGAAATAATTGGTAAAAAAGTCGCGACTGGCCAGACTCGAGAATATAGATTAAAGAGAGCTGAGCAGGTTATTGATCGCTATCTCTTACCGCATATTGGAGTTGAACCGGAAGATAGATTGAGGAAATCTCATTACTTAGGGAGAATGGTTGTTCGAATAATTGAATTGGCTTTGAAACGAAGAGAGCCAGATGATAAGGATCACTATGCTAATAAGCGCCTTCGTCTTGCTGGAGATTTAATGGAAGATTTATTTCGAGTAGCATTTTATAATCTTACAAGAGATATTAAATATCAGCTTGAGCGGTCAGTAGTAAGGGGAAAGGAGCCCTCTGTTTTCACGGCTGTACGTTCTGATGTATTAACTGAAAGGATTCGACATGCTTTAGCTACAGGAAATTGGGTTGGGGGGAGATCAGGTGTTAGTCAATTACTTGATCGAACAAATTATATATCAGTGGTAAGTCATTTAAGGAGGGTAATTTCTCCACTAAGTCGATCACAGCCACATTTTGAGGCAAGGGATTTACACCCTACGCAATGGGGGAAAATTTGTCCAAGTGAAACTCCTGAAGGACCTAATTGTGGGTTAGTAAAGAATCTTGCACTTTCTAGTGAATTTTCAACTGGTGTTGATGATACTATCATTGAACCATTGTTATACGAACTTGGTGTAAAGCAAATTAAAAAATCGGGGATATTTTAATGGATGCAAATACATATATTAATGGAAAATTAATTGGTAAACATCCTAAACCAATTGACTTTGTTAAGAAGCTAAAGAGCCTTAGGAGAGCTGGTAAACTTTCCACTCAGTTAAACGTCTCATATTTCGAAGATACCAATGAGGTGTATATCCATACTGATTCTGGCAGAGCAAGAAGGCCATTGATAGTTATAGATAATGGAAAGTCTAGAATTACTGAAGATCAGATGGAACTTCTTAAATCGGATAAGATTTCATGGGATGATTTAATAGCAAAAGGTGTGGTAGAGTACCTAGATTCGGAAGAAGAGGAAAATGCATTAATTGCAATATCATCTGAAAATATCACAAAAGAGCATACTCACATGGAGATTGATCCTCTATTGATGCTAGGTATTTGTACAGCGGTATTACCCTATCCAGAACATAATTCTTCTCCTAGGAATACTATGGGGGCTGGAATGACTAAGCAATCTCTAGGTTTATATGCTACAAATTTCAGATCTCGCACAGATACAAGGGGGCATTTATTACATTATCCACAGCTTTCACTTTTAGAAACTGAGATTATGAGTATGGTTGGGTATGATGGGCGTGCTGCAGGACAAAACTACGTGGTTGCGGTCATTTCTTACCATGGGTATAATATGGAAGATGCCCTTGTAATGAATCAGTCATCAATCCATCGGGGTTTGGGTAGGTCCACATTTTTCAGAACCTACGAAGCTGAGGAACGCCGATATCCTGGAGGGCAAGTCGATGTTTTTGAGCTGCCGGAGGCAGATATTCGAGGGTATAGGGATGAGAGTGACTATGCGTTTCTTGGTGAAGATGGTATTATTGCGTGCGAATCTGTAGTTGAATCAGGAAATGTACTAATTGGAAAGACTTCTCCACCACGATTTTTAGAAGAGATTAGTGAGTATGGTATGGGTAGAGAAAAGAGGAGAGAGACCTCAGTTACGGTCCGTCATGGTGAGAAAGGTCTAGTGGATCTTATACTTCTAACTGAGAGTGTTGGTGGAAATAAGCTTGTGAAGATAAGAGTAAGAGATCAGAGATCCCCTGAGTTAGGAGATAAATTTGCATCACGACATGGACAGAAAGGGATTATAGGATTGATTGTACCTCAGGAAAATATGCCATTTACTGGTGAGGGAATAATTCCGGATCTTATTATAAACCCCCATGCAATACCTTCAAGAATGACTGTTGGACAAGTTTTGGAAATGATAGGGGGGAAGGTAGCTTCGATTGAAGGTCATAGGGTTAATGGAACTGCTTTCTCAGGTGATAGAGAAACTGAGTTAAGGGAAGCCTTAGTTAATGGCGGATATAAATCCTCAGGAAGAGAAGTTATGTATAGCGGTATCACAGGGGAGAAGATTGAAGCTGAGATATTTGTTGGAGTAGCGTATTACCAAAAACTCCATCATATGGTTGCAGGGAAAATCCATGCACGATCTAGGGGACCCGTACAAGTTTTAACAAGGCAACCAACTGAAGGGAGGGGAAGAGAAGGTGGTTTAAGATTTGGAGAAATGGAGAGAGACTGTCTTATTGGTTATGGTGCAGCTCTTCTCCTTAAAGAGCGACTATTAGATGAAAGCGATAGATATTCAATGCTTGTATGTGAAAAATGTGGTTCAATAGTTGTATATGACAAAATAAGAGATACAGGGTACTGTTCTATTTGCGGGCGTGATATTGATGCGGGCAGGGTAGAAGTTAGTTATGCTTTCAAACTTCTGTTAGATGAATTACGTTGTCTTGGAATTAGCCCGGAGTTACTCATTGGAGATAAGGCATAGGTGATAAAATGAAGATAACCCCTAAAGCAATTGTCGGCGTAAAATTTGGCTTATTATCGCCAAATACAATTAGGAAAATTTCTGAAGTAAAAATCATAACTGCAGATACATACGATGAAGATGGGTATCCCATTGAGGGAGGGCTAATGGATCCTAGGTTAGGTGTAGTTGATCCTGGCTTAAAGTGTAAAACTTGTGGTGGGAGAGTAGGGGATTGTTCAGGCCATTTTGGTAGGATTGAACTGGCTCGTCCAGCAATGCATGTTGGTTATTCAAAACAAGTTAACAAAATAATTCGTTCGATATGTGGTAAATGTAGTCGTTTAGTATTATCAGAAAAAAAAATCGAGGGGTTTAGATCGGATATGGCTCTTGCTAAATCTGTTGGAAAAAAAGAGACTCCAACAATTGAGAAACTTTTTAAATCTGCTCGAACAGCTAAAAATTGTGCTCATTGTAGTGAACCTCATCTTCCTATTAAATTCGATAAGCCTACTAGTTTTATTGAAGATAAAAATAGACTATCTGCAACAGATGTCAGAGAGAGACTTGAGAGCATATCTGAAAATGATTGTGAAGTAATGGGATTTGATACTGAAGTTTCCAGACCAGAATGGATGATTCTAACGGTTCTTCCCGTACCCCCTGTAACAGTTAGGCCATCAATAACTTTAGAGTCAGGGGAACGAAGTGAGGATGATCTTACTCATAAATTAGTTGATATCCTACGCATTAATCAGAGGCTGATGGAAAATGTAGAAGCAGGTGCACCGCAGCTTATTATTGAAGATCTATGGGAACTTTTACAGTATCATATTACAACCTACTTTAATAATGAAGTTGCAGGAGTCCCACCTGCTAGGCATCGATCTGGAAGACCTCTTAAGACCCTTACTCAAAGACTAAAAGGGAAAGATGGTCGTTTTAGAAGTAACCTGTCAGGTAAGAGAGTTAACTTTTCTGCAAGGACTGTTGTATCTCCCGATCCAAATATTAGTATAAATGAGGTTGGTATTCCCAAGATCATCGCTAAAGAGTTAACTGTCCCTGTAAAAGTCACAGATAAGAATATTGAACATCTCAAAGAAATTGTTATGCGTGGCCCAAAAAATTATCCAGGCGCTAATTATATTGAACGTAATGATGGGGGTCGTGTTCGACTGGGAAATATTAAGAACCTCACCGAAGCTTTAGATAAAGTCGAAGTAGGAGGGAGAGTGCATCGGCATTTAGTGGAGGGCGATGTTGTTATGTTTAATCGACAGCCATCCTTGCATAGAATGAGTATAATGGCGCATGAAGTTAGGATTATGCCGTATAAAACTTTTCGTCTCAATTTATGTGTTTGTCCACCTTATAATGCGGATTTTGATGGGGATGAAATGAATCTACATGCAATTCAAGGAGAAGAGGCAAGAGCTGAGGCTAGGGTATTAATGAGGGTACAAGAACAGATATTATCACCTAGATTTGGAGGCCCAATTATTGGGGGCATTCATGACCATATCTCAGGATCTTATTTACTCACTAGAAAGGAAACAAGATTCACTCCTATAGAAGCTGAACAGATTATCTATGAGTGCAACATTAACGAGGATCTTCCTTCTCCGATTAAAGAAAATAAAAATGTATATTATACTGGCAAACAGCTTTTTAGTATGCTTTTCCCTGATGATTTGAGTCTAAGTTATAAGGCAAAAATTTGCAAAGGTTGTGCAATCTGTACTGAGGAGAAGTGTGAATATGATGCTTTTGTGCTTATAAAAGATGGCCAACTTATTTGTGGAGTAATGGATGAATTTTCATTTGGAGCCTTTGAAGGGAAAATTCTTGATAAAATTGTTAAGGTTTATGGAACAAATGAGGCTCGTAAATTTTTAGATAGTAGTACTCAGCTTGTTACTAAAGCAATAACTAAAATAGGATTTTCAACTGGTATTGATGATGAAGATTTACCAAAAGAAGCTAATGAGAGAATAGAAGAAATACTAAGTAAAGCTGAGGAGGATGTCCAGAGGCAAATTAAAGCCCATGATGACGGCACACTTGAAATTTTACCGGGTAGAACATTAAAAGAAACTCTTGAGATGGAAGTAATGAAAAAATTAAGTGAAGCAAGAGATAAAACTGGTAAAATAGCAAATCAATATCTTGAAGAAGAATCTATTGAAAGGGGGAAGGAGAATAGTGCAAGGATAATGGCAATCAGCGGTGCTAGGGGAAGCTTGTTGAATCTTACCCAAATGACCGCATCTGTTGGACAACAAGCTGTTAGAGGTCAGCGTATAGTTCGCGGATATGCTGATAGAACCCTCCCACATTTTAAGAGGGGTGATAGGGGTGCAGAATCTAAAGGATTTGTTAAGTCAAGTTACAAAAAAGGGTTGGGACCTCTTGAGTATTTTTTCCATTCTATGGGTGGAAGAGAAGGGCTGGTTGATACAGCAGTTAGAACATCTCAAAGTGGATATATGCAGCGTAGATTAATTAATGCACTTCAAGACCTAAAGGTTGAGTACGATGGAACGGTTAGGGATACGAGGGGAGTAGTAATAGAATTTAAATATGGTGAAGATGGGTCGGACCCAACAAAGACTGATTTTGGAGAGGCTGTAAATGTGAAAAATATAATATCTAGTATTGTCGGTCCTACAAGTAAGAAAGGGAGTGAGAAAAGTGGCGAGTAAAGCATTAACGCGCAAAAGCATTGATAAAGAAGTACAGAGCGTGAAGTCACTATTACCCCCTAGTATTTTTCAATCCTTAATCGATGAATTAGAGGATATAAGTGTAAATAAGGGCCAACTAAAAAAGATACTTAAAGAAGTAATTCGGAAATTTGATTACTCCCTTGTTGATTTCTATATAAGTAGTATAGCACCTAATTTAGA
>CAYZUE010000009.1:0-33787 GCA_964481825.1 Candidatus Hydrothermarchaeota archaeon | reverse complement strand
AATGCCATAATTGGATTTGTAAAAAAAAAAACGTAATTAGGTATAGCGTAAATTATCTTTGTTTTGAAAATTTCTTTAGTCTAAGGGCTTAAATTTGAACCCGTAATGGATTAGACCTGAGTCCCCATCCTCCTGGATTTTTCTAAAAACCTTAGTCACTCTCTGACCTATCTCTATCCCCTCTAACTCGCAATCAACGATCTGGGTGGTTAAGGATGGCCCATCATCAAGCTTAACTATAGCCATGATATACGGGTCGGTATTACCCCATCCCTCAGAGGGGTTACGGATTACGGTGAAGGTGACGATCTCCCCCGTCCTTTTTAAATTAACATCCTCTAATTCCCCTTTTCTTCTACATTTTGGGCATAGCTTCCGAGGTGGAAAATAAGTTTCATCACATTTAACACATCGGGTACCGATTAGGTTGTATCTACTTTTATTATGCCTCCAAAAGCGGGGTATGCTCATTTTTTCTCCTTATTTTTCGAATATGTGAACAATCGAAGTACCACCTGAACCACCAACATTATGAGTTAATCCTATGTCTGCATTAACCTGTCGTTTACCTGCGTCCCCTCTAAGTTGGCTAACTATCTCCACTGCTTGCGCAATTCCGGTTGCACCGACTGGATGTCCTTTGGCTTTAAGTCCTCCAGATGTGTTAACAGGTATCCTCCCGCCTTTATCAGTTACACCATCCTCGGTTGCTTTTCCACCTTCACCTTTTTTCACAAAACCTAGGCCTTCGATTGCAAGAATTTCCCCTATGGTAAATGCGTCATGAACGTCGGCTATTTGAACATCTGAAGCTGTTATGTTTGCTCTCCTATAAGCCTCCTTAGAAGCGTTACATGTGGAGTCGATTACAGTTATTTGTTCTCTATCATGAAGGGATAAAGTGCTTGAGGCTTGACCGCTCCCAGTCACATAGATAGGTGAATCTGTGAATTCTTTGGCTTTTTCTTCTGATGCCAAGACAATACACGCAGATCCATCGGTTATTGGTGAGCAATCTAAAAGTGTTAGTGGGTCAGCTACTTTAGGTGAGTTCAGCACATCATCTACAGTGATTTCCATGTTAAATTGGGCAAAGGGGTTGTTTTTAGCATTTCGATGATTTTTTACCGAAACCATGGCAAGCTGTTCCCGTGTTGTTCCGAATTCATGCATATGTCGACGGGCGATCATGGCGTAAAGCCCCGGGAATGTCATACCTAGAAAAGCTTCCCATTCTTGATCTGCCGCTGTTACCAGTGTGCGTGTTGTTTTACTCATAGTTGTATCAGTCATCTTTTCTACCCCTCCAGTTACAACAACGTCATGCATACCCGATTCAATTGCCATTATACTCTGGCGTAACGCAAGCCCCCCTGATGCGCATGCGGCTTCAACCCTAGTGGATGGGATGGAGTTTAGTCCTGCTTGATCGGCTATCAGCGCATTTATGTGCTCTTGATCTATGAACCGTCCAGCGGACATGGTTCCTACATAAATGGCTTCGATATCCTTACCATCGATATTGGCATCCTGGATAGCCTTAGATCCAGCTTCAACAAATATGTTGCTGAAGGAACTTTCCCATTGCTCTCCAAATTTTGTTATGCCAATCCCTAAAACAGCTACTTTCAATATTTACACCTTTATCTTCTTCTTCATTCTAGCATAAGTCGCGTAATCTACATATTTACCGTTTTTAATTATGTCTTCAACTTTCGGCGTTCTACCCCGTGTTTCTAGAATATTATCCTCGACAGTGATACTGAAGGAATCACTACCTGCTCCTGATCCGAAAGAAGTCATGAGTATCTTTTCACCAGGGTTTGCTATATCCAGGATTCTGGCCAATCCTAAAAGCGATGACCCTGAGTATAGATTCCCAACTCTGTCTACAAGGATCCCATCTTTTATTTGTTTTTTCTTAAATCCTAACATTTTTGCAACTCCAAGTGGGTATTTACCATTTGGTTGATGGAACACAGCATAATCAAAATCTTCTGGATTCAATCCACATTTATGCATTAACCCCATGGATGCATTATAGACGTGTTTATAATATGCTGGCAATCCCGTGAACCTGCCTCCATGACTAGGATAACTCTGCCCCTCTCTCCTCCAAAAATCTGGGGTATCCGTAGTGAAAGAGTAGTATTCTTCAAAGGAGGCTAGGCAGTTTCTTTTCCCAATAATATAAGCCACTGCTCCAGAGGCGGCCGAGTATTCTAAAGGATCTCCAGGAGCACCTTGAGCTGTATCTGAGCCGATAGCCAGCCCATATCCTATCATCTCAGAAGAAACCATCCCCATACATGATTGAATAGCCGCTGTCCCGGCTTTACATGCAAATTCAAAATCCGCAGCTGTAATCTCAACAGATGTTTCAATTGCTTCGGCAACAATTGTTGCAGTTGGTTTAACCGTGTATGGATGACTTTCTGATCCTACGTAGATAGCCCCGATTTTTTTAGAATCAATCCCCGCCATATCTAATGATCTGCGTGCTGCTTCTACCGCCATTGTAACAGTGTCCTCATCATAATCTGGGACTGCTTTCTCGAATATCCTTAGATTATTCTCTATATCCGCACCCTCCTTCTTCCATACTCTTGCTATTTCTGAAGTCTTTATTCGATAAGAAGGCACATATACCCCATAACCAACAATCCCATTATTCAATTTGACAGTCCCCCTAATTTCTGTATCATTTTATCTTGGGTTAATTCTCTAGATAGTACAACAGGGATCCTATCTTTTACTGCTATTTTCTTTCCAAGAGAATCAATTTTTTCAACACCATGTATTACAACAAGACCGGGTTTGATACTTGATACTCGTATTGCTACAAAGGGTGATCGGCCCTTACTGACATTTGTAAATATAAGCGCTCTTTCGGAGGTCATGCCAAAAATACTTATAAATTCCTCTGATGAAAGCTCCAGGATAGCCTTTACACTGTCTAGCACTGTAAACCCATAAATATCCTTATTTAATAATTCTTCATTTATCAAAGGCTCTCCTGAAATTGCCTCTATCAAATCCTTGGCTTTAACTGGGACGCTAAATTCCTTTATGTCTAAAACAGCCTCTGAAAATGAAGTTCCTTTCTCTAATCTAATGAAAGATTTAATAACTCTGGAACCTCTTTGTAAATCTTCAGAAATAAACGCATCAACAATCTTTTTTACCATTTTAGATCCTGGGGATTGTCTTCTTCCACTTTCATAATCGCTTACTACTGAGGGGGATACACCTAGATTTTTTGCTAAAACCATCTGGGATATTCCAAAAACTTTTCTCCACTTCCTAATAGTCTTATTAGGCTCTGCCGAAAGCACAATCTCTCCAGCAATCTTTATTGAAAGAGTGTTAATAATTTCCACTTAATTCCCCAAATACTGATATTTTAATGATAATCCCAAAGTAGTGGTATTTAAATCTTCTCGTCATTAAGTAACTTTAACATCGACAATAAACGATATAATAGTGGTAATGTCGCCAATTGAAAAAAGGAATAATCTAATAAGTAGGCAAGATTAATCATTCAAAAAGGAGCTGTAGGGTAGCTTGGTATCCTCGTGAATTCGGGCCTTGGTAGATAAAAAGAAATAGTCACGGACTTGAGTTCAAACATCATCGGCCATATAAAAAAAAATTAATACGTCAAATTTAAATAATAATAAAACTTGGATAAAAATCATGGACTTTAAAAAGGAACTTAAAGAAATTGGCATCTATATAGTGATAGGACTCCTTTTGGCCTTCACCATTAATACAGGACTTGCATATTTCTTAGGAACTGACAAACCAGTCATGGCAGTTGTATCGAATAGTATGGTGCCAACGTTAAACAAAGGGGATCTTGTTATAGTAAAGGGTGTAGATACTTTACAAATTGATAAAGGGGATGTCATAGTCTTCTACAATCCTTTCCAGAGTGTTGAAGTTGTTCATAGAGTAATAGATATAAAAGAAAAAAATGGAAAGCTATTATTTTATACAAAAGGCGATAATAATACGACTAATAGACTTTCCGATCAAATAGCTGGTATTGCCCCCCCAATTAGTGACCATTTCATACGAGGGAGAGTAGTTTTAACAATTCCTAAACTTGGTTGGTTTAGAGTGATTATATCAAGTGTAGTATAATTTACCTTATAACTCCACCTAAATCAGTTAATGATTTTTCAACTAATTTAAAATCGTCCTTTGTAAAGTCTGTTGTTTCTACCCTTAATGTTATACTCTTCTTCCCAGTGGGTATCTGTTTTCCTTCATATGTATCAACTATCTTGCACGAAATTATTCGGGGGTCTAATGCATTAACATAAGAGCATATTGCAGATTCTTTAAGATTTTTCGGAAAGATGAATGAGAAATCCCTCCTTAACTTTTGAATATTTTCTAGAGTCCACTGTTTTAGAGACTCTGCAGTTAGAAGCTCGATATTTGATAATTTAAGTTTGATATATTCACCATTGGGAATGTCAAGTACTACTTTATCGGGTGTCACATCTTTCACTATGCCAACATGTATTACGCCTGAGTATATATGCCTTAAACAAACTTTTTTTCCAACAGAATTCATAAGGGTTTTTAGCTCACTAGTTAAAGCCAATATTGCCTTATCACTCCGCCCCATACTTTCTTCTAAATCCCCAATATGTCTTGCACTTGTAGTCATTATCTTTGTGAAAGCTTCGATATCATTGTTAGCAATTACATCCCTGATCTCTTTTGTTCTTTTTATAAAAATATCATGAACCTCCGAAATAAAGGGATTATGAGTCTGAATTGATGCATAAAGCTGGGGACTCTGACCAACTATCCGAGCAATAAAGTCAAGCATTAACTCGTATAATGGGGATGAGAATCTTCTAGTTTTCTTTATATCTGCACCCAACTCTTGTAATGTTGATGCGATTGAAATATAAGCGAAATGAGTAAGCCCTTGAACTACCCCCATCATTTTATCATGCTCTTCTGGAGTAGTTATAAAAACTTTAGCTTTATGCCTTTCTAGGAATCCAAATAGAAACTTTTCCCATTTTTTAATTCTAATAGGTGTAAGGATAAATCTTAATCCTTCGATAGAACTAACTCTAGGACCAAACATGGGGTGAGCCCCCATTATCTCCACTTTATCACTTGCATATTCCGCCATAGACACACATGGACCCATCTTGACAGAGGTGACATCCATTAACAGACATCCTGGTTGTACATGGGGCGCAACTTGTTTTATAACATCAATTGTATTTTCGATGTAAACTGAAATAATCACCACATCCCCTTTCTTTGCGGCTTCTACGTTTTCATTTATGAACTCAACTCCCAGTTGTTCTGCAACTTTTTGTCCTTTAGACCTATCTCTACCTGTGATAATTACTTCATGGCCATCGTCTTTAAAAAGCCTGGCAAATATCTTTCCAAAGCTCCCACTACCTCCAATAATTACAATTTTCATTGAATTCATTTTTTGTATTAATTAGCATATTAATTTACTCTATAATTAAATAAATAATAAATTGTAGATTAATAAAGAAATTGAGAAATTAATCTATACTTATTTTTTTATTCTAGTATTAGTGATATTTAATGCTAATCATAGGTATAGTCAACTTTATTAATAAGACTCAAATAAGTCTTTTCCAGTTTAACTATGAGAGATAAAAACATCGTTCTAACGGGATTTATGGGTGCTGGAAAGAGCACTGTTGGTCAAAAACTAGCTAATATTTTAAACATGAAAATAGCTGATACAGACGCCATAATTGAATCTGAAGTTGGCATAACTATTTCTGAGATATTCGAAAGACACGGGGAATCAAGATTCAGAAAGATAGAGGAAGAAATAGTTTCTAAAGTATCAAAGCAAAAGAACCATATTATAATTTCTGGCGGTGGCGTCGTTCTCAGCTCAAAAAATATGCGTAATCTTCAGGAAAATGGGGTTATAATATACCTTAAAGCTTCTCCGGATATCATCTACAATAGAATTAAAAAGCAGACCCATCGACCTTTACTTCAAGTTCAAGACCCTAAGAAGGAAATACAGGAACTTTTAGATTCTCGGGAAGATCACTATAATAAAAATGACTATGTGATAGATACCGATAGTCGCTCTGTTGATGAAGTTATTACCACTATCCTAGATTATTTGTCATAGAAGTTTTTATCCTCTACGGATTTTTTCCCCTTTTTTTAGAGAATCATGAGATCCAGATTTTTCGTAATATTCTAAGGCTTTCTTGATATCGTCTTTTTTCAAATGTGCATCTCCTAGTAGCCCATAAAGATACTCATTTCCGTAATATGCCTTTGATAATGCATAATCTAATAGCTTGATTGCTTCTTCAGCCCTTCCATTTTCTAAATTTTTTTCAGCTTCTAAACAGTAAGGCATTCTTTGTCTATTTGATTCCATGAATTTGTTCAAAACTTGAGGTTTTAATCTTTTTACTAGTTCTGAAGTGAGTTGTGAAGCTGTCAAATCGTTATAATTAGAAATTTTTTTTTCTAAAATCTTCTTTTCATCTTTAGGAGCCATTAGGATCTAATCCCTTAAATTGTTTAAAACAACTTGTTTCATAATATCCTTGGGGGGATCAATATTGAGCCATAATTTTGCAGATTCAACTCCTTGATTGACAAACATGTCTATACCGCTAATACAAGTCTCCACTCCTGCTTTCTTTGTCTCTTTTAACAGCTGTGTCTCAAGGGGGGTGTAGACAATATCCATCAATTTTATGTGGGATGGTATTTCTTCAGCAGTAATAATCGTTTGATCGATATTTGGATACATTCCAACTGGAGTACAATGGATAATTATATCGGATTCTTTCAATAATTCTTGATTAATACCTGTGTCCATAAGTTTAGAAAAAACTTTAACGCCAGTACCTCTTTTAATGTCATCTACAAGTTGTTTTAGTTCATCTTTTTTAATTCCGAGAACAGTCAAGGAGGATACCTCTGATCTTAAGGCGATAGTAACACCTATAGCCCTAGCAGCACCGCCAGATCCAAGTATCAAAACATTCTTGTTTTTTGGGTCTGCACCACCTTGAATTAAAGCTTCAATTGCACCTATACCATCTGTATTATGCCCAATTAATTTTTTTCCTCGCATCTCTATCGTATTTACCGCACCTATTATCTGAGCCTCCTTGGATAATTCATCGAGGAAATCAATTATCGCTACCTTATGAGGAATAGTAACATTCACGCCCCCAAGACCCATAGTCCTAATTCCTTTCACAAAGTCTTCAAGAAAGGGGGGTGTAACTCTTAAGGCGGTGTATACGCAGTTCAGTTTAAGTTTATCGAATAAAGCATTATGCATAGCAGGAGATAGTGTATGTTCAATTGGGTCTCCAATAACACAAAACAGTTTTGTATTTCCGTCAATCTTCATCTCATTTCTCCAAATATATTTAAAATATTTTTAAGCTCGTCTATATGAAGTTGCCCTGGTGCTGTAGGTTTTGTAACATAACCGTAAGTAATTACAGATCCAAATAACGGAGATGCTATCCTTGATATTTTACCTAGATCTCCCAGTGAAATAGTGCATACATCTCCAATATCGGAACCTTTTTTAGTAACGGCTAACATTGAAAGGATATCCTTTGTGGAATTTGCCTTTGTTGCAAGTTTAGCTATATTGGCTCCTTCATTGAATTCATTATCTATAATATCTAACATTTCATTTTCTGTTGGAGTTGAACTAAAATTATGATAGGAAATAATAACTTTTACATCTGCGTCCTTAGATATGTCAACCATCTTTCTTAAACTTGGCATTTGCAGTTCAAGATCTACATAATCTGCTTCAGTGATGCATTTTTCAATTATTCCCACTCTTTCATCTTCGATACCTGTAAATCCTCCACCATCTTCCCGTTTTCTGTTAGTCAAGATACTTTTTTTTCCTCTTTCATTAACTGTTTTGAGAATGGTTTTAATATTTTCTGAATCAAAATTAGCCATATCATCGATTCTTACTTCAATAATGTCCGCATTCTCTGCAAGTTCTATGGCATTTAAAAAACGTGAGGGATTTTTCTCTTTTATACTACCAACAATTAAAGGCATATTTGCACCCGAAAAAAATTATTTTTCAATTATATTCTCTTCCACTTCCATACCAAAATGTCGTCCGATTATATTTTCGTAAATGAGTATTTTATCCCCAACTTTCAATTGACTCATTGAAATGGGTTTCCCATCTTTACTAACTAAGTTAATAGTTTCAGCATTTTGTAATAGTGTTTTGTAAAGTCTTCCATTACATTCAGCTTCAACCAAAAGCAATGGCCGCTTTTCTATTTTAACTCTTCCAACTATGACGCTCCGAGTTTTTCCATTTGCGTTGATTGCCATTACTTCATCCCCTGCACTCACTTCGCTCAGATATCTAGTTTTACCATCAGGACTGAGTATGTACGAGTGAACTGCCCCTGCATTTACTCTGAAGGGCCTTGAGGCGACATAATCTGATTCAAGGGTTTCTGAGTGAATTAGAAATAATCCATTAGCCTGTGATCCCAATAACATTCCTTCACCCATCTCGAGAAGAGAAGCTGTATCTACACATACCCTATCACCCATCCCAACTTTTTTTATTTTACTTATATTACCCACTTTCAAAGAAAGGTTCTCCATCTCTTTTTGGATTATTTCCGAAATTTTTTTTATTTGTCGAATATCGTTAGTTTCAACTAAAACCCCATCTACTCCAACTTCAAGGGTTTCAACCGCAAGCCTTGCATCTTCAACGTTTGTTACTTTTGCAATGACCTTTCCTTTATCTTTCTGAAGTTCAGCAATTAAATTCTCTAAGGGAATGATAGTCCAGTCCTTACCTACCACCACCACATAATCTGCATCTTTTGCCTCAATTGCTGCTAGCCTTTCAAATTCTTTACCATTAATTTCAACATAACCCGCAACCTCTCTATTAGCCCTCTTCAGTTCATTTATCCGTTTTAAATCTACAGAATCCTCTAATTTATTTGGAAGATTTATTGTTCCATCTCCTTCACTATCCAACCCAATGATGACTACATCTCCTTCCCCACTAAAAGTTGCAATTTTTAAATTCCCAAGTTTCCTTACTCGACTTATATCCGTATCTCTAACTATAATCACTGACGCACCGGCTTCAAGGGCTGATGTGACATAGGACTTTCTTTTCTCCCAAGTACTCATTTTAGTACAGTCAACCCAAAAAAACTTCATTTCATATCCTCTAAGATTTTCTTACTTAATTTCTTTCAAAGCTTCATCAACACTTACCCCATCATGAATTATCATTGAAAAGGCTTTAACTAACTTAATTGGATTTTTAGACTGAAATACGTTTCTTCCAATTGAAGTTCCAACTCCTCCAGCTTCAATTGAATCTTTCACCATTTTTAAGACATCCCGGGTTGTATCCATCTTAGGACCGCCTGCAATTATAACTGGTACTGGACATCCATTAGTTACTTCTTTAAACGAATCGATATCCCCAGTATAGTTAGTTTTTATTATATCTGCTCCTAACTCAGCCCCTGCTCTAGCTGCAAACTTCACTACCTCAACATCGTGCTCAGACGAAATTTTTTTGCCCCGTGGGTACATCATCGCTAATAATGGCATTCCCCAGTCAGCACATTTTTTTGAGATTAATCCGAGCTGACTAAGCATCTCTGCCTCATCTTCAGCTCCGATATTCACATGAATCGATACAGCATCAGCACCAAGTTTGATAGCTTCATCAACAGTAGTTACTAGAACTTTATGATTCGGATCTGGACCCAGAGAAGTACTTGCAGATAAATGTATAATTAATCCTATATCCTGCCCATAACCTCTATGGGCTGTATTTACAAAAGGGTGAGGTACACCTGGTATCCTTATTTGTCCTTTATGAAGTAAAACAGCATTTGCTCCTCCTTCAGCTACTTCGTTAACTATTTTAGACATGTCCAATAAACCATGTATTGGTCCTGAAGAAACTCCATGATCCATAGGCACAATTATCATTTTATTAGTTTTGCGATTAATTATTCGCTCCATCCTAATGCTTTTCCCGATTTGACTCATTATAATCCTCCATGATACTTGTTGTCGTGATACAATGTACCATTTACCTTATAAATGTTATGGTATTGAGATATCAACCTAAAAATGTTGATTGTGGTAGATAGTGGAAAAAATCTAAGAGTATTTACTTAGAGTTTAAAGACTTTTTCTTCTTAGCCCACCAAGGTGTAGTAGGATTCTCATCAATATAAAGAGAAAGCCATTTTTTTGACTCGCCAGATATAATATAAATACGTATGAATATTGCTGTACAAAATGTGTAATCATACGCTTCTATATACCTTCCCTTTTGGACTTTAAACTGTGTAATACCATTATCGATAATCTCTCCCTCATTAATATTGCATTTTATTATTTCACCTTGCCTTAAAATAGTCTTTAGCTTTTCTTCAACATGATTTGAAACTTTATCATATTCTTTAGAGGAAAATTTAGCAGAACCTGTGATATATTTACCTTTTTTTCGAATATTACAATATTCTGTTTTACCTTTAAATCCATTTAATAGACGTTCAGTCAAAGATGCATTATTCTGTTTGCCCCTTATTTTATTTAATATCCATTTCACAGGGAAAAACAATAAGGATAGGAAAAGTAAGCCGATAGTTATTACCTCAATATAAATTTTAAAACTTTCCTCTGTTTACTTAAAAATATTCTCTTTACCTGGAAACTTACCTTTTTTAACATCTACTTTATAGTTGATAATAGCCCTCCGAATCTCTGAGCGAAGATCTATGTATTGCTTTACGAATTTGGGTGAATATCGATCAAACAAGCCTAGAAGATCATTAATTACGAGTATCTGACCATCTGTATACCTTCCAGCACCTATGCCAATAGTAGGGACATCTATACTCCTAGTTATCTTATCTCCTAATGCTTCTGAAATACATTCCAGCACAATAGAAAAGACACCTGCTTTAGCTAGCGATTGAGCTTCTCGCAATATACGTTGACTATTTTCTGCGTCTCTTCCCTGAACACTGTATTCCTCTATTGTCTGAGGAGTTAAACCCAAATGCCCCATAACTGGAATGCCATTTTTTACCAATTTTTTTACTATCTCAATATTCATTCCCTCTATTTTTACTCCATCAACTCCTGTATCCATGAAATCCTGGGCATTTTTTAGAGCGATATTTGGATTTCGATATGAATTTACAGGCATATCCCCTATGACTGGGATGTTATTTGCCCCTTTACAAACTGCTCGAGAATGATGAAGCATCACAGCCATATCGACCGATAAAGGATTTTCATATCCCAGTACTACAACTCCGAGAGAATCACCCACGAGGATAAAGTCGATACCTGCCTCCTCAACAAGTTTAGCAGTTGGATAATCATATGCTGTAAGACCTGTTATACTCTCTCTTCCCTTATTTTTTATCAATTCATCTATTTTTTTATTCACAAAATAAGAGTTGTTAAGGTTGTATTAAGTTTTTTTGATTATTTCTTAGTTCCTTCTTTTAAATCAAGTGATAATTTACGAAGATCAGATTCTGCTTTAACTCCTTTTTTCCCGATTAAATCAACAAATGCACTACCTACAACAACACCTTTAGCTCCTGCATTTATAACAGCCCTCACGTGTTCACGCCTCGATATGCCAAATCCCACTGCCAAAGGGAGATTTTTAATGTATTTCAATGCCCAATTAGTCTTTTCAATTGTTGTATTATAAACTTGCGTTCTAACACCAGTTGTACCAAGGGTTGATACCAAATATATAAAGCCTCTAGCTTTTTTTAAAATCTCATTTACTCTCTCTTTTGTAGTTGTGGGGGCTATTAGAAATATAAAATCTACACCGTGAATTTCACAGTTATGAAGTACATTTTCAGCTTCATTAATTGGCAAATCTGAAACTAAAATCCCTTGAACACCCACTTCTTTACATTTTTTTATAAATTGATCTTCCCCATATTGAAGTAGGATGTTATAATAAGTCATAAAAATAAATGGAGTTTCAATACCTTTTTTTCGTAAATCCCTAACAATGTCAAAAGCAATTTCGGTGTTCATTCCTGAATTTAAAGCTCTATCGATAGCAGCCTGAATTGTGGGTCCGTCAGCAATGGGATCACTAAAGGGTATGCCAAGTTCCAAAATATCAACATTCTCGCACAGAGTCTCTACTAGTTTTATTGAACTATCTATATCAGGATCACCCAACGTTAAATATCCAATTAGAGCCCCCTCACCTTTATGTTCGAGTTCATAGAATTTCTTCTCAATATCAGACGTCACTAATCTCTGAGTAGGTTCCATAAATGAAAGGTTAGACCTACACATTTTTATATCTTTTCTGATTTATTATACCTGGATGACTAATGATGACAAAGTAAGTATTGATTACAATGCCTGTATGTCTTGTGGGGGATGTGTTGGAGTATGTCCATTTCGAGCTCTTGATTTAGATAATGGAACTAAAATAAATCCAATTCTTGAAGTTTGCAATGGGTGCGGCATATGTATCAAGTTCTGCCCTGTAGGAGCAATTAACTTAGGATGATAGAATGGAATATGACGTAGTAGTGGTTGGAGCTGGACCTGGTGGTTCAAATGCAGCTAGAGTCGCTGCAGATGCAGGTTTAAAAGTTCTGCTTTTAGAGAAACGACAGGAGATAGGTGTTCCAAAAAGATGTGGTGAAGGATTCTCTGTAGGAGGTATGAAGAATATAGGAGTAACTCCTGACCCTAAATGGACCGTAAATGAGATAAGAGGTGCTAATGTTTATTCGCCTAATGGTAACTTGATTTCAGCTAGATATCCCAATACCATAGGGTATGTTATAGAAAGAAAGATTTTTGATAAGCACCTAGCCATAAACGCTGCTAAATCAGGTGCAAAAGTTCTAGCCAAGGCGGAAGCTAATGATCTAATCATGAAAAATGGTTTTGTTAAAGGAGTTAGATATTCCCATTTTAATGAAAATATAGAGGCACGATCTAAAATCGTTATTGCAGCAGATGGTGTAGAATCAACAATAGCTAGGAAGGCCGGCCTAAAAACAACTAATAAACTCATAGATATCGATTCAGGTTTTCAGTATGAAATGGTTGTTGACCTAGAATTTCCAGATATGTTAGAACTTTTCTTTAGTTCAAAAATCGCTCCCAGAGGATACGTATGGATTTTCCCTAAAGGGAAAGATATTGCTAATGTAGGAGTAGGAATAGGGGGTAATGAGAAAGGTGTTGCAAAAGCATATCTTGATAAATTTATTGAAACACATAAAGAATTACGAAGAGGGAGTATTATTGAGGTAAATGCAGGGGGAATTCCAGTTGGAGACCCAATTTCTAAACTCGCAGGAAATGGTATAATGGTAGTTGGAGACGCTGCTCATCAGGTTAATGCAATTCATGGAGGAGGAATTCATGAAGCGAGCGTAGCTGGAATTATAGCTGGGCAAGTTGCATCTGAAGCCATAAATACTGGCAATTTTTCTGAAAAAAAACTTATGGAATATGATAAGAGATGGCGAGATAAGAGAGGAGCAATCCTTCATAAAATCGTTAAGTTAAGACAGTCAATAGAAAAATTATCAGATGATGATTTGAATATGATTTCAGAACATCTTACCGGGGAAGACATGGTAGATTTTGCTAATGGAAAAAACTTTCTAAAATTAGCAAAGATTATGATGAAACGACCAAAACTTGTCAGCGTAGCAAAAGCAATGTTATAGTTGTTACCACGCTATTTTTTTGTTTAATTCACTTTATCTTAAATTGTCTAATGAGTAGGGTAATGATTATTAGTAGAGGTATTACATACCATGCTGTTTGCATAATAAACTGTTCCACAGTTACTTGGTCCAGTTGAAGTCCTTTCATCAAAAATAAGATAAGAAAGAACAAAGTAAGAATAGCAGTAACTATAATACCGGGTACTCTAAAAGCACTCCTTTTTTTAAAATCCACTTCGCCATTATAAGATTCCTTTGGCAGCAAAGCTGCAGAAAACATAAGCGCACCTACTGCCTTTAAAATATCGCCTGGTATGAAAGGAAGAACACCCTTAAGTATTGTATCTTGAAAACCAGTACCTAAGAAAAAAGATAGCTGAAGAGCACCTAGGGTATAGATTATAGAAACACCAAGGAGTAACAGACAAAATTGAAACGGAATAGTCCTCACATAAACAAATCTATCAACAAACCATCCTATAACTCCTGCCGCTATAACAAACCCTAAGAGATATCCCCCAGTAACACCTGTCAATATAGACAGTCCTCCATTTGAGAATATGCCCATGCCAGCTGCAGGCGCGAACCAGGGCATTCCCAGTCCACCTAGCCCTACATATAAAGTTTGGCTTAGAACTGCATATCTGCCAAGTAATACCCCCGTTAAAAGGACAAAAAAAACTTGCCCTGTAATAGGAATAGGGGTAAAAGGTAAATATATCTTTATTTGAGCTCCAATTCCAGTTAACGCAGCAAAAAATAATGATAGAATAAGCATATTAATAAAACTGGATTCATACTTCCATTTAAAGAAATTATATCGTAATTCTTTGTATCGACGTATAGTTTCCATTTTAATCCTAGGGGGAATTATTCAACAGAATATTTAAATTTTTTCATTTAGATGTATACAATCACCTGCAATTATACTTATCTTCTTAGTGTCATTAAGTTTCAAAACTAAGGATCCATCCGCATCTATATCCATAGCAACCCCTTCATAAATTTTGTTTTCTGTTACAACCTTAACTTTCCTACCAAGAGTATCTGACAGATTTTTCCACTCTCGAAAAATTGTAGAATATTCTCCCCGATCAAGAGTATTATACATATCTTCAAATTCTTCTAGAAACTGACTTATGATGTAAGCCCGAGATAGTTCTGTCCCTTTCAGAACCTTTAATGTGGTAACCTTATCTCTAATCTCCGCAGGAAAATCTGAAAGATTATTGTTGACATTAATACCAACGCCAATTAATAGGTAATTTATTGTATTTAATTCAGTTCCTATCTCAGTTAATATCCCACCTAATTTTTTATCATCTACCATTATGTCATTAGGCCATTTGAGCCGAAGATCTATTCCATCAGTGCACAAAGTTTTGTGAACAGCAATGCCTACGATACTTGTAATTATCGTTGCAATGTTAGGAAGCATTTTTGGCTTTAAAATAATAGAAAGCCAGATTCCACCTTTAGAGGATAACCATTTCCGACCCAATCTACCCCGACCCCTAGTCTGAATTCCTGCAATTATAACAGTCCCTTCTGGTGATCCTGCAATGGCAAGCTTTCTGGCAATGTCGTTGGTTGATCCTATTTTTGGATAATATTCGATCTTACATCCTATTTTTTTTGTTTTAATAATAGATTTTATCTCTTCTAAAGAAATTGAATCAGATTGATTCATAAGTATAAATTATCCTCCATCCATTTTAATTTAACAATACTAATAAAGTTCCTAGGTAATTTTATATTAATATCGCCTAGATTAAAAGACAAATTAATGTCTAATGTAATCTAAAGGCATAGTACTAAATCATTTATTTTGCATGACGCTTTAAATCCAAAAAAGTTAGGATCCGACTTCTTCTAATCGAATTTACATCTACAATCACTGTTTATCAACATTATACCTAATATAAGAATTAACCGCAGCACTAATAGCTACAACTTTTTTGTCTTCTTTAAAGGTCTCTACAAGCTTAGTTTCACGTTCTTTGTCTTCTTTAATTATATTCGGAACATTAAACAGAATATTATTGTCTTTAATAAAACTCGTGCTAAGATCCCCATTTTTGAAGGCTTTATTGCGCATAATAGATTTGTGAAAAGGTATATTGGTTGTTACACCTGTAATTATGTATTCTGATAAAGCTCGATTCATACGTGAAATACTCTCTTTACGATTTCTACCCCAAGATACAAGCTTTGAAATCATAGAATCATAATAAGGAGAGATTGTATACCCCATTGCTACACCTGAATCTACCCTAATTCCAATCCCGCCTGGAGATCTATACCTAGTTATTTTTCCAGGAGCTGGTAAAAATTCATTCAATGGATCCTCTGCATTTATTCTGCATTCTATACCAGACCCATTAATCATAATTTCTTCTTGCGATAAGTTCAAATCGTTACCAGAAGCTATCATAAGTTGTTCCTTCACTAAATCAACACCCGTTGTTATTTCTGTTATGGGATGCTCAACTTGAAGACGTGTATTTATCTCAAGAAAGTAGAAGTTTCCATCAGAATATATGAACTCAACAGTTCCTGCATTCTCATAGTTAATGGATTTTGCAGCCTTTATTGCAACATTGCCTATTTTGCTCCGCATAGTAGATGTCATTATGGGGGATGGAGTTTCTTCAATTAATTTCTGATGCCTTCTTTGGATGGAACATTCTCTTTCATTAAGGTGAATTGTTTTTCCTTTTTTATCTGCAAGAATCTGAAATTCAATGTGTCTTGGTTTATCATGATATTTTTCTATATAAAGAGTGTCATCCCCAAAAGCAGACTTTGCAATTGCTCTAGTAGAATCGACAATTTGTTCAAGATTTTCTTTATTATCCACCACTTTCATGCCAATCCCCCCACCACCAGCTGATGCTTTAATCACAATAGGATACCCAACCATCTCTGCTATATCCTCGATATCCTTAATATTGTCAATGGCCTTATTCGATCCAGGAGTTACTGGAACTCCTGCTTTTTCCATTAAAGTTTTAGCTTGAATTTTGCTTCCGACTTTTTTCATAGATTTACTAGATGGACCAATAAAAATTAAATTGCTCTTTTCACACAAGCTAGCAAAATTTGGATTTTCTGAAAGAAATCCATAACCTGGATGGATACCTTCTGCCCCAGTTTTTTCGGCAATATCAATAATATTAGTTAAGTTTAGATAGCTCTGACTTGCTGGGGAGGGTCCAATATGAAATGCTTCATCAGCGTACTTTGCATGAAGAGCATATTTATCGGCATCCGAAAATACGGCGACTGTTTTTACATCCAATTCACGACATGTTCGCATAATGCGAATAGCGATTTCGCCACGATTGGCTACTAATATCTTATTAAACATTACTTCACAACCATGATTACTGTTCCAGGGGAGACATTACTTCCTTCAGAGACACAGATTTCTTTTACAATACCATCATGGGTTGCCAGGACATCATTTTGCATTTTCATAGCTTCGAGAATGGCTATTATCTCTCCTTTATTTATCTTCTCCCCGACTCCAACTTTAATTTTCAGTATAATTCCCTTCATGGGTGCTACAATACCCCCTTCCACCTTAACAGAAACATTATCCCTTGTTTCATTTATTTCAATAGAACCTTCTTTAGGTTTTACAGACACATCAAAGATTTCACCATCTACTTCAACACTGAATAATGTTGGAATCCCCTTATTTTCTACAAATTTCCCCCCTGGAGGATGAAGAGTCTCTTCAACCCCTTCTCCTTTTAAGAATCTAGGAGCTATAGATGGGTAAAGGGCAAAAGTCAAAATATCCTCTTCTTTTTTAACTAAACCAAGGTTTTCAGCATCTTTTTTAATTAGTTTATAATTAGGTTGAAGTAAATCAGCAGGCCTGCAAGTTATTGGTTTCTCATCTCCAATTATCTTAGTTTTTATTTTAGAATTAATTATGCCTGGTGGTTTACCGTAAAGTCCAAGGACGTAATCTTTTATCTCCTTTGGTACAACTTTATATCGTTCTCCTACCAAAACATTCATCACAGCTTGAGTTCCTACAATTTGACTTGCAGGAGTGACCAGTGGCGGATATCCTAAATCTGCTCTCACCTTAGGCGTTTCAGCTAAAACCTCCTCAAACCTATTCAGAGCATTCTGATCCTTAAGTTGGGAAATAAGATTTGATAACATCCCCCCAGGTATTTGATATAAGAGTACGTTAGTATCAACAGATTCTGCTAAAGGATCTATAATACCTTCATATTTCTTTCTTAGATTTTTAAAATATGTAGTTATAGGATTAATGTTTGAAAGATTAATATCGGTTTGACGAGAGGTGCCCTCCAAAGATGCTATGGTACTCTCTGTAGATGGATGAGATGCTCCACCCGAAAAAGGTGACATTGCCGTGTCTAAGATATCTATGCCTGCTTCACATGCAGCATAATAACTTGCTTGTGCCATCCCACTAGTGCAGTGAGAATGAAGATCAATGGGGATGGTAGTTGCTTTTTTAATGGATTTTACAAGTTCATACGTATTTTTTGGAGATATTAGCCCTGCCATATCTTTGATACAGATTGAATCACATTCCATAAATTCTAATTTCTTTGCCATCTCAACGAAGAAATCTATTGTATGTACAGGGGATAAAGTATAGCAAATTGTTCCTTGAACATGCGCATCTAACCGTTTTGCTATTTTTATTGATGACTCCATGTTACGTAAATCATTTAAAGCATCAAACACCCGAAAGATATCAACTCCATTTTTCACGCTTTTTTCAACAAACTTTTCTACAATGTCGTCACTATAGTGTTTATAACCCACTAAATTTTGACCCCTAAGAAGCATTTGTGTAGGCGTTTCTTTCATATGCTTTTTAAAAGTACGAATTCTTTCCCAAGGATCTTCATTTAGGTAGCGAATGCAAGTGTCAAAAGTTGCTCCTCCCCAGACCTCAAGGGAAAAAAATCCAACTTGGTCCATCTTTTCAATGATTGGCTCCATATCAGCCATTCTCATTCTTGTAGCTAAAAGGGATTGATGGGCATCGCGAAAAGTTGTATCTGTTATTTTAATTTTAACCAAAATTATTACCCTTAGATATTTTATTTGCTTTAAATATAAATATTTGTACTCTCTATAGTAGAAAAATGATTACACAATTTCCTGAAAATCAAAAAGTTCATATTCCAATACAAAACTTCTCAAATTCATCATGCTTTAAAAGATTTTGTGCAGTTCCTTCGAAATCAATCTTACCACTTTTTAACATATATGCATTGTCACTTATATCTAATGCACTCTTAATATTCTGTTCAACTAGAAGTATTGTTAGATTAAATCTCTCTTTAAGTTCCAATATCTTTTTGAAAATAATAGAACTAAATTTTGGTGATAACATGGCACTAGGTTCGTCAAGCATCAAAATATCGGCTTTTCTTATAAGGGCAGTTGCAATACCTAAAAATTGTCTTTCTCCTCCACTTAGATTTGCTGCTTTTTGACTTAATTTATTCCTAAGATCAGGGAATGTGTCTAAGGCGACCTCTTGCCTTTTATTAAATTCTTCATCTTCAAGTATGTAACCAGCCATCTTTAAATTTTCAGAGACTCTAAGATTAGTAAATACCTTTCCAACTTGAGGAAGATAAGCAATACCCATCCTAGTTCTCTTATAAGGTGCTGTGAACGTAATGTCCTTTCCATTAAACATGGTCTGACCTCCATGTATTGTCGTAAGACCAAATATAGATTTCAATAACGTACTTTTCCCGCTTCCATTAGGTCCCGCAATAGTGGTGATTCTACCTTCCTCAAATCTAGCAGTTATATCAAAGAGTATCCTCAGTTCTTTATAACCTGCAGATAGATTCTCAACTTTGAGCACCCAAATACACCTCTATAACCTTAGGATTTTCAAGTATGTCATTCCCATTACCTTTCGCTATAATCTTGCCATTAGCCAGGACATAAATACTATCAACATACCCCAGAATTATGTCTAATCGATGCTCAACAATAAGAAATGAAAATCCCTTTTCTGTTAATTTTCTAAGTTTTTTTAGAATATTGTGAGCGAGCTCAGGAGCAACCCCGGCAATCGGTTCGTCCATTATTATAAGTCTTGCCTCTGACATTAGCACTCTGCCAATCTCTAATAATCTAAGTTGCCCCCCACTCAGGTCCTGAGCTTCGTTATCCCATAGATGATCAAGACCGAGAAAAATAAGATGTTCAAAAGCTTTATTTATAATTGCTTCCTCTTTGTCTTTCCAATTCCCTGAGAAACTCTTAAAAACGCCATCCCCATAATCAGGAGCTGCAATTAAAAGATTTTCTATTAGTGTAAGTTTTTTTAACGGTTGAGATGTTTGAAAAGTTCTAACTATTTTTTTTTTAAAAATTTTAGAAGCAGGGAGATTTGTAATCTCCTTGCCTTGATAAAGTACTTTTCCGGAATCTGCATTGAGGAAACCTGTGATATTATTTATGAGAGTTGACTTTCCACTTCCATTAGGTCCTATCACCAATGTAATGGAGCCTTTCTCCACCTCAATGCTAACTCCGTCTCTGATTTCATCTAAATCGAGAGCCTTAAGTCCTCCAAAACTTTTTTTTAAGTTTTTTGTAACTAGTTCCACGTTATAGTATTGGTTTTGAATTCCCATACTCCGGAGTGTTTCCAGCTCTGATCCTCTACTGTATAGATCATGTATTCAGTCACCGCTCGATCTAGATACTCGTCAAAGTTTAAAGCACCACTAACTGGTTTTGGTCCATAGTCTCCAGCACTATATGCCTGTGCAACATTTGGTACAGCTTCAGCTATAGCATCTGAATTAAACTCACTTTGAGCTTCATGAACTTCAGCAGCTGCAATGGCAATGACAAACGCAGAGTCATAAGCATTCAGACCGTAACTCTTTGGTTCGCCTCCAATTCGAGCTGCATACTTCACCTTGAGTTCATCTAACTCACTTCCACCGTGTGTTTCAGAAACAGTGCTGTAAAGTTTTACCAAGCTTGCTTTATCTGATACATCATCAATAACTTTCTGGCTTTTAGCTGTACCATCGCATCCAATCCATGTTACAGTCAAAAGGTTTGAATCGTCAGAGACCTGTGCTAGAATCGTTGCAACTTCCTCATAACTAAAGGCTACAACAGCAACTTCGTCTTTACTATTTGTTTCTAATAGATCGCTTACAGTATTCTCTAAAGTAGCTACATAAGGTGTAAAATCAGCAGGTGCAGGATCTGGATATTCAACAGAAGATTTAACTTCTATTCCGAGCTTTTCAAACTCGATTTTTCCAAACTCTTCCAGACCAGCGCCCCAGGCATTGGCTACATGTGTAATAACCACACCTTTAATCCCTCTATCTTGGGCTAACTTAGCGATGGCTATTGTTTGAAATGCATCACCAGAAACAAACCTTGAAGCGAACTTTTTCTCCTCTGGGTTTGTTACACCAAGAAAGCTTGGAGGTGCTGTGGATGAAGGAGAAGCTATAACTATCTTATTAGAACTAATATAAGGTAGAATATTCTTTACCTCTCCACTTCCCATTGGGCCTACAATAAGTTTGATACCCTTGGTATGAAGTGCCATAACTTTATCTAATGCTATTTTGGGGTCCACCTTAGTGTCCTCAATATATAGTTTAACTCTGTATGGCGAGCCTTTATTCTCAAAGTACGAATTAACATCTTCACCGGCGATAGTTACCGTGGTCTTAATATCTTCTCCATAAGTTGTTAAAGGGCCAGATAAATCAGCTAAAACCCCTAATGGAATCTCTATTTCAACTATTTCTTCTGGAGCTTCTTCTGATGGAGACTGAGCACATCCTGAAACAAAAACAAGTGCTAACAGTCCAATAATAAGAAACTTCATTAGTCTTTTACCCATTCTTAAACACCACCTTTTAAAATATGATAACTACCAACTATGACGCCAAATTATTTAAAGATTGGTATTGGAGAACTGAATATGGCGGTATTGGAAGGGGCGATTGTATACTCAAATTTGCTCGTTCTTTTAGGAATTGGATTAATTATTACCTACATTACCACAGGAGTTCCAAACTTTGCTCAGGGTAGTATGGCCATATTTGGGTCATATATATCCCTATCTCTATGGCTAACATTTGGTATCAATCCCTATTTTTCCCTTCCTATTTCTTTCCTTTTTGGTGGGACTCTTGGAATCCTAATTTATTTAATTTTTCTAAAACCTCTAATTAGAAAAGAAGCTAAGGTTGTTACTCTTATGATAGCTACTTTAGCTATTGATATAATATTTCTCGGTATTTTAGGGGCATATGCGGAAACATTAAGGACAATAGTTAGAAAATCAACAAAAAAATTCATATTTACCCCTCTAGATTTTGATTTTTTTCAATTTGATGGTATCCTGATAATTTCTAGCTTAATAATTGTAACTATTTTTATTACTTTATTTTACCTTTTACATAGAACTAAGTTTGGAATAGCAATGCGCGCCTCTATGGAAAATCCATCTCTTGCGGAAATTATGGGAATTAACGTTGAATATACTCGGATATTTTCATGGTTTCTCTCAGGATCTTTTGCAGCATTAGCTGGAAGTCTACTTCCTTTTCGCCAAGAAATCGTTCCACTCACAGGAACTGTTATTATTGTATCTATTTTTGCTGCTAGCATCGTAGGCGGTCTAGGAAGTATTTATGGCGCATTAGCTGGGGGATATATAATAGGAATATCTGAGTCTGCTATAACATTTTATCTCTCAGGATTTTTTGGTCCTGGGATATTAGTATACGGTAAAGTGATTTCACTTACGATACTTGTAACAACATTGATTCTTGCCCCAAAAGGAATTGTAGGTTTAAAGATATGGAGAAATAAAATATGGCCGTGGATTACTTAATATTAAACATTATAATTTGGTTTTCCATCTATTTGATAATAGCGTTAAGTCTTAATATTGAGTATGGGTATGCTGGAATACCAAATTTTGGACGGGCTATGGCGGTTTTAATTGGGGCCATTGCAGTTGGTGGCATTGTAAATAGAGTATTACTCCACATTCTAAGTATCGATGGGGAGATAATACAGTCAACTGGCATTTTAAAAAGCACCGTAAACTCAATGATTTCTCAAAATCCACTGCTCGGTATAGGCATCCTTGTTTTCTCTTTAGTAGTTGCAGGTTTAATCGGTGCTTTAGCTGGAGGATTGTTTATTATCCCAAGTGTAAAACTTCGAAATGATTACTTAGCAATCACTTTACTTGCAATAAGCGAAGTACTTTATCTAATCTCAAACTATAATAGATCCATAATAGGAGGTTATTACGGGGTAAATACTCCTGATATATTAGCTTGGGTTCCGGGTGAGCATCGTTTATTTGGATTCGCCATTCTAGGCCTCATTTTAGCTCTATTAGTATATTTATTCACTGAAAGACTTCTTACTTCCCCCTTTGGAAGGCTATTGAAAGCCATGAGAGAAAATGAGGATGTGGTTAAATCTTTTGGCAGGGACCCATTTAAGCTTAAAGTAAAAACGGTAGCCATAGGTTCAGGTGTGGCTGCGATGGCTGGTGCATTTTATTCTTTGTTAAGTTCAAATGTAATAGCATCAACGTTTTTTAGAGTTGAATGGACATTTTTCCCATTCCTCATGATTTTATTGGGTGGTAGCGGCAATAATAAAGGGGTAGTTTTAGGTGTTTTATCATTTGTAGTTGCTAAAGTATTATTGATAGTTTATAAATTCGAGATCAAAGATATTCTTAATTTACCATTTGAAGCAACATGGTTAGAATACATTTTATTTGGAAGTATCATGTTACTTATCCTTTATTATAAACCCCACGGATTGCTCGAAGAGAAACCTATTTTTACACCAGCTTTAAAGGAATTAAAGAAAAAAAATCAAAAAATCTAACATTCCTATTTAATCCTAGAACCATTTTTTACTTCACGTTCAGGTTTTAATAATACAACTTCCTTATTTTCTAATACAATTCCAAGAACTAAACATTCTGAAAGAAAATTCGCTATTTGCTTAGGTGGAAAATTCGTAACAGCTATAATCTGTTTATTCATTAAATTGTCTTTATTGTATAATCCTGTGATTTGAGCACTTGAGTTCTTGATTCCAAATATCCCAAAATCAATTTTCAATTTATAAGCTGGATTTCTAGCTTCAGGGAATTCTGCGACATCAATAATTTTTCCCACTCGTATCTCTACTTTTTCGAATTCTTCCCACTTTAGGTTGTTCATAATTATGATTAAATTTCAGGTTATGTTTGGATGTAACTACGGTTATTGGTTAGAGCTTGCTCGGCTTTTTGGAGTTCTCTCCCCAGGTACAACGCATGATCAATATCTTTAATTAGATTAAGGCTGAAAATGGTATCCGATATTTTTCTTGCGTTTTTACCATAAATTAAAAAATGGGGGGTATTTTTGTAATAATGGATACAATGAATCTGATCTTTGATAAATATTCTAAAATATCCTTCATCATTAATTTTGGTTACTTTATTATATCTGGCTTTAACATTCTTTATGTTTTCAATTATATTTTGGTCTAATTCATCTCTTTTTATCTTTTTTTCTTTATTTATTAGCAGATCAATCCCTAAATTCACTGGGATTGACTTTTTTATACCACAAATAAACATCATCTTCACTGCAGTAGAGAGCTCTTTTACACTGCCTACAGTCTTTCCACTCGCCTCAGTTGTAAAAATTAGATTGACATTACATTCCATCGCTATTGCTGAAAGCACAGCATTTATACCTGTTGAATCTGAGTCTAAGAGCTCTGTTGAATTACCAATTCCCATTAGGATAGGGGTAGTATGTTTCTCCGAATAGCCTTTATAAGCTGTTAATGAATTAACAAGCCCCATCATGGGTGGCTGAAGCACAAGATCTGCTATAGGAGTGCTAAATCCTCTTTTTAGTGCTAATTTAATATTATTTTCCATTAATTTTTGCCTATCACTAGAATTCGAGGGTATGGTATTTTTTTTTGGAATTATTACGCTGGGAATAGTTATATTATTAAATTTCATTAAGAGATTATAATCAAAACTCAGAATCAAATCTATCCCATTTTTAATAGCACTTTTAATGTTTTCTTTCTCCATGGTGTCAATAGAGAGCGGAATATTTAATGGCCGTAGTAAATTTATTATTTCTTTTACTCGAATTGGATTATTATCGTCCATTCCAATATCGATAATATCTGCTCCTTCCCGAATATAGTATTTAGCTCGCTTTACTATATCTATATTTTTCATATCTCCAGCGTTAACGATCTCTGCAACTACCCTAATTGGAAAGTCCACCCCGACAGGAAGCTCACCAATTAAAAAATTTTCCGAAGATTTAAGCTTTGATCTTATGTATTTGCGAGAATTTACTTTGTCCAATTCCCCAAGGGCCCTATCTCTGAGTTCTGTTTTAAACAAAATGTCCGCAGGAATATCTTTGGACAATTTTATGCTATTAATATTTTCAAGAACATAAGGGATATCTGAAATATCTCTTGTTCCCTTAAATGTTTTGATTCCAAGAATTTTTTCAATAACATTTAAGTTTCCCTTAATGAGTCCTGGAACAAGGATAATATCTACGTTTTTGAGTATTTGATCAGTTAGATTTTTCAAAATGATTTTAGGCTTAATAAGAGACGCAACTTCTTCTGGAGTAACATAAACACTGCACTTAAATTTTTTTGTAACCTCTTTCACCTGAGTTTCAGCTAACTTTCCTGTAACCAGTAATACTTTCATCTTACATAATATTATTAATTCAAACAGAAATACTTTTATTTATGCTCAGTTCCAAATATAAAAAAAATATAGGTTCTTTGGTTTATCCAATTGCTAAATTCTTAATACGCTTACATTTAAGGCCAAATCATCTTACACTATTAGGATTTATCTCAAGTATTGGAGTAATGTTGTTTTTAGCAAATGGAAACTTGATATTGGCTTTTATATCTTTATTGTTATGTGGATTTTTTGATTTAATAGATGGTGCAGTAGCAAGAGTTTCTAACAACGTATCGAGGTTTGGTGGTTATCTAGATTCGATTACCGATAGATTCTCAGATGCCACTATACTCCTTGGTATAGCCCTGTATCTTGATGGATATCTTATCCTGATATTTATAGTTCTAGTTGGTAGCCTACTCGTAAGTTATGCACGATCAAGGGCCGAAATTTTTATTGATAAATGTGATGTTGGCATTGCTGAACGAGCAGAGCGGTTAATTATACTTATTATTGCAACTTTATTTGAAATAGTAGAAGTACTATCAGAAGGAACAGCGTTTATTATAGCTCTCATAATCCTTGGTTTTTTAACTTATATAACTGTTATTCAGAGGGTACTTTATACAAGAGCAAAGTTAGATAATTAAAGGGATTTCCCCATATATGGGCCTACTCTTTGATATCCTAATTTCCTATAGTACCGTCTTGTTCCGATGGCACTTGTAATTAGCAATTCTTTATACCCAGCTTCTGCAGTTATTTGCTCAGCTTTTGAAAGAAGTTCCATTCCAAAACCTTTATGCTGATTTTCTTTTTCATCCCTAATTCCCAATCTCATTGCTTGTCCGAGGACTCTTAATTCCCTAACTACTGCAGAATTCTGCATTTCACTTCTATGTGCATCTGAAGAAGGGAATCTAAGCCGAAGATATGCGATTAATAAATCATTTATTTCATCCTCAGCAGAGATGAAATACTCAATACCTTTAGAAGCTGGATACTTCTCTAATACAATTTTAGAATCTTTTTGATTTATACTTATATCTTTTAAAGTTCGATGCCCAATCTCTCTACACCTAATACATTTACATTCTTTTACTTTATTGTAAACTATCTCCCCAATATTTCCCTTATTTACTCCAGCTTCGACAAAATAATTAGGGATATCTCGCTGAATTCTCATGGTCCTAGTCCACTTTGGTAAAAGTTTTTTAATCTTCACTAAAAGTTTAATAACTTCATTATCGTCGTAGGGAATAAATTCTCCTTGCTTCCACATTTTATACAATTTAGTTCCTTTTATAACCAGAGTTGGATAAATTTTAAGAAAATCTGGTTTGAAATCTGGATTATTAAAAAGTTCTTTAAATTGCCACAAATCCTCCTCAGGTCTCGCAAATAGTCCCGGCATCATATGATATCCTACTTTAAGCCCTGCATCCCTAGCTACACGAGTCGAATGTATAACATCTCCAATTTTATGGCCTCTATTTACTTTTCTATATACTCCTTTTAGAATAGACTGGACCCCTAGTTCAATCCTAGTGACCCCTAATTTTAGAATCTGGTTGACATGAATTTCATGGCAGTAATCTGGTCGAGTTTCAAAAGTTATTCCAACATTTCTTACTTTTGATTTTTCGTTTTGCCTTTTCGCATCATTTAATGAAGTGGTTCTAATCTTTTTTATATTGCTAAAGTCATTCATAGCGTCTATACACTTCTTTACAAAAAAATCTTGATATTCAAATGACTGAGAGTTAAAAGTCCCCCCTAAAATAATTAATTCAATTTTATCTATATTATGCCCAATGCTCTCTAGTTGATTAAGCCTGTCTTGCACTTGGAGATAGGGATCAAAATTTAGTCTCTTTCCACGCAATGCTGCTGGTTCTCCCCCAGTATAACTCTTAGGAAATCCCTCACCTTGTGGACAGTATATACATTCTCCTGGACAGGGAGATTCTCTAGTCATCACAGCTACTATTGCAATTCCAGATATGGTTCGTACAGGTTTTTTTCGTAATAATGGTTTGAGGAATAATCTTTCATTAAAATCGGCAGACGCAAGAATCTGAGAATTAGTAGGAACTCGTGAAAGCCTATACTTCTTTGCTATTACTTTTTTAAGTGATGTTAGCTCCTCCCCCTTTTTTAGTAAGGATATAATCTCTTTAAGTGCTTCATCATTCATATTCAACTTTTAATTATCCTTGCTCCTTTATTACAGGCATTTGTAAAAATGACATCAGCCTTCTTTTCCGGAATATTCTTAAGTAATTTATCCTCATTTTTTGGAAAACAATAAATTAATGGACCAAAAGAACTGATCCCCGCTCCGTAAGAATAACTCTGAGCGATATCCAACATCTTTTTAGTCCATGGAAGCTGTAGTCCTAGTTCTACTTTTTTAAATCCAACAGTTTGGATTAAATTAATAGATTCCCCAAATACCTCAATGTCCTTTTCAACTATAGCAGGTAGTAATTTCATTAAGATCAAATGACTAAGTTTTTGAACTTCATCTAATGGCAACGGGCAATACTTCTTGAAAATTCTAACCTCTCTAGAACCAGAAAATAGTTTCCGTGTTTTTGGAATTATCAAACCAACCTTCCAATTTGGAAATTTTTTTCTAGTGATTATTGGTGGTGGAGGAGCCTTAGAGATAGACGTGGGATTAAATTCTTTTTTTATTTTTGTTGCGTGGCCCCCATCAAGTATGAAACCTCCTTGTTTGAATACTGCTACGCCAATTCCTGATGTTCCACCACGTCCAGTGATTTTAGCAATCTCATCTTTAGGTATCTTTTTGTAGATTTTAGATACTGCCATTCCCGTTGCGAGGGAAATTTGAGTACCAGATCCTAGCCCTATATGTTGAGGAAATGCCTCATCAATTCTGATATCTATTCCTTCCGTTTCTCCTATATGATCTAAAACCTTCTGTGCAGCAACAGCAATCCTCCCCTGCATTGGTCCTTTAACATTAATCTTTTTTCCTTTACTTGCACTCATTTGAATCCTGGGGCTCTCAAGAGCTAATCCAATACCTCCATCAATCCGTCCAATGGATGCGTTAAGATCAAGAAGAGTGATATGAATCCTAGATGGAGTAGTAATATCAATCATTAATTAGATAGAAGATAGCTAATTATAAAAATGTATTATTTAGTTCCTGAACAGTTCATGCGGAAATATTTCTGTAATATTAAGAAGAACTTTTTCTTGAAAAATTATATTATAATCTCTCTTTAACAGATTAGATTCTAGAGGAATCTTAAAGACTTTTGAAAGATCATTATCAGATTTGATCAGTTCAAATCCTTTTATCTCCCTCCGAGCCTCGATATTAAGTTTTTCCATAATGCTCCCAATAGGAGAATCTTTTTTTCTAATATCTTCCCTGAATTTATGAGGGAGTCTGTCATTGGGCGCATAGGATATAGCACGAATTAATACTTTATTATGATTTTTTAAATTGACAACTCTATAGTTAACTTCTGATCCAACTTCTATTTTAAGCTTATAACTGATTTTCAAATTTGCCTTAATAGTATCTTGAATAATGGTCTCAATTGTAACTGGTTCCCCGGAAATAGCCTCTAAAATTCGAGTAATTGAACCATCTGTTGTTAATAGAATTTTTTGTACAGTTGAAAGTGATATTTTTTTCTCAAAGTTGTTTAGAGATTTCATCAAATCGCTATCCCAATCATTTCCTTGAAATCTTGGTATCCCTCTTCTTTCATGAAAACTTTAATCTCTTCTGTAATCTTCTTGAATATTGAAACACCTCTAGAATAAACACCCGTACCAATTTGCACAGCACTTGCTCCTGCCATAAAATATTCAACCGCATCCTCGCCTGTAGTAATGCCACCACACCCAATTATTGGAGTATTAACCTCCTTCGCAATTTCATATACACACCTAACTCCTATGGGCTTTAAACAGGGGCCGCTTAATCCTCCTGTTTTGTTACCCAATACGGGCTTTCCAATCCGAGTATCAATCTTCATAGCACTAATTGTGTTTATTGCAGTTATTCCATCTACCTTTGCTTCTTCGCATGCCTTTGCTATATCCACAATATCTTTTACATTAGGAGTAAGTTTAGCTATAACAGGTATATGCAATTTCTTTTTAACTTTACTGGCAACTTCAAAGCTTAAATCGGGACTGTGCCCGAATTTAACTCCAGCATTATCAACGTTTGGACAGGAGAAATTTAACTCTACTGCATTTACGCCAAATTTTTCTAAACCTTTTGCTACCTCTATGAATTCATCAACAGTATACCCATAGACGCTGCCAAAAATTGGGATATTTCCCTTTTTTGCAATTTTAATCTCTTCTTCATAAGCTCTATATCCTGGGTTTGCAAGGCCTATTGCATTAATAAGGCCATCTTCAAGTTCAACTATGGATGGATTATTATGTCCTTCTCGTGCTTTAACACCTAGGGATTTAGTTGTCAGAGCTCCTGCCCCATAGTTAGCTACTCTCTTTAGTGTTCCTCCAGTAGAACCCAATATACCTGAAGCGAGTATAGTTGGATTTTTTAGTTTTATTCCAAAAATTTCTGAACTAAGCATTAATTCACCAAAAAGGGATTGACAACAAAGGTTTAAATCTTTTTCTTACATTATTTCTATAGAATGAACGCTTATTTAACAATTAATATCCTCGGGGTATTTGCATTTGATGAGAAAAATAGGATGATTTCAAAGTCTTTATTCAAGAATAACTCAGAGGATATTATTTTAAAATTGAAAGAGTTGGAGCATATTCATATGAAAGAAATTAAAAAGAGTGTTTCTGACTTAAAAGGGTATGATCTAGTTATCGAAAAATTAGATAAAATTCAAAAATTTAAAATGGAAGATCCAGAACATGATATGACTTTTTTAGTGGAAAATTTGGATGTCATATTAGATAATATTAATTGTTCTAGAGAGAGTTATAATAAACTTCTGCATGAAGTGTGCCTTAAAAAAGGAGAACTGGATCTCCAAGAACATTCATCCCGAAAAGACAAAGATCTAATTCAAGCAATTACCGCTATTCAACAACTCGATGAAATATTGAATATGCTCATTGAAAGGGCAAGAGAATGGCGGGCTTTAGATTCTTTGTTTTTTGAAGATACTACGGTTGAATCTAAAAAACTTTTTGAGAATATATTGCAGGATGATAATTCGATTTTAAAAGATTTTTCAATAGCTACTTTAAAATTGCAAAAATATCGTAATAATCTAGAAGAAGAAATAAATGAACTAATGGAACTAATTGCACCTAATATAACGGCCCTAACAGGCTCCTTATTAGGAGCTAGGCTTATAGCACTTGCCAAAGGCATAGAAAATCTTGCTTTAATGCCTGGGAGTCGGATACAACTATTGGGTTCTAAGAAAGCTTTCTTTAAGAATAAAAAAAATAAACTGCTTCCACCTAAACATGGTGCTATCTATCAACATCCTTTAATTAAGGGAGCACCATGGTGGCAAAGGGGTAAAATATCCCGGAGTTTAGGAAGTAAGATAGCACTAGCAAGTAAGATTGACTTTTTCTCGAAGAAGTACATAGGAGATAAGTTGAATGAAGATTTCAATAATAGAGTTGAAAAAATCCATCAACAATATCCTAATGCACCCAAGAAAATGAGGATAATTCGTAGAAATAAAAGATGAATATCAATACAAAATTTAAAGGGATATATGTTATTGGAAATAGCATAGCTACGAAGAATTTGGTTCCAGGAAATACAGTATATGGAGAAAAGCTTGTAAATGAAGAAGGAATAGAATATCGACTCTGGAATCCTAGGAGGAGTAAGCTTGGAGCTGCAATTCTAAAAGGTTTAAAAAATATTCCATTTAAAAACAATTCAAAGATTTTGTACTTAGGTGCTTCATCAGGTACAACTGTAAGTCACATTTCAGATTTTGCACCCTCAGGAATGATTTTTTGTATTGAATTTTCTCCTAGGACTTTTTTAAAACTTCTTTATCTCAGCAATCAAAGAAAAAATATGTATCCATTTCTCTGTGATGCAAATAAGCCTAGAACATACCAATTTTATATGGAAAAATGTGATATTATTTATCAAGATCTCGCCCAACCAAATCAAACTGAGATCCTTTGTAAAAATTCTGAATATTTTTTGAAAAAATCTGGCCATATAGCAATTGCAATAAAAGCCAGAAGTATAAACGTAGCAAAAAATCCCCAGAAAATATTCAAAGAAGAGATAAAGAAGATAAAGAATTATGGTTTTAATATACTAGAAACTGTCAATCTTCATCCATACGAAAGAGACCATATTTTAGTAATTGCAAAAAAAATGTAATTAATCCAAAATTTCACAGAAAAAGTTATTTAACACCTAAACTGAATTACTTTCATGGAAACGGGCCTTTCACTTCTCATCCTTTTTGCTATATTAGGGGGTGGTATCCGGATTATTGATAGAGGATATGACGACCTTGATATAGATAAGAGGGTAGCCTTATTACTAGCTCCAGGATTAATATGTCTCTGGATTTATTTATCTCTTGAGAGTGCGATGTCTGCAACCATCCTTGGATCAATTCTCTTAAGCTCTTTATTATCAGGAAAAATAGATAATTTTCCTTTCAAACTTTCAACTTTAGTTATTATTTTAGCATTTTTATTATTTGGATTTGAAATGATGATTTTTCCACTTATTTTTCTTACTTTTCTTGGATATTTTGATGAGATTGCTAATGGATATGTTGATAATCGGGACATAAACGGATGGAAAGCATTTATTTTTAATCATAGATTTGGAATGAAATGTGGAGTGGCTTTACTTTACGCCATTTCTATTTTAGATCTTACTCACTTATTCGTCTTATATTCATTTGATTTGGCATATGAGTCTGCAACTGCAAATAGGATGAAGCATTATAAATCCACCTTCAATAAAGTGTTGAGGGGGTTAAATAATTAGTTACTCTGCATTCTTTGATTTAGAAGGCCCTTTATCTCCTCAGGATAATGCTTATGAAGTGCTTGGTTTAGCAAAAAATGGACATAGGATATTTGAAGTTCTTAGTAGATATGATGACATTTTAACCCTGGAAGGTAGGGAAAATTATGAACCAGGAGATACACTGAAATTAATAGTTCCATTTCTTATTTATCATGGGATTACTGAAGAAGATATAAAAAAAGTTTCAAGTAAAGCTAAGATAGTTGGATATGCAGCCGAAATAATTGATGAATTAAAAAAAATGGGTTGGAATGTTAGGATAATCTCAACTAGTTATCAACAACATGCATATTATATAGGAAATATTGTGGGAGTGAGAAAAGAAGATATTGCGTGCACATATTTTCCGCTAGATACATACAATTCAAAAATCAGCAATAACGATTTAGCAATTGTCGAGAAACTTGAAGACGAAATTATTAAAGATTTCCATAAATTTGATGAATCCCAGATGCAAAAACGTCTCGATGAATTCTTTTATAACGAACTTATTGACATTCCACTTGGAAAAATCTTTAAAGAAATTAAAGTTATTGGAGGGCAACGGAAGGTAGATTCATTACTAGATTTCATCCGCATCGATGAAACAAAGATTGCTAAATCCATTGCTATTGGAGATAGTATTACTGATTATAAGATGCTTAAAACTGTTAGAAATAAAAGAGGACTAGCTATCACTTTTAATGGAAATGAATTTTCTATACCCTATGCAAATATCGGAGTAGCTTCAGAAGATTTGCGCCCAATTTTAACTTTTGCTAAAGCATTTGCTAAGGGAAATAGACGGGAAGTTATTGAATTGGCCAAAAAAATGGAAAAACAAGACTCTACAATTTCTTATTTAGAAAATGCAGATAAAAAAAAGTTAGATGAAACTATAAAGATTCATGAACTTTACAGAAAGAAGATTAGGGGTGCTGCTGGTAATTTAGGATGAAATCGCAAATAAGTGGGAGGATATCTAAAAGAGAAAAAGAAACAATTAGAGCTCTTGTTAATAAAAAGAGTTTTTCAAGTCTTTCTGAATTCTATAGAATAGCCATATCACGTTTTCTTCAAGATATCGAAGCTTATGAAAAAAAGGGATTATTGAAAAAAAAAGCGCTTATAGATAATTTAAAACGAGATGGAAAAAGAAATGCTGAAAATGATATGGAAGATCTTATCCAATTTATAGATGATGTTTACTGAGAGTCA
>CAYZUE010000008.1:25236-36256 GCA_964481825.1 Candidatus Hydrothermarchaeota archaeon | reverse complement strand
GTATTAGAAGATTGATAATCCGAACTGAAGAGTATTATATTAACGGGGAAATTAAGTTGTATCAAGGAATGAGTTTTCCAATGAAAAACGTCATTTCATGTATTGGTTACTGTGGGCCTACTCCAATATTCGAACGTTTAGGATTAGAACTCATGAAACACCCCGGGAAAACTAAGAGAACAGAGCTCATAGTTTTAGACAAAAATTATCAAACAAACATAAAAGGAGTCTATGCCATTGGTGGAGCAATAAGCCCATCTTACATAAAACGTACAAAAGGCCACGTCAAATATGAAGAGATAAAGCATCCGAACTTAATTTTTACTGCGGTTGAAGATGGAGTTGCAGTAGTTGAATATATTAAAACTTTAAATTTATAAAGTCTCTATTTTATAGTTAAGATGATAAAAAAATTAAAATTTGTACTGATATTTTTTTGTTTAAGCTTTCTTTTTTTCCTCGTATTGGGCATTACAACAGATATAATCCCTACAATATTCTATAAAAGGATGATACAGACTTCAATATTAGATTATGTCTTCTTAATCTCCACATCAATAATGTTAGGAGGATATTTAACACTGAATGTATATGGAAAATCTAAATTAGGAAAAAAAGAAGATGTTGTAGCACTGGGCGGGGGAATAACGGGATTGTTTGCCTTTGGCTGTCCGATGTGCAATGCAATTTTGATAACAATAGTGGGTACAGGCAGTATAATGTTCTACTATGAATATATTAGGCCATTGGTTGGAATTTTAAGTGTCTGCATTATTGCATTTTGCATGTATTTTCTACTTCGAAACAAAAGATACACAATCTTTTAGATTAAAAGGTTAATTATAAAAAATTTTTTTTAAAAAACATTTCTAAAACCCTTTGCCAAAACGTAAATAAATAGAGCCACACTTCCTAGAACTGCATACCTTCTCGCTTTTGCACGTCTGCTCCTATTCCCCTTTATCGGAGCTCCAAATTCTATTAAGAATTCAATTTCAGATTGCAATTTTTTAAAATGCGCATCCCAAGAAAATTCACTTAGCTTTTTTCTAGCATTAGCTCCTAGAATCTTCCTTATTTTCTTATTTTTTATAAGAATGTTAATTTTATCCACTAATTCATTTACATCCTGAGGATTAGATAAAAACAGACAATTTTTCTCATCCTCTAAATATGTAAAGGCTGTACCGTTTTCAGCTGGCACTATTACCGGAAGTCCTGCAGCCATAGCTTCCATTACAGAAAAACATTGGGACTCATGAATTGAGGGATGAACAAAAATATCTGCCATAGATAAAATATTCGGAACATGCTCCCATTCTACTTCGCCTATAAATTTATAACGATCCTTACATAGGCTCTTAGATAGTGCTTTATAATTATTAATTCTTGGACCCCCACCTACAAAAATAAACCATGTATCCTTGTTTTTAGATAATATTTCAGGCATAGCCTGAATAATTGTTTCAACATTTTTCTCATGTGACATCCGTCCAAGGTAAAGGATAATTTTAGCATCTTCTGGAATTCCATATTCTTGTCTAATTGTTTGTCTATTTCCTGATGAAAACATCTTAGAATCAACTGAAAATGGAATAAATTTTTTCTTTTTATCCTCCACATTAAGTCTTTTTAGCTTTGCGTCGTACCTTTGAGTTGCAAATATAATTATGTCCGTAAGATTATAAAACATTGAAACTATTTTATCAATAACTTTTAATAATAAATTATGTGGTAAAAAGCTAATTTGTCTTAGTTTAAATGCTTCCAGTAAAAGGATATTCTCATCATGATGGCAAAAAAAAAGTGTTTGTTTTTTTAGAAACTGTGTAATAAATAGGGAAATAGCACCAAGAGGAGCTAGATCATGAATCAAAACTACATCAGAATTTCTGATGGCTTTAAATGAACTTAAATTAGGAAAAGCCAAACGATAGCCACCAAGTTCTATAGGAACAGTTGGAGCAAAGATTGTTTCAACATTATTGAAAGATTCTTTTTTCAAGTTTGGTAACGTAGGAACGATTAGGGTTATATTATAATGTTTGGTAAGTAATGGTAAAATACTTCTTACATATGTGAGGACCCCGTCCTTCTTAGGAAAATACGTATCAAAAATAATTGTTAGAGTTCTCATGTATTTCTTATTTTCTATCATCAATGCAGTTATATATATTTCTCATACACAAATTTATTCGAAAAGATTAAAATGCTTACCTTTTATAACTGCAAGAATAATGAAAATCTGTTTGTATCAGGAACTTGAAAATTATCTTAAAAAAAGTGGGATTGGAACAGCGGTTGAACACCAACGTTATGCACTTAATTTAAATGAGGTTGAATGGACAACAGATACTAGTGCTTCTTTTGATTTGATTCATATAAATACCATAGGCCCTAAATCTTTATATTTAGCCAAGAAAATGAAAGCGAAGGGCAAGAAAGTCATAATGCATGCCCATACTACGGTAGAGGATTTTAAAAATAGCTTTTGGTTCAGTAACACACTTGCATATCCTTTGTCAAAATATTTAAAATACTTTTATAATCATGCAGATCTAGTGATTTGTACAGCTGAATATACACGCCACGTACTAATTGAAAGAGGAGTAACTTCTGAACTTAAGGTAATTAGTAACGGAATCGACTTGGAGAGGTTTAAGAACATTGAACAGAAAAGAGAACTATCTAGAGAGAAATATTCTTTAGAGGGTATTGTTCCATTCTCCCTTGGGCATGTTTTTGCAAGAAAGGGTGTTCCTACTTTTGTTAATGTAGCGAAGAAATTTCCTAATACATTTATTTGGTTTGGAACAATTTATCAAAAAATGGGTTCTATGGGCATGAAAAAATTAGTTCAAAATTCTCCTAATAATGTAATATTTCCAGGTTATGTTGAAAATACAACTGCATATTCTTCAGGAGATATCTTCTTCTTCCCAACAACTTGTGAACATCAACCTTTTGCTGTTTTAGAAGCGATTGCTGCAAAAAAACCTATGTTACTCCGAGATATTCCGGCATTTGAAGGTTGGCTTGTCCATAACAAAAATTGTTTGAAAGCTAGAGATGAAGATGGATTCACTCAACAATTAAATGAATTGATAGATAATAAACAACTAAGAAACAAACTTGCCAGAAACGCATATCGTTTGGCGGATACCCACAGCCTAAAAAAAGTTGGTTCCACACTTAAAGAAGCCTATCATTATGTTCTGACACACTAAAATAGGAGAATAGTAAATGGATTTTTAACCTTATAAAGGGTTTTAGCCATTGACCTTTAAAGGTTTTCTTTTACCCCAGGGGCAAACCGCCATGCATACGCCACATATTGGATATCCTACTCCATGAAGGTTTTTAAATTTCATCCAAAGTTTATCCCTACACTTGGGAAAATCCAGTACCTCCTCTCTCGGAGGAGGAACACCATCGAAATTCAATCCCCTAATAGCATTCGTCGGGCATGCTTTTACACATTCCTCGCATTTTCCGCATCTGCTTTTCATCGGCTGATCTGGAATTAGGGGCATGTTGGTGATAACTGAAGCATGCCTGAACCTCGGCCCTATTTTAGGATTAACTATAAGAAGGCTCTTGCCAAACCAGCCTAACCCGGCAGCCCTGGCTACCGCCTTACTTGGTAATGTAGAAGAGGTCAAAGGGCCCCAGTTCAGCCCTTTTGTAGCCTTTGTATCAAGTTTTTCAGCTAAGGTGGCCGCTTCTGAGGCCGGTATCGGGATGGCATCATACCCCTTGTTTATTATCAACTCGGATAGTTGAAAGGTAATGTTATCCAGCATCATATTGGCTATTCTATGGTTATTTGCATAGAGGGGTGTTGGTTCATCAACTATTCCATCCAAAACCGAGTCGTTCAGGCGCACCCCCACGCTCACAGCCTTAGTAAAACCTTCCAAAAGACCCTCGGGCCTTGTCCGTATCCCCCTGAGGAGCTCCAGGTCTGCTATACCCACGAGATCAGCGCCTTTTTTAAAGGTGAATTCCTTTATTTTTGCTTTCATTTAACCTTAGCTTCCAGGACTTTTTTCAAGATTTTTTCGACCTTTTTTCCATTTTTTTCCTTTTCCTATAAAATATATATTAATTTATTATTATAACATTAAATTTAATTATACTTTTATAAAAAATTTAATAATATACCAAACTATTTTTCTGTCCATTTATCTTGGCCTTCCCAAACACGAATGTTGAATGGTAATTCCAACTTATCCTCTAGTTTTGTGTATATATCTTCACACAAATTCTCACACGACGGAAATTCAATAATCTCATTTAGAGGTTGGTGGTCATACATTTTAAGGACATTTTTAAGAATTTTTTTTAATTCATAAAAGTCAATTACCATTCCGTCATTATTTTCTCCTTCAACTGTTACCTCTATCTTATACGTATGGCCATGCAATTTACTGCATTTATCATGCCCAACTAGATAATGAGCACTATCGATATAATCTATGACACCAACTTTCATTAAAGTACTCCCACGATCTTATGAGTTTGAGGTATTATACGCACATCATTAATAATCTCAGTTATGTTCTCTTGTAAATCTAAAATACAATTCATAGAAGGTTTTTCTAAAGGACCATTTAAAGGTGTTAATGGTTGCAAAATCAAACAAGAGATATATTTCTTAACCAATTTAATATCTTCAATTATTTCTTTGACATTATCATCACTCTTAATCACAATCTTACAGAAACAGTCTCTATCTTTTTTGTTTCTTAAAATCCGATAACTCTTTTTTGTTGCCTGTTTAAGTTTTTCATAGTTGTCAGTATCATTAAATGCGTTCCGAAGCTTAAAATCCCCTGCAACGTACCTTATCTTATCCTTAACTTTTTCAGCATTATTCGGTAATGTCATGTTAGTCTCTAAAAATAGAGGTGCTTTCACTTTTAAATCCCTAATAAATTCTGCTTGTAATAATGGTTCTCCTCCCGTAAGAGCTACAGAGTGGATTTTACCGAAATTTTTTATGATATTTGACACTTTTTCATTGTCTATTGGATTTTTCAATTGTAAGAATTCCTTTTTGCCTGGAGATATTTCAACATTACATTTTTTAATATTCTCCTTTACTTGAGGAGTGTCACAATAATCACAACTCAAGTTGCATCCTTGAAATCTAATGAATGCTTGTCTTACACCAACATAAGGTCCTTCACCTTGTATTGAGCAGAATATCTCTTGAATTGTTGCTGCCATTACCATTCCACCGCTATTGAATATTTCAGAGGATCTTTTATCTTACTTAATTGAAATGCCTCAATTCTTTCTCTACAAGTCCCACAGACACCACAGGACTGATTACCGCCTTTATAACAAGACCATGTATTTTCAAATGAAACTCCCAACTCGGCTCCTAAACGTACTATCTCTTCCTTAGTTTTTTCTACGAATGGTGCAATTATCTCTATATGTTCATCATTTGCAAGATTTGAGGTTGTATTCTGACTCTGGATATATTCCCATCTGCAATCCGGATAAATTGCTCGATCATTGTAATGAGCAGCATAAAAAATCTTGTTAATTCTATTACTTATAGCGTATCCAATAGCAATATTTATCATAATAGCATTTCGATTTGGAACTACTGTTTTTTTCTGACTTGCGTGACTATAATGTGATTCAGGAACTTCTACATCTTCAGAGGTTAAAGCGCTCCCTAAAAGAAGACTCTGGATGTTCTCCAAATCTAAAATTTTATGGTTAACTTTTAATTTCTTACACGTGTTTTGTGCAAATTTTAGTTCCTTTTTATGTCTTTGTCCATAATTAAAACTTAATACAAATGGCATGTATCCTTTTTTAATCACCCAATGAAGGAGTGTTGTTGAATCAAGTCCTCCTGACATCAAGATTACACACTTCATAACTTCCCACTCCACTCTGCAAAAACATCAAATGGATGTATAGATTCTTGACTTACACATTTCACTCTGCAGTATTTTCCTTTGAATTTAGATTTAAGATTGTGGACACACTTCCTAACAACATCCTCAACAAACATAGGATTGTCATGCATTCTTTCAACTAAGTCTCTTTCTCCAGGACGTTTTAGAGTTAATTTAACAGGTGCAGAAAATGATTTCTCACATATCTCAACAAGTTCTTCTGCATTAATCTCTATATTATTACCGCCAAGTTCTAAGCTGATTGTTGCTCGTTGGTTGTGACTTAGCCCCTTTGTTATTTCAATACTGCATGGACACGCAATTGCTCCAACAACTTTAACCCCAACCGTCATCAGGGAAGTTCTAGTATCATATATTCCCGAAAGTTGGTACACTTTTTTCTTATAATCCCTCTTTGTCTTTAGTTCAACTAATGCATTCTTTGCATATTCATGAAGCTTTAATTGTTGCATGGCTAGTTCTTTTGCGAGATTTTCCACGCTCATCGTTTTCTGAGGCAATCTGAAGTTATCTTCTAATTTTTCCACAAAACGTGACATGTGAGCTCCCTTTTGTTTCTCTGGTAAATCTACAGACATTTTAGCCTCCAAAATAGCGTCAGTTTCTCTATCCGAACGTTTTATAGTTACAGGATACTCTAAGTTGATAATCCCTACTTTTGAGAGTCTAATCTTATGCTGTGCCTCATCATTTTGAACATCTCTCATATCAATTGCCTCCACGTGTTTCTTTTGATCTACCATGCCTTCGATCAATTTCATCCATTTGGTCGAGCATCTTCCGAATAGCAGTTCGAATAGCGTCGCTTTGATTTACAAATTTCTTATCTTGTCCTACATGTACTATCATATCGTCAAATAATTCCCTTGGTATATCAACGCTAATTTTAGGCAAATGTATTACTCCAGTAATATTTGGATATTATTAAGAACAAATTATCATAGGACTATATAAATTTGATGTTGGTTAAGAAAAATTTGCCTCAGCGCTCATAGGGTTCATCACTTATCAGGTCGCCCATCAATCATCATTGGCAGTATATATCTACTTATTAACGTTTGAAATTCTCCTTAATTTCGTTATAAAAAATCTTTGCAGCACTTTGTGGATTTTTGTCATCATAAATTCCTCTCCCAATTATCTCAAAATCTGCTCCTACATTTAATGCACTTCCAACCTTCCCTCCCTGGACTTTAATTCCTGGAGAAATGATTATCATATCCCCTACTATCTTTCTGATTTTTTTTATACTCTCAGGTCGAGTTGCGGGTGCAACAACCCCATAAGCATATTTCTTAGCAATAGCAGATATTCCCACAGAATTTCTCTCCATAAAATCCTTCGCTCCAGGATGCGTCATCTCTGCGACAACAAATATCTTAGCAACTTTTGAGCATGTTTTAATAACATCTTCACCAAGAAAACCCTGTATTATAACATAATCCGCACCATTAGTTGTTGCTAATTTGCATATTTTTTCACTTGTCCAGGGTATATCAGCTACTTTGAAGTCAGCGATAATTGGTTTCCCGAATTTTTTTATTTTTGTCAAAATACCAAGCCCATTTGACAATATTAGAGGGTAACCAACCTTAATTGCATCAATGTAATCTTTTACATTATTACATACTTCGAGAGATTTTTTTTCGTCTTCTAGATCCATAGCTAGAATTAATCGTGATTTTTTCTTTAATCTCATTTTAATCTTCTTTTAATCCTGCCAATAGTAGCGGAAATATGATAGTTATATCGCCTACGAGAGATATAATCCTACTTTTTGTCCCAACCTTTCCCCAGGATATTCCCTCTTCTAATTTTGCTCCACTCTGACTTCCACCTTCTTCTCTGTCTAAAGTAATCTGGATACCATAATCGATACCCCCTCTAAGTGTATTAGCTCCAAGAATGTAATGTTTAGATACTCCACCCCCTAAAAGGATAGCTCCAGTTTGATGAGCTTTGAAAACCATGTCTGCAAGTTCTTTCATATCTTTAAGAGCATTAAGAACTATTGTGTTTTCTTGAGAGAAGAAGAAAAGTTGAAGTCCCAACATAGAATCAACTAAAGCAGGGGAAAAAATAGGAACATCCTCTTCATATGCTGCAGTTAGGAACGAGTCCTTATCGTCTAAATTATACCCTATTTCCCAAAGAAGCTCTCTGATTGAGAGGTTCTCTCTCTTTTCTTCACTTATGTTTGAGAATATTTCTTGGCACTTCTTTTCAAAAATTTCAAAATCTTTAAAATCTACTAAAACATTACCTAATCTTCCAAAATTTTTTTTTCTCAAATCCCTATCAACTTTATCATATTTCCCACAGTAATGATGTCCACCAAAGGCTTCAATCATATCATGGACAATGTTTGCCCCTGAAGTTACAACAGCGCTAACCATCTTCTTTTTTATCATATCCCTGATTATTGGTCTAAATCCCGATGCAGTAAGGGGGCCGGCAATACCAAGAAATACGGTGACATCTTTTTGGAGCATCTCTTGCATTATTGTCTGAGCTTCAGATAGCCCAATAGTTCCTTGTGCTCCTGCCTTTTTGTATTCGTCAAAAAGTTCTTCTACCTTCATATTCCTATGGAGATTAATTCCTTTGACCTGTTTCAATTTCATTGGTCTCCTAATAAATTTTTTTTATAGTTTCAATTTTTTTTTACATCAAACTTAGTTTTTTTTAAGATATGTTTCTTTTCATACTCAAAAGATTGTTAATTATCGATTTTTTCACCCATATAATTACAAATGTATCAAATCAACCGATAATAATAAAAAAGACAGTTTCATTTATCTAAAATATTGTCTTTAAACGCTTTGCCGTTTAGTATATTAAAATTCGGAATGTTTAGGCGATACCCGGCGTAACTCAGTCTGGCCAGAGTGGGCGGCTGTAGACCGCTTAGTCGCTGGTTCAAATCCGGCCGCCGGGACTCAAATTAAAGTTTCCTGAAATAATAGTCGAAAAACTCATGTTCCCTTCTGAAAAGATTATGAACTGATGAGTTCCGGATGGAGGTGCTTACTACTAGCATCCACCATAAAAAAAAAAAACTCTTTTAGTTGGACTTTGACAAAATCTTAAGTACTGCAAAAAGTTCAAAAAAGTGTTTGCCATGGAAGCCATTTAGATAATCTAAATCGCTGAAGCAAACTAAATTTGAGATAAACATTTCAATTTTGGAAATTTTAAAAAAAAAGTAGTCTTCTTTAACAGAAAAACATCTGGGGGATATTATAAGTTTTAAGGGGGAAATATTACCTCTGTCGAAGATAAACAATTTATAGATACTTTAATAACCTTCTAAAAATATTGAATGGAGAAATGAAAACATTAATTATCACTGAAAAACCTAAGGTTAGTCAACGTATAGCTAATGCACTATTTACAAAATATTCTAGTAAGAGGGGAAATGGAGTTACTTATTACGAAAAACAAAATGGCGATGAAGAATTTATTGTAGCTTCTGCTGCAGGTCACTTATATTCACTCTCTCAGAAAGGAGATAAATGGGATTATCCCTTGTTTGAGATTGGTTGGAGGCCAATTTACGAAATAGATAAGTCTAAATCTTACATAAAAAAATATATCCGAACCTTAATTTCTTTGGCAAAAAATGTAGATGAGTTTTATTTAGCTACAGATTACGATATTGAAGGTGAGCTTTTAGGATATAATGCACTAAGATTTGCATGCTCATCAAAAGGGAAAAAAATTCGTAGAATGAAGTTTTCTACCCTTACAAAAAAAGACCTATTACACGCTTTTGAAAATCCTGGGGAAATTGATTGGAAATTAGTGGATGCTGGAGAAGCTAGACATATGATGGACTGGTATTGGGGAATCAATACTTCTAGAGCTTTAACTAAAGCTTTGAAAAGTGCAGGTCACAGATACGTTACCATAAGCGCGGGTAGAGTTCAAACACCTGCTTTATCTTTGCTTGTAGATAGGGAAAAGAAAATTTCGGAATTTACAGCTAGAAAATATTGGGAAATCTTTGCAGATTTATTGCATGAGGATGGTAAAATAACGGTTATTCATGATTCAGGTAGAGTATTTGAAAAGGATTTAGTTGATCAGATTATTAAAAGGTCAAAAAATAGTTATGGTACTATAACTAAAATTGATAAAAAAAAGGTTAAGAAATGGCCTCCATTTCCATTTAATCTTGGTGCATTACAATCAGAGGCTTATAGGTGTTTTAAATTTTCCCCAAAGTCGACTCAACAAATGGCTCAAAAGTTATATGAAGGAGGATGCATATCTTACCCTAGAACATCTTCAGAAAAACTTCCTCCCGCAATTGGTTACAGAAAAATTTTAAGCGCTCTTAAAGAGTCAATTGATTTTAAATCATACATAGAGAAAATCCTAGATAAAAAAAATCTTCGACCAATCGAAGGTAAGAAAATTGATCCTGCCCACCCTGCTATTTTCCCAACTGGAAGAATTCCAAAGAAACTTGATATCCAACAACAGAAATTATACAAACTTATTGTACATAGATTTATTGCAACTTTTGGAATTCCAATGATTAGAGAAGAGTTAAAGGGGAAAATCAAAATCCAGGATAATTCCTATAATTTCTCAGGAGTTACTACTATAGAAAATGGCTGGGCAACATTGTATCCCTTTATAAAGTTTAAAGAACAGCCTCTTCCATATTTAGCAAATGGTGATAATCTCAATGTTGAAAGAATTTACTCAGTTGAAAAAGAAACTAAACCCCCACCAAGATACAACCCCTCATCCCTTGTTAGAGAGTTAGAGAAACATGGACTTGGGACTAAGGCTACGAGAGCTGATATCGTTGAAACACTCTACCGGCGCGAGTATATAAAAGAGGTGCCAATTCAAGTAACGGAGCTAGGTGTAGGAGTTGTAAGAACTTTGGAAGAGAACGCTCCAGCTATTATAAGTGAAAAACTTACAAGACTATTTGAGGATAAAGTAGAAAGAATTCGGAAAGGAATGGACACAAAAACTGATGTCCTTTCAGAAGCACGAGAAGAATTAAAGAAGATTTTAGATGATTTTAGAGAAAAAGAAACCCATATTGGAGTAAAATT
>CAYZUE010000008.1:0-25226 GCA_964481825.1 Candidatus Hydrothermarchaeota archaeon | reverse complement strand
GGTTTTTTTGGATACGAAATTCTTTGTAATCTAATTGGAGTAAAATTATCTAAAGCTTTAGTTGATAAAGATATGAAAAAATATCTTGTTGGACCGTGTCCAACGTGTAAAAATTCGTTAAAGATTATAAAATCTAGAAAAACCGGCAAGATATTTGTAGGATGTAATAACTATCCCAAGTGCTCAACGTCTTATCCTTTACCTCAAAATAAATTAGTCAAAACTACGAACGTAAAATGTAATCAATGTAATTTACCGATGGTGAGCATTAAATTTAAGAAAACCCCCATTTTAAGTTGTATTGATATAAACTGTAAATCAAAGAAAAAAAGATTTGGTTAGTAATAGTTTTTTCCCGAATTAATTTCTAAAGATTCTGTTATTTCTTTTTCAATTTTTTAAAAAAAAAGGAGAAAATTTATAAAAAGGGCAAATTAAGGCTATTTAATGTCTCTTGGAGTAACTGTAATTCAGGATTTAGCAATTGTGCTTATCCTTGCTTTCATAGCTGCAGCTTTTTTTGCTAGAAAAAATCAACCCGTAATACTCAGTTATCTACTTGTAGGAGCCCTAATCGGGCCTAGTGCCCTTAAAATTATTTCAAATTTAGAGATAATAAACCTGTTCGCTGACTTAGGAATAATTCTTTTAATGTTTTCAATTGGTTTAGAGTTCAATCTTAATAGACTTAAGCCTGTAGGAGCTGTAGCTGTGTTTGCAGGTGGTTTAGAAGTATTGTTTATGTTGGGAATTGGAAATACAATTGGAAAAATCCTTGGTTGGTCCTCAACTGATTCCCTTTTTTTAGGTGGAATTCTAGCTATAAGTAGCACTGCAATAATCGCTAAGTTTCTTAAGGATATGAAAAGTTTAAACACTGAATATGCTCCTATAATAATTGGAATTCTCATAGTCCAGGATATTGCAGCTATCATACTCCTAACTTTCTTTGGTGGTGTTGCATCTCTAACTACATTTAATCTAGAAAATGTTATTCTAACAATTTTCAACATTTTTCTTTTTTTCTTAATTACATTACCAATCGGCATACGATTTATGCCTAAAATAATTAGCTGGATAAAATTAAGAATTGGATCTAATGAGATTCTCTTATTGACCTCATTAGGATTCTGTTTTTCTTTAGCTATATTCTCAAACAACAGAGGGTTTAGTCTAGCATTAGGAGCTTTTATGGCTGGTGTAATTCTAGCAGAAGCACAAAATTGTTACGAAATCAGGGGAATGATCCGACCTATACGAGATATGTTCACTACCATTTTCTTTGTAAGTATAGGCATGCTATTGGATTTAGTAATATTAAGAGATAATTTCCTTATAGCCTTATTTTTATTTTTCATCATTGTATTCGGAAGAATCCTTAGTTGTGGTTTGGCCACATACCTCAGTGGTTATGGTGGTAGAATTTCTATGTATGTTGGTGTAGGATTGATACCTCTAGGGGAATTTTCACTAATTATGGCTAAACAAGGTTATGACACTGGTTTAATAAATCCAGCGCTCTATCAGATTACAATTGCAACAACTATATTATCCATAGCAGCTACTCCCTTCCTTTTTAAGTCAATCCCTACCCTCACAAAGACAATTGACCGTACGATTCCTCGAGATATAAAGAACTTTATAAAATATCTAGCTTCGTGGGTTATATTAGCCAGTAGGCTGTTACAGTTCAACACAAGTGTAGCAAAAGATTTCAAAGACAAGTTCATTGACATTGTTGTTAATATTTTAGTAATAGTAACTGTTTGGATCCTCATATTTAGTGTTGCCAACTATGTGCCTGAGTTACCAATAAAGTTCATCGACATAAATACTACTTCAACCATTGTAGCAATTATTGTGTCTTTACCTTCAATGTACTTAATTCTTAGGAGGATTCAAGGATTAATTGAGCTATTTCTTAAAATATTAGGGGAAAAATTCTCCATTTTCGATTTGCCGCAGGCCAGGAATACAATCCGGAATGTTAGCTTTATATTTATAGGCTTGATAATTGTGATCAACGTATTTCCAATAATAATGCTGGGAATTTCAGGGTACAATTACGTGATTATTGCATTTCTATTTCTAATCATAGCTTTTGGGGTGTATCTTTTCTGGCATACAATCACCCGATTCCAAGTTGAAATGGAGGGAATGATCAGGAAAATAATGCTACCAAATACGAAAAATACTGAAAATCAAGATTCCAACAGGAGAATGATGATGTCTATTTTTGAAGGGATTATGAAGAATAAAATAATGGATCAGATAGAAATAAATGAAAAATCCCCGGTTATTGGAAAAAGTATCGCAGATACAAAGCTACGAACTCGTACAGGAACAACAATCATTGGTATAGAAAGAGCCAATGAGATGATAAATAATCCAAGACCCAAAACTCTTCTATTATTAGGAGACAAAGTTACTTTAGTTGGGGATCCTGAAGAAAGGGATGGTGCAAAAAAAATTCTAATCGGTCAATAATAATTTTTTAATGATATTTTTTTTTATTATGTAAAATTAGAAAATCCTAGTATATTCCTTTAATAAAAGAAAAAGATGTAAGAACGAGTCCCATACTTATTTACCTCTTACGCATTCTACACAAATACCTTTTTCTGAATCAAAGTGGGAGGTACAGATAATATTGCCACAAAGTTTACAATTTTTTACAAAATTTACTTTTCCGCAGACAATACAGATCCCAGAAATCATCTCTTAGTTACTTTCCATTGTTCAAGAGCAATTTTTAAATCTTCATGCTCTTTTGCACAATCCTCAAGTGAGATTCCCTCAATTGTCGCATCCAATGCTAAACGCATGGCTCTAGCACCTGCTGCTGCTCCATTTTTATGACCAAAAATTCCTCCACCGGCCAATATTAATGCATCATTTTTTAGTAAACGATAATTTTCTGGAATCTTAGCTGGGTGTTGTCCACCTGAGGAAACTGGAAGAGAGGGGATTATATTAAACCAGTCTTCAGTTAATGCGTCAACTGATTGCATCACTGACTCGATATCCTCGTATAATTTACCATAAATCGCTCCCGCATGAACTTGATCCCCACCACATAACCGAGCTAATTTTGAAACTACTACTGTGTGGATACCATGGAAGTCGCTCCGTGTGAAAGCTGCAAACATATCACGGTGGCAGTGTATTGGAACTCGAATACTCGGGTCTTCACATAATACCCTTAAGGCTGAAAATCCAGCAGTTATAAAATTAAGCATTAAGCAATTAGCCCCATTTTCGAGTGCAGTGTCTGCATTTTCCATTATTTTATCAATTTCATCAGTTACATTAACGGCATACAGTGTGGTCTCATCTTTATCATCATCTGCTTTATCTAATGCATCCATGACCACTGGAACTCTATTTTTTATCTTCGAATATTCTGGATTTGCAATCAATTCATCATCTTTTATGAAATCGATTCCCCCCTTCGCCACATCATAGCATGCATCCGCAAACCCCTGAGGATCCAAACCAACACATGGCTTAACTATACACCCAACCATAGGTCTATTTTTTACTTTGGCCGCTTTCATCGTTCCTTTAATTCCAAATTTAGGACCCTTGAACTTTTTAATATAATTTTTAGGAAACTCGAGGTCAAGAAGTTTAACGTTTTTGAAGTCCCCCATCTCAAAAAGGTTGCCAGCAACGGAAGTGAGAAGCATTGGAATCACGGGCCCAAAATTAATATGCGGAAATGAAATGTTGATTACTCCTTTATTCATTCCACCTCTGTAACTCTCTTTTATTTTTCCCACTTTAGCTCGATGATTTTTCATCAATGCTTTGGTTTCTCTGTCAACACGGAGCCAAGTACCTGTACTTTGTTCTCCTGCTAAAGAATCTGCTGCTTCATGTAAATCTCTCTCAGTTTCAAGGTAATATTTAGCTGTTATGAAATCCTTCTTTGTCATAATACCCCTTTTACAAAGATTATCGATTGCAAAATTTTTTGGTTGATTCTTAAAGTTAAGTTTCTATCTGATAGCCAATAAGATAAAGCAGGATCAGGTATGCAGATTAAAAATGCAAAAGAGGCATTGAAACACTGCATGAAGTGTGGAGAGTGCCAAGTAGTTTGTCCCAGTTTCTCTGTAACTGGAAGAGAAAGTGAATCGGCAAGGGGAAAGGTGCGTCTAATTAAGGCTTTATTAGATGGAGAATTGAAACCATCAAAAAATATTGTTGATAGACTATCAACGTGTCACCTTTGTAAAGCTTGTTCTTCAATTTGTCCATCGGGAGTCTCTATTGACAAATTAATAATTGCAGCTAGAGTAGAATTGGTGAATAAACTCGGTCTTCCTCTTTATAAGAGGATTTTTTTCCAACTTCTAGAACATCCTAAACTTATTCCTTTGGGGATAAGATGTGCAAACAAATTTGGAATATTCCCTCAAAATCTAACTAGTCCTAAGAAGTCATTGAAGAGAATAATTCCTAACAAAGTTGATCTCAGAAATTCTAATCAAAAAGTAGTTTTTTTTGGTGGTTGTATGATTAATTATTATTACCCAGATGTTGGAAAGATCTCTATCGATATACTTGAAAATACTGGTTTTAATGTAATTATTAATGATGAAAAATGTTGTGGAATACCTGCTAAATTTTCAGGTGACATTAAATCAGCCATTGCCAATGCAAAAGACAACTTGAAAAATTTTACCGGTAATGAGATTATTGTAACTGCTTGTCCAACATGTGCACTAGCATGGAAAGAATATCCTGATTTATTTAAGGGAAAGTTACGAAAAAAAGCTTCTAAACTTGCTTCAGCGACTTTTGAGATAACCGATTTTTTTTTGAAACACAGTAACAAAAAGGTTAAAGGTATTAAAAATAAAATTGCCTATCATCAACCATGCCATTTAAAAAATGGATTAGGTAAAAAGCATGAGCTGGAGGGTATTTTGGAATTTGTAGGAGAAGGGAAATATGTAGAAATTGAGGACAGGTGCTGTGGATTCGGTGGTACTTTCAGTTACGAGCATCCTGACCTTGCAGAAAAGATTAATGATTCAAGAATTGATGGCATAAATGAAAGTGGAGTAGATATTGTAGTTACACCTTGCCCAGGATGTAAATATTTTATCAAAGCTGGATTAAGCCGAAGAGGGTTAAACAAAAAAGTGATTCATACAGTTGAACTTTTATCGATGGCAGGCGAATTAGAGGGATAAAATGGAAGGTAAGATTATCAATGAATTAAAATCGTGTATTGGAAAAGAATATGTTCTCACATCTAAAGAGGATATGGTTCTTTATTCCTATGATGCTCAACTTTTAGAGTCGCTTCCGCAAGCTGTTGTAGAACCAGTTTCCACTATTGATGTAGCAAATATCGTGAAAATTGCAAACAGGGAAAGAATCCCGATAACTCCACGAGGTTCAAGCACGGGTTTAAGCGGAGGGGCTGTGCCAATTAAAGGAGGTATAGTACTTAGCACAAGGAGAATGAAAAGAATTGAAATAGACGAGAAAAATCTCACAGCAACTGTAGAACCAGGAGTTATAACTATGGATTTGTATAAAGCTGCAAAAGCTAAAGGTTTATTTTATCCTCCTGATCCAGGAAGCTATAAAGTATCAACTATAGGGGGAAATATCGCTACTAATGCCGGGGGCCCTCATGCAATCAAATACGGTGTAACTCGCAATTACGTCTTAAGCCTTGAAGTGGTTTTACCCACAGGAGAGATTTTAAACACCGGTTCTAGAACTGTAAAATGTGTAACTGGATATAGTTTAAAGGACTTACTGATAGGTTCTGAGGGAACTCTAGGGATAATTACTACTGCATGTCTTCGTTTGTTACCATTACCAGAGACTTGCTACACAGTGTTAGCATCATTTAATAATATTGAAGCTTCAGCAAAAGTAGTATCAAATATTATTAGTAGCGGGCTAATTCCATCGACCATGGAATATATGGATCGTATTACTATTAAAGCAGTTGAGAACTACAAATTCACTGGATTACCAAAGGATGCTGAATCAGTTCTATTGATTGAAACTGATGGAAACAAAAAAGCCGCAGAAGATGAAGCTGAGAAAATAATATCTATATGTAAAAAAGGCGGAGCTGTGGTAAAATACGCGAAAGATCCAGATAAAAGGAAGAAGATTTGGGAGGGACGAAGAGCTGCACTTCCCGCACTTATTAACATTAAACCTAATTCTCGCCCAACAACATTTCTAGAAGATGCTACTGTTCCTCGGAGTGAGGTTCACAAGATGGTATCGGAAATAAATAAGATATCTAAGAAATATGGTCTGACCATAGGTGTTTTCGGACATATAGGGGATGGGAATCTTCACCCTACTTTTTTGGTTGACACACAAAATAAAGAGGATATGGATAAGGTTGAGAAGGCTACAGAGGAAATATTCGAGGTTTCTCTAACCCTTGGAGGAACCCTCTCAGGAGAGCATGGTATTGGTGTTACAAAAATGAAATACTTAGAAAAGGAAGTTGGAAATAAAGGGATTGAATTGATGAAAATTCTAAAGAACTCTTTAGATCCAAATCATATTCTCAATCCAGGGAAAATTTTATCACTTTAAATTTGTTCAATCTGCGTAAGATTTATTATGCATCGGCTTGAATATTTGTTTAAATATGGCTAGAATTGTTGGGATGATTTATGGGGAGGTAGGGTATAGCAAATTTAATTTTTTAGTTAGTAAGCAATCAAAACTTCAAAAAGGGGGATACGTTAAAGTTAATCACGAGAATTATGGATGGGTTCTAGCCCAAGTAGCATCAATAAGACGATATAATGAACATTATTCTCTCAATGCCATAACAAATAACAAGACTATAAACAGTGAAAACACTGATAGGGTAATAGCTAAAGCAAAAGTTATAGGCTACCAGGATAATAAAGGATTTCTTAGAAACCCTCGAATCCCATTTCGTCCAGGAGAAAAAGTAGTCGAGGCAAATAGTAGCATAATTAGACGAAACCTTAACCTTGGGATAAAATCGGGGATATATCTGGGGCTACTTGATGGACATAAGGAAGAAGTACCCGTTTATTTAAATATCAATAAGCTCGTTCAGAAGCATGCTTGTGTTCTAGCCAAAACTGGCGCAGGAAAGTCATATACCGTAGGGGTCCTTATTGAAGAGCTTATTGAAAAGAAAGTACCTGTTGTAATAATAGACCCCCATGGAGAATACTCTGCCTTAAAAAATCCAAATACTAACCCTAAAGAGAGGGGGCTTATGAGAAAATATGGGATATCTCCAAAGGGTTATGAAAAAATTATTGAATATACTCCAGATAAAACCTTAAATCCCCAAGCAGACCGGAAGCTTTCCTTGGATATATCTCGACTCACTATTGCGAATTTTCTTGAGATGCTACCGACTAAAGTTTCAGATACCCAAAAAGGGATACTTTTTGAAACTATTACGGAAGCAAAAAAGCATGGTCGGTTTGGTATAAAGAATCTTATAGAGATTATTCAGGAACATAAAAGTAAGGCTAAGTGGAATCTCATTACAAATCTTGAGATGCTAAAAGAAAGTAAAATTTTCGAAGGTAATCCAATCAGTCCTTCTGATATTGTAAAAAAAGGTATGGTTTCCATCATTAATCTCCGTGGCGTTAGACCTGATATTCAGGAGATTATTGTTACTCGTATTTCTAATGAAATTTTCCAAGATAGAAAGCGTGGAAAAGTACCCCCATTATTTTTCCTCCTTGAAGAAGCTCACAATTTTGCTCCAGAAAGAGGATTTGGGAAGAGCTCGGCACTTGGAATAACTCGTACAATAGCTAGTGAAGGAAGAAAATTTGGCATGGGACTATGTGTTGTTTCACAACGTCCAGCTAGGGTAGATAAAAGCGTATTGAGTCAATGTAATACTCAGATTATTCTTAAAGTTACCAATCCTAATGATCTAAAGGCAATTAGTCAGAGCATCGAGGGCTTTACATCTGATCTAGAGGAAGAGATTATGCAACTACAACCCGGAGTTGGACTAATAGTTGGTGACGTGGTGGAACAGCCGATATTTGTAGATATTAGAGTTAAGAAATCTCGCCACGGTGGTGGGAGTGTTGAAGTTGTGAGAGATAGAAGACCTAGATTGGTTCCTACTCCAGCAGGGATACTTAAAAATATATTTTCTCGATAAATATATAAATTATTATAATTCAAAACTTATTTAGAGATTATATCCAAAATATTAAGGATAATCACAACTATTAATAAACTCAATTTAAAAAAAAAATGTAGGTGAACATGTGTCAAAAATGATTCAGAAGAGAGATGGATTTTATGTCCTCGATGTTAAAGGATACGTATGCCCCCATCCTCAACTTTACGCGATTAAATCTCTAAAAGAATTACAACCTGGGAATATTCTTGAAATTGTTCATGATAATCCCTCTTCAAATGAGACAATCGCTTTAATCTGTAAAAAGAAAGGATACAAGCTTTTGGACACAATTGATAATAGCGGAGTTTTCAAATTAAAGATTCAAAAGTAATTTGATTTTATTCTGCTTAATATTATAAATGGGATTTTCGATAAATATATATAGATACTCTAATTCTATATTATTATTAAAACTCATTGGAAATTGGAATTTTTCTGACCTATTACATCACAAATGAAAATTGAGGACTGGAATGGGATTAAAAACACCTTTGATAGATGAATTATGTAAAGGACCATGGCCCAGTCATGCTTCCGAATTAAAAAAGTCAAATTATACTCTTTTGATGTATGAAGAGGCATTGAAAAACAAGGAAAGCCAGTGGCGAGGCGGGGGCTATGTAGCTGTACCTGGAGTTCCTAGTGGTGTGATTGCACGGGCTTCAAAACGCCCTGATATCCTAGAGGAATCTAGTGTTGTAAGAGTTTTTCCACCTCCTGGTTTGTTCTTTAACACAAATCTCTTTCGAAAATTAATCAAGATAGTAGATAAATACAGCCGTAGCTTACTACATCTATCTGCTACTACTAGCGATATTGAACTAATTGAGGTCCCTCATAACAAAATAGGGGAAATGGTAAAGGAATTAGAAAATATCGGTATGGATGTTGGTTCTTCTGATGTTACTCTTAGAACTGTTAAAGGCTGTATCGGTCCGGCTCGATGTGATGTTGGAGTCTTTGATACAATAGCTTTCCGTCAGGCATTCACTAATCACTTCCTTGATGATATGCAATATCCTAGATTTCCTCATAAAATAAAAACGAAAGCTGCTGGATGTCCTAACGATTGTGTTTATGGGGCTCATAAAGCAGAAATACACGTAGTAGGAACCTTTAAAGATGCTCCAAAAATTGATCAAGAAAAACTTATAAAATGGGTAAAAAATGGAGGGGATATAAATTATATTTGCTCTCGTTGTCCAACATCAGCAATGAAATGGGATGGACAGAAACTAAAAATAAATAATAATGCTTGTATCCACTGCATGTACTGTATTAACAAGTGTTCACCGATTAGACCTGGGGATGAAAGGGGGGCTTCAGTGCTTGTTGGAGGAAAATATAGAAGCAAATATGGGCCTACTCTTGCTAAAGTTTTAGTTCCGTTTATAGAAGCAAACCCTCCGGATTTTAAGGAGATAATTAAACTTATTCATAAAATCGTTGATGTGTATGATGAGAATTCTCAACCAAAAGAGAGAATGGGAGAATTCCTCTATAGAATAGGCTTTGATAAATTTATGGAACTTGTAGGTGTTAATGCAACTCCTCAAAACTTTATCAAACCTCGAGAAAACTTATTTCATCATTGGAAAAAGGACGAATTAGGAGTTGGTTAAATTTCCAGGAATAGGCATACCTAAACCAGAAGAAGTCCTTCCCCCTATTATAAAACGTAATTATGGGAAATGGATTAGTCATGAATTCGGGAAAGCCGGGATTCTAAAACATATAAGTGAAACTGGAGAAGAGTGTATTACAATCAGAATTGGTATGCCTACTAATGGTAGGGTGAGCACTGATACTCTCAATAAGATTTGTGATTTAGCGGATGAGTATGCTGATGGTTATTTTAGAGTTACCACAAGGAATCACGTAGAGTTTGTTGGAGTAAAAGAGGATAAAATAGACAGTTTAATTTCAAAATTAGGAAATATTGGATTACCAGTAGGTGGTACAGGGAGGCGATTTCATCAAACAACATGCTGTACAGGATGGTTACACTGTCAGCTAGCAGCAACAGATTCGCCAAGCGTAGCTAAAGCTATTTCTGATAATTTTTATGAAGAATTTATAAGTGAGAACGAGCCTTTCCCAGCTAAACTCAAGATATCAGTTGCAGGATGTTTAAATCAATGTGGAGAAGGGAGCACTGCAGATATAGGCGCAGTAGGTGTTTATAGGGAAGCTCCAAGAGTAAAGGATGAGGCAGTTAAAGCCTGTGAGATATCTACAACTATAAGAGTATGCCCTGTAGGTGCAATTAGACCTAAAGGTAAGGAAACCATCCTAATTAATCCAGACCGTTGTATTTATTGTGGTTATTGTATGATGACCTGCGAAGCTATAACTATGGTACCTGAAACAGCTGGATTGGCCATTGTTGTTGGGGGTAAAGCAGGTAATACAGGAGATGGACCAGCATGGGCAAAAGTAGCTGTGCATTATTTACCTAACAATCCCCCGGGTTGGGAAGAAACTGTTGAAGTTATCAGACGGATTGTGGACGTCTGGAAGAATGATGCACAAAAAGATGAGCGTATTAGGGAATGGATAAACCGAATTGGATGGGAAAAATTCTTTGAGAAGACAAATATAAAAGTAAACCTTAAGCACGTTGATGGTCTTCTAGGTGGTACTCGAAATGTGCGCTCTAATGTACGTTTCCGATGGTAGTGATCGGATTCTTATTTTTAGTATTTAATATCAGATTTTAATTTAATATAAGCTCCTTTAATTTAAAAAAAAAATTATTCCCGAACATGTTCGGGGTAAACCTATTATCGTCTAATGCACTAAAAAAAAATTAGAAAAAAGAATGGAAACATTAAATTTAGCCGATGTTGAAGAATATTTGGAGGAATATCCAGTTATCAAAATCCTTCATGATTCAGAAAATGTTCGAATCGTATTGTTTTGCTTGAATGTAAATCAGGAAATACCTGTCCATGTTAGTTCCTCTAAAGTTGTGATGCAAGTTTTAAACGGTGAAGGACTAATTAAAGCTGGGAAAAAAGAAATTAAAGGCAAACGTGGAACAATAGTATTCTGCGATAAAGAAGAGCCTCATGGTATGAAAGCAGAAAAACAATTTACAGTGCTAGCGACCATCGCACCCCGCCCTTGAACCTCCCTTTATTTTATTAAAAAAAAAAGCAAGATTTAATTACTAAACATCATATTTTTTTGTAGTTTATCTATTAATAAATTAAATTTGTTACATTACACCCCCGTATCTTAGAGTCACAGCTAACAATAAAATGAACAAACTTATGAGTAAATTACTCTTGGATAATAGGGTTAACAAAGAGGTTAAATCCTTCCTATTTTTTTTATTTTCCATTTCAATTATTTTTGGTCCTAAGTAAAAATCATGAATTATACTCAGCAAAACCATTAACAAAACAAATATTGTTTTCAATAAAAGAGTCTTTCCGTAGCTAGTCTGGATAAGATCATTTAATGAATTAATAGTGTGGAGGGAATTAAAAATTCCGGTCAATATTAAAATGGTAATACTTCCCCATCCTAGATACTTAAATCTAAAAGCAACCTTTTTTATAATTTTATTTCGAAGGGCAAAGTCTTGGATACTTCGATTCACTGGAACGATTACCAAAGTCATGGATATCATCCCACCTATCCAAGTACAAGCTGCAAAGATATGTACCCAGAGTACTATTAATTGAAAGTCCATTTGGATTTATCCATGGATGAAATATGGTAGGCAATGAAGGCACACATAATCTTCGTTCCCTTTATGTATGAACTTTAACAATCTTTCATCATTGTCATCTTTTTCACATTTGCTGCATTTTATTGCGCTCAAAATCTTACCTCCTTCTACCTTCTATTTTGAATAAATAATTGTTTAAATCTAAATGGGTTAAAGATTATATACAACATCAGCTCTTCAATTCCTTTTTTAGATTTTTGCTATTAGAAATCTTTTGGTATATAGATAATTATGTTTTTCCCGAACATGTTCGGTTGAACTTTAAAGATGTTAATAAAATATCTGTTCATTAATGAAGGATATTGAAGAAATACGGTACAGTTGCCCAGGGAGTACTGAAATAAAACGACCAAAGCCAGAATACGTAACATGCTCCAAGTGCAAATCTGAAGTAGAGATATGGACCGATGAAGCTCAGACTAATTGTGAGGATTGTGGAACCATCGTGACGAAAGATAGAGGATCCCTCTGCATCAATTGGTGCGAGTTTGCCGATAAATGTGTTGGTGAGGATAAGCTAAAGGAACTGAAGTGTTAACTACATTTTTATTAATTTAGTTTTCAAATATTCTTTCAATAAATCACTTTCAATTTAATCAGTTATTTTAGATATATTCTTTAACATATAATCGTATTTCTACTACAGAGGATTAAAATTGGTTTGGGGATTACGAAATAATAACGGCGAGAAACTAAATCCATGGAAATTCAGTAATGGAAAGAATCAAGAAGTGGTAATAGATGAAATACTTGATTCATTTGATGATAACAATTTAGTTTTTTTAAAGGGGAGTGTTGGCAGTGGCAAGTCTATTATCGCTTCCACAGTATGTGGGGCAATGGGTAGGGGAATAATAAACGTTCCAGTTAAAATTCTTCAAGATCAATATAAACTAGATTATGAAGGGCGGCTCAATATTAACCTTGGAAAAAATCCACTAAGAATCAGAGTCCTCAAGGGTAGACATAATTTCATTTGTGAGAAGTATAAAGAAAAAGGTTATCGATGCAGTAACAAATCTCTAGTTTGCACTATGCCGATAGATAGAGATCTTCCCAGGTGGAAGGTGGCAAGAGAATGCATTCATTGGTCACCTATATATCCTGTTAAGATTAAGCCTCTGATTGAAACTACTAACTGTAATCTTATTGAATATCCATCTGTAACTGGTAAACATTTCATATACCTTAGGAATCATCCCTGCGGGTATTATGCTCAAAATATTGAATATGCTAATGCTGATGTAATTATTTACAATAATGCAAAATGGTTAGTGGATACATCATTTGGTAGAAAACCTGCAATGGATGTGGAAGTCTTTGATGAAGGAGATTTATTCCTTGATGGATTGAATACTAGAACCAAAATTACGACCGGAACCCTGGATAGACTTAAGAATGAATTTCAAATAATAAAAAAAGAACTGAAAAAAAATGCTATGCATTATGAGGCTCGAGAATTAGAAGAAATCTATAATAAATTTAAGCGAGAATTCGAAGAATTAATTATTGAGAATCAAAACATCAAGCCCAAGGAGTTTTTAGGAACTGGTGAATTGTTTATTGAAATTTTCTTGAAGTTCCTTTACCTGCTGAATATTGAGTATTCGGATAGATTGATTATGAAGCTGGAAACACTGCTTCGTTATAAAGAGGATGCTTATTTTTTTAAAGAAAACAAAGGAATGACATTCTTCATTTCCGATCCGTCAGTTGTTCTTAGAGGTTTGATGAAAAGAAGTGCAAATAAATTCCTATTCATGTCTGCGACACTTCAAAGACCAAAAGTTCTAGAAGACATTTACAATCTTTCTGATTTTGGTTATATTGAGGGAGAACCTAAAATGCAAGGGAAGATCTTTCCAATGCAAACTGGCAAGGAGTATAGTGTGAATTGGAAAAATTGGAAAAAGGAGCAGTTTAGAAAATATTATTGGAATATGCTATCTTTTATTATTAAAAAGGCTAAGCGGCCAACTTTAGTTCAAATACATGCGTATCAGTATCTCCCAGACGATGAATTATACTCCTTAGTACCAACTCAAAATAACTTGAGAAAAATGAATCAAGAAGCTAATATTACTAGATTTAAGTCAGGAGAGGAAAATCTTCTATTTAGTACTAAAACCGATAGGGGAATAGATCTGCCAGACGATGGATGCAGGTCTATAATACTTATGAAATATCCATTTCCGGGTCTAAGAGATCCTTTCTTTATAATTATGAAAAAAAAGCTTGGTGAACAAGCCTTTTGGGAGTACTATAAAGATCTAGCGTGGAGGGAATTCCAGCAGCAGATTGGTCGTGGATTAAGAAATACAGATGATTGGATTGAAATCTGGAGTCCGGATCTTGTGGTTCACAGGAAGATAAGAGAACTAAATACTAATCAAGTACATTATTAAAAAAAAAAAGTTGGATAATTATGATTGAAATTATTGAAGTATTAAATGGAGTGATGAATATCAAAAAAAAAGGGTATACATCCTATAAGAAATCTATCGTAGCTGTTAAGAACCCTCATGGGAAACAAACTTTTACTTTTCTTGCCAATGAAGAATTATCACATTACAAGAGCTTAGAAAAATTATTATTAGCTATCAAAAAAGGAAATGAATTTACGGTACTTTCACTTCCGCATCATCCTGAAATCAAGGAAAAAGAAATTTTTGAAACTATGAAACGGATGGATGTCAGAGGTAAGGTATCCACAGAAAATATCCATCTTATTGATGATGCAATGATGTTTGAGAAAAATGCAATTAGGGTTTACAACAGGTACTTTTCGCAATTAAAAGAGGAAAAAAATCAGGATATTATTAAAACTTTGATAGAGGAGGAGAAAAAACACATCCGATGGTTGAAATTCATGAAAGAAGCTCTAGAAATTCATGGTTATTGGTATGATCTTGAGAGTTATTTCCTCCTTGGAGGATTATGAAAAGTTAGGCTTTTTTATCGCTATGTTATTTTTTTTAAATTTAATCTTGCATTATTTTAATCACGCTCCAATTTTCTTATTCAATATAAGTAGAAATTTTTATTAAGTAAACAAAAGTAAAAATGTACACTATTCTTTATTTAATAAAAAAAAAAGATGAATATAATATCTCGTAATTGCTCCGGTAGTGTAGTCCGGCTAATCATGTGGGACTCTCAACCTTTTATTTTAAAAAGGGGGAGCTCTCCCACGACACGGGTTCAAATCCCGTCCGGAGCACTTTATTCAATTTAGTTGAAACCCATTTTGAAAAAAATTGAATTTATTTGGATTTATTTAAATCTCAAAACTTCTTCTGTTGTAATTTCTTAATATTGAATTTAGCTGTTTCTGCTATATGCATAACAGCCATTGCCCCTGCCTGGACAGGATCAGAAACTATTAAATCACATTCTTTTGGCACGCTGCCAGCCATGTTCAAGGATATAATAGGGATATTATAGTCTTCTCTAAGCTCCTTAATCGCTTTAGTTACCTCTCCCCCCATTAAAGATCCTGCAAGAACAAGTACTGCAGCTCTGTGTAACCTTCCGACCGCTCTTACAGCTTCTGCCAAAATTGTTTCTCCAACCAGAGGAATTGTATCAACGCTTATCCTCTCACCCCTAAGATTATGCCTATCTGCTTCACTCACTGCTCCCAGTACCACCTGAGCTACTTGAGCCCCCCCACCAATCACTATAACACGTTTTCCATATATCTGTTCAAATGGACGATAATTATCAACAGACACCACACTGGCAACTTTTATAATATCTGTCTTAAGATTATCTAGATCTTCAACTTCCATCAGCTCAAAGTAGATTTGAACTTCGTCTTTGAGTATAAACTGCTGTATAAAAACTATATTGACTCCATGTTTGGTAATAATACCTGAGATATCGTGGAGAAGACCCTTCCTATCTCGTGCAAATACTGTGATACCACTTTCCATCACATAGTTTTTTTAATAGCTTATAATAAAAAAGTATGGGATGCAAAATGGAGCCAGTTGAATTTAAGGATGGAAATGTAATTTTACTTGATCAAACCCTATTACCTTTAAAGATCAAATATATCGAATGTGATAACATTGATTGTATAGCTGAAGCAATCAAAAATCTTCGTGTCAGAGGTGCTCCTGCTCTAGGTGTTACAGCAGCTTTTACATTAGCTATGATAGCCTATAAGTACTCTGACAAAAAAGAAGACGAAATAATTCGGAGACTTATAGAAACTCAAAAATTTATATCTAAAACTAGGCCAACCGCTTTTAACTTATTTTGGGCGATGAATAGGATAATAGAACGATGTAAGATTTCAAATAACCCAGGGGAAATAGCGATAGAAGAGGCAATTAAGATTTATAAAGAAAATAAAGAGGGAGAGATAGAAATAGGTAAGTTTGGGTCAGATCTAATTGCAAAAGAAGATGTAATCTTAACCCATTGTAATGCTGGTTCTCTGGCTACTGCAGGTATAGGAACAGCTCTAGGGATAATTAAAACCGCTTGGAAGGATGGAAAAAAAATAAGTGTATTTGCAGATGAAACTAGACCACTGCTCCAAGGTGCGAGATTGACTGCATTTGAGATGGTTGAAGAGGGTATTCCAGTCACTGTAATCTCCGACAGCGCGGCAGCTTTTACTATGAGCAGACACGGCATCAATAAGGTAATAGTTGGCGCCGATCGAATAGCAGCGAATGGTGATACAGCAAATAAAATAGGTACTTATGGCCTTGCTATTCTAGCAAAAGAACATGATATACCCTTTTATATTGCAGCACCAACTTCCACGATTGATCATAATTTAGCCTCTTGGAAATCAATTCCGATTGAATACCGTGATTGGAAGGAAATTGCTTTCATTGGAAATACGAGATATGTGCCAAAAGGAGTAAATACCTTGAATCCTGCTTTTGATGTTACCCCGAATAAGTATATCTCAGGAATTATCACTGAAAAAGGTGTTCTTAAACCATCATTTAAGAAGTCAATTTTAAGTGTTAGAAGTTCTACTTTTCCATCTTAATTTATAAGTTTAATGAATGTAGATTTGAAAAGATGATTGTCCGATTATTAATTTTCCTTATATTTTTTATATTTATGTCAGGATGTTTAGATGAGGAATCCTCAAAAGTAATTATTGATTTTGGAAATGGCACTGAGATTATTGCTACCATTGCTGAAAGTTCTGAAGACCGTTCAAAAGGATTAATGTATAAAAAGGCCTTGGATGACAATGCTGGAATGCTATTCATATTTGAAAAAGAGGGATTCTACAGTTTTTGGATGAAGAATGTAATGTTCCCCTTGGATATCCTTTGGTTCGATGAAGAGTTAAACATAATTCATATAACTGAGGATATACCCCCTTGTAATTCTGAAACCTGTGAGGTTTATGTTTCACCAAATCCTTCAAAATACGTATTAGAGGTAAATTCTAATTTTGTTCGTAATCATAATATTAATATTGGAGATCGAGTTTCATTTAACATTAATAAATCGTAATTATTTATTATATAAAAAAACAAAAAATTAAATAAAAAAATAGAAGTTATTATTAATTCGATTATCTAAATCTTTTTTAATATGGCAATCAATGAGCCTTTATTATTAATCTTTAGTATCATCTTTGGGATAATATTAAGCTTTTCTGGGTACACTTTCCAGGAAACTGGATCATATATTATAACACTTTCAATTATTCTAATGCTATATGCGATATTCCTTAAAGTTCCTGTTAAAACCATATCTACAGCTACAAAAAATCTTAGATTTATTTCCTTAAGTATAGCTGTAAACTTCATTTTCATACCTTTATTTACCTGGTATCTCATCCATATATTCGTTAATGACTTTACACTTTTGTTAGGGCTGATGATGTATTTTATAATGCCCTGTACTGATTGGTTCTTATTTTTTACAAATTCTGCCCGAGGAAATGTTCCTTTAGGAACAGTTCTAATCCCTATCAATTTAACTTTACAAATAATTCTATTACCATTTTACCTCCTAATTTTTTTTGGGAGGGAGATCCATTTAGACACAAGATTGTTTATCGAAACAATTGGTCTTTTCTTAATTGCGCCTCTTTTACTTGCAGTAATTTCAAGAAAAATAAGGATGGAGTATATCAACAATATTATTTCAAAGTCTCAAATATTATTTTTTTGTATCATAGTGATTGTGATGTTTGCCTCTAATGGAAACTTGTTTATTGATAACATTGGAAGAATCCCAGTTATTATAATTCCCGTCTTCTTATTCTTCTTTTTCATGTACATATTTTCTAAGATTCTCCAGTACATGTTTAAATTCAATATTAAAGAAGCTATACTTCTAAATTTTACAGTTTCCGCAAGAAATTCTCCTATTGCTCTTGCAATCGCTATCGGCGCATTTCCTGATTTGCCAATGGTAGCGGCTGTTATTGCTATTGCTCCCCTAATTGAAATCCCTCTTCTTGGCCTTCAGACAAGAATGATGAGGTGAAAAATTCACTATTACTAAATAATATATTTTACATAAAACATTGATATTTTTCTCCTTGTTTCACTGCTCAGAGTTTTGAACATACATTACTTCTTAAACCTAATGGTTTATAAACATTAACCAAATAACTTATTATATATATGTGAAGAGGCTAGGGGGTGAGATAAGAGGCAGATCTATTATGCATATCGCGGATGGTATTTTAACTGGTAAATGGATAGCGATAACCTATGCTATAACTATTTTATTCATTGCTATAGGAGTTAGAGAGATTAAGAAAAAAAGCCAAGAAAACCCTGAATACATTCCAAAATTAGCACTCATGGGTGCAGCAGTCTTCGTTATATCTATCTGGCATATACCTGTTCCCGTAACTGGCTCAAGTTCTCATCCCATCGGAACTCCCCTGGCCGCAATATTAGTAGGTGGATTTCCAACAGTCGTTATTAGCACTATTGGATTATTCTTCCATATGTTTCTGGCACATGGTGGATTAACAACCCTTGGAGCGAATACCATAAATATGGGGATAATTGGAACTTTTTCCGGTCTATTCATTTATTTAGCTCTTCGAAAAATCGGACTAAGCTTCTGGATATCAGCAGGTTTAGCAGGATTTGTTGGTGATATGCTTACATATGTTGGAACAGCTTTTACTCTAGCACTTTCTCTGGGTACTGATGGTAATGTTATGGCACTGTGGAAGATTTTTATGACGGGTTTTGCATTTACTCAAATACCATTGGCTATAGTAGAATTAGTTTTTACCGCTGGAATAATCCATTATATTGCAAACAATAAGTCTGAACTCTTAAATAAGTCAGGCATGGGTGATCGAATTGTTTGATAAATTTACAAGAACTGTCTTAATCATGTGGATAACTATTATTTTAATAACATGTCTGGGCGCATTCTTTGGGATTAATGTTGGCGATTTAGGAGGTACGGATGCTCTTGTTGAGGAATTAGCAGCTGAAGTCTCAGAAAAAGAAGTAAGTACTCCTGTGTCTTATGGGGATCTGGGAGAGAATATTTCATTCACGCTTGCAGGACTTTTTGCTGGTATTATCTTTGGATATTTCTGGATTTTCCTTTTCGGAGGCAATATGTTTTTTGTTAAAAAGGAGAGAGTTTAATGGCTGAGTGGTTGACCTTAGATGTCCTCAATGGTATTGGAACCAGTACTGGTTTCTTTGCTGGAATACTAATTGCAAAAGAGATATGGATTCGTAAAAACCGCTGAACCCCTCTAAATGTGATGGTGGAAATTGAATGGAATTTGATAATATCTCCTTGGTTGGTGCTTTCATATTGGGGGCAATTCATGCTTTAGAGCCTGGGCATGGAAAATCAATCGTAGCTGCTTATCTAATCGGTTCAAAAGGAACTGTGAAAGATGCATTTGTTCTTGGAATTACTATCACTCTGACTCATACTTTCACTGTAATTATGCTAGGAATATTAGCTACACTTGCTACTTCCTATTATATTCATGATAAAATTGAACATCTATTAGAACTTAGTGCAGGAATAATAGTAATCGGTATTGGAATATGGATGTTGATTAGAGCTCGATCAATCCTTGGAACTATAAATCCGTCGTCTTCTAATTTTAGCGAGAATAGACATAAACATTTGTCTAATGAAAACCAGAAAATTAGTAACAAGAGTCTTATTTCTCTTGGTTTAGCTGGGGGAATTGTGCCTTGCCCTGCTGCATTAGCTATTATAATCTTAGCTGTTTCTAAAGGTACTGTTTTACCAGGATTAGCAGTAGTTTTATCATTAAGTATTGGACTTGGAGTTACTCTTGTAGGAATTGGCATATTAATCTGTAAAACATCATCATCCCTCTTAAATAATTTTGATTCTGAATCGAGAATAATTAAAATTATGCCTCTCATAAGCGGTTTAATAGTTACGATATTAGGTATAATTATTACAGTTAGAGCATTATTTTATTGAATTTTTATTATTTGATGTAGAAAATATTTTAAACGTATTCTAGTAATATGTGAAATATGGTTATTTTCCACACTGCTAAAGATGAGGATATAAAGGAAGGTAGAAGCACTGATATATACTTTTCCAGAGCTAAGAAAGTCCTGGTAAAGGAAGGTATAAAGAAAAGAGTTATTGTTGAAATCACAGCTGGATCTTTACCTAACAATTATCCATGGGGAGTTCTTTCAGGAATCGAGGAAGTAACTAAACTCTTAGAGGGTATTAATATAGACGTTTACTCACTTCCAGAGGGAAGTATTTTTCAGCCTTACCAGCCTGTTCTTCGATTGGAAGGGGAATATACCCTCTTTGCCGAGTTAGAGACTGCTATACTGGGCTTTATTTGCCAATCATCAGGCATATCAACAAAAGCTGCGAGGTTCCGAAAAGCGGCAAAGAAAAAATACATATTGAGCTTCGGAATCCGTAGGATGCATCCATCGATTTCACCTATGATAGATAGAGCTGCATACATTGGAGGTGTTGACGGTTTTTCAGGAGTTGCTGCCCAGAAGCTAATTGGAAAGAAAGCTACCGGAACTATGCCACATGCATTTGTGCTTATTGTGGGAGACCAGATAAAGGCCTGGAAACTCTATGACAAAGGGATTCATAAATCAATACCCCGGATAGCTCTTGTAGATACATTATATGATGAGAAAGCTGAATCCATTATGGCAGCAGAGAATGTCAAAGATATTTTTGGTGTTCGTTTAGATACTCCTGAATCTAGAAGGGGTAATATGAATCGAATTGTTGAAGAAGTGAGATGGGAATTAGACATCAGAGGATATGAAAATGTTAAAATTTTTGTATCTGGAGGGATAGATGAGGATAATATTCCAAAATTGAATAAAGTTTGGGGGTTTGGGATTGGAACTAGTATTAGTAATTCTAAAATCATTGATTTTGCTATGGACATTGTAGAGATAGAGGGTAAACCAATATCAAAAAGAGGGAAGTTAAGTGGTAAAAAGGAGGTCTTTAGATGCACCTCTTGCTTGAACTTAATAATTTCCTATAATAATGAGATTACTAGATGTACCTCCTGTAAAGGAAGGATGGAAAATTTCCTAAAGCCCATAATTAAAGACGGCAAGATTGTTGCAAATATACCGAAAGTTGAAGAAATACGAAACTATGTTTTAAAACAACTTCAACAGGTGAATTTAGATGGATTATGAAATTTTAGGCTTTATCAAAGCAAATAAACACCGTCACAGAATACTTGAGATTCTTTGTTCTGGATTCTCAACACAGAGAGAGATTTCTCATAGGCTCAGAATTCCCGAATTAATTGTAGTTAAGACCATTGATGAACTTTTGGGAAAGGAGCTTGTTGAAAAATCTAAGGAGAGAGAAGAAGATAGATATTTTGCAACACAAAAAGGGAAAAAAACATTGAGGACAGTTGCAAAATGAGTGAAATTAATCTAATATTATCTAAATGATTTTTTTAATAAAGTCAAGATACATATTTGATTAAATCTATTATTCTGCTCGAGAATCCCCATTCATTATCATACCATGAGAGAACTTTTACAAAATTTCCCTTGTCACCTAGAACATTTGTGCTAAGGCCATCAACTATCGAAGAATGTGGATTGTCAATAATGTCTCGTGATACTATTGGTTCTTCCGTATACTCCATTATTCCATTAAGTTCATTCTCTGCAGCACTTCTAAATGCATTGTTTATATCCCGTTTAGTCGTATCTTCACGAAGTTCAGCGACTAAATCATTTATTGATCCATTGGGGGTGGGTACTCGGAGAGACATACCATCCAACTTCCCATTGAGATTTGGCAAAACAATTCCTATTGCCTTTGCAGCTCCGGTTGTAGTTGGAATAATAGATAGTGCCGCAGCTCTAGATCGTCTCAAATCACGATGAGGTAAATCTAATATTCGTTGAGAACTTGTATAAGAGTGACATGTACTTAAAAATCCTTGATTAATTCCAAATTTTTGATCTAGAACTTTAGCTACTGGTGCTAAACAATTCGTTGTACAGCTAGCATTAGAAATGATGGAATAATTCGATTTGTAATCTTTATGATTTACTCCCATTACGATTGTGATATCTGGGTCCACCGCTGGTGCTGAAATAACTACCTTATCTGCTCCAGCGTCAAGATGTTTTTTTGCCCCAGCCCGATGAGTGAAAAATCCAGTAGATTCCACAACGATGTCAATATCTAATTCATCCCAAGGTAGTTCAGCAGGATCTCTTTTATCATAAACTTCCAATATCTTTCCATTAATCTCAAGATTTCCGTTTTTTTCTTTTACGTTTCCACTAAATCTCCCATGAATTGAATCATATTTTAGCAAATGTCCTAGAGTATTTGGATCCATTAGATCATTCAAAGCAACAAACTCAATATTCTTTTCATCTATCCCCGCTCTGAAAACATTTCTTCCTATCCGACCAAAACCATTAATCGCTACTCTTATCATAAAATACCTCCTTAGTATCTATAAACTTGCCTCTCAATGATTTGAAGGCGCTTGGCCACACTCTCAACCTGGTGAACGTCAAGTAGGCTCATGATGCTGAACCTATATTTATCAATAACTCTAACACCCTTCTGTGAAAAATAATTGTTAAGTTTATTGGCGAATTTTTGCCCTTCTTTATCAATGTCCGTAAAGAGTATTACATCTGAGTATTTATCAACTATTTTTTCAACCACTTCGTAGAATGGTGCGGTGGAAATTTTGAAGAACTTTCCCTCTAATCCTAAGCATCGTAGAGCTATTTCATCTTTAGGACCCTCAACAATTATAGGATATACTTGAGAGTAATCTATAAGCTCTTTGATTTCTTCAATTAAAAATTCAAATTTCGTTAAATTCATATCTAAGCCTTACAGTTACTTTTTCAATTTTAGTATTAACTTGGTCAGTTTTCATATTGTCATTTTTACCCTTTATAATTATAACGTCCCCCTCTCTGGACATTTATTAACTCTGAGTATAAACCTATTACAAATTTAGTTACTCACCTTTTTCTGAAACCATTTTAGCCTTCTTTATTATTCCGCGACTAGAATTATAATAACTCCTAATCTTTTCTTCTTGTAATTATGTAATAACAATTAAATCAATTTCAGTACTTGACCCCTTATTCTTCAATACATCTGAGAACAATTAACCACAATGTATATTATCCATAGAATGGGGCTGTCATGTATCCTACTCTCTAACACCCACGATCACAGCTCTGACATTAGTCTAACGCTAACGAGGGGACCCTCTTACTGTAGAGAAAGGTTTTATTGACAGCCCACTGTTCAGCCCCCGGGTTTTCCTCATTTCATCGAATGTATTATACAACCTCTAGAGGAGACTGTAGGGCGCTGTGTACCTATTCTTATGCAACGATACTCATATCAAAGTCTTTACTTCACTCGTACCATCCTTCGAAGAACAGGCTTGTATAATATCAAAGTTTCTAACATGCAAAAACTTTTAAATTCATAGAATGAACCTCCACTAGGTGATAGTTATGAAAAAAATCCTTAGAATCCTTGAGAAAGATGCTAGATTATCGGCAAAAGAAATCTCCTCCATAACCAACCAACCTGAAGAAGCCATCAAGAATAAGATAGAGGAGATGGAAAAAAAACAAGTCATCAGAAAATATAAAACCGTAATAAATTGGGAATTGGCAGGTAAAAAAGAAGTTTATGCGATGATAGATGTAAATGTGGTTCCTGAGCGTGATAGAGGATATGATGCAGTAGCAGAGCGGATAATGCGCTTCCCTGAAGTAAGAACACTTTACTTAATTTCAGGTAAATATGATCTCTCAGTTCTTGTTAGGGGTAAAGACTATAAGGAAGTTGCTTTCTTTGTATCTGATAAATTAGCTCCTTTAGATCAAGTAACTGGAACAAATACCCACTTTATGTTGAAGCGTTACAAAGAAGATGGAGATGTTCTTTTTGGTGAAGAAGCAAATAAAAGGTTGGCAATAAGCCCATAGCCGTATGAAAAGGAAAATATCAGAAAGGGCCAGAGGTGTTCCTCCATCAGGCATTAGGAAGTTCTTTGAACTTGTAATGGGTATCGAAGATGTAATTTCCTTAGGAGTAGGAGAGCCGGATTTTGTAACTCCTTGGCACATCAGGGAAGCATGCATGTATTCCTTAGAACAAGGATACACAATGTACACTTCAAATTATGGTATCTTAGAACTTCGACAACAGATTTCTAAGAAACTTAATACGGATTACTCTCTTCAATATGATCCAAACGACGAAATATTAGTAACCGTTGGAGTAAGTGAAGGTTTTGACCTAGCACTTAGAGCCCTAATAAATCCTGGTGAAGAAGTTATCCTTCATGAACCTAGCTATGTATCCTATAAACCTTGTACTATATTCACAGGAGGAATCCCTAAAATAGTAAATACCGATGTTGAAGATGAGTTCAAGGTATTGCCTGAAAAAATCGAGAAAAAAATTACAGACAAAACTAAAGTATTAATCCTGAATTATCCGAATAATCCAACAGGCGCTATAATGAGGAAAAAAAATCTTGAAGAGATTGCAGATGTTGCAAATAATCACGATTTAATAGTTATAAGTGACGAAGTGTATGATAAACTCACCTATAATACTAAACATGTGTCATTTGCATCTTTAAATGGTATGAAAGACCGGACTGTTCTTTTAAATGGATTCTCAAAATCATATGCTATGACTGGGTTACGCATAGGTTACGCGGCTTGTAACAAAACAATAATTGAAGCAATGATGAAGATTCATCAATATTCAATGCTTTGCGCTCCTATAACTGGACAA
>CAYZUE010000007.1:0-39967 GCA_964481825.1 Candidatus Hydrothermarchaeota archaeon | reverse complement strand
TTTTCCTCTATATAGTTAAACCTTTTAAATTTGTAAAGCTACTTCCGATTATCCATACAAGAATAGGTCACTTAGCCAGCAATACGGATTTATTTTTAAGGCGACTTCAATTAAAAAGAAGGGAAAAAGAAGGGATTTTCTATTTAGGGGTATCTGGCAAGCCTGTTAATCAACAGCTATTAACAATGTTCAAGCGAAAACTCCCCATAATACAAAATGATCATGTTCATAGGATATTAAATAGTTCTCCTCTAAATAAGTCGCCTTTTTATGAACCCCTTCCATGTATGACAAATGAATATTACGAATTTAACAATACCGAGCCAAATCTATACTTTACCGCTTCTGAAGAAAAAAAAGGTAAAAAACTGTTAAAAAAAATGGGTATTAATGATAATTCTTGGTTTGTATGTTTTCATTCACGCGATTCTGCGTATTTGGAAAAAGAGCATAGTTCTTCCGATAGAGAAAAATGGCGTTATCATGATTATAGAGATTCGGATATTGAGAATTATTTGAAAGCTGCTGAATATATCACCTCCCAAGGGGGCTATGCAATTAGGATTGGTAAAGTAGTAAACAAAAAACTACCGGACTTAAACAATCCGCAAATCATTGATTATGCAACCAAATATAGGTCCGATTTCGGAGATATCTACTTACATGCTAAATGCAAGTTTTCCCTTGGAGACACGGCAGGCATATGGTCGCTACCTACAATTTTTCACGTTCCTGTTGCAGAAGTCAATTTTACTGCTACCTTCCAGCATACCCCTCTTAGAAAGGGCGATTTATTTATTCCTAAAAAAGTATGGTCTATAAAAGATAATAGATTTTTGACTTTTCGTGAAATCATGGAATCTAAACTAGGTACATTCCAACGCTCTCAGGATTTCGCAGAAGCAGGTGTTGTATTGGTTGAAAATACCGCTGATGAGATACTTGACTTAGCTAAAGAAATGAATCAACGTTTAGATGGAAAATTTAAAACAGCAAAGGAAGATGAAGAGCTTCAAAACAAGTTTCGCTCTTTGTATAAACCACATTATTGGGGTTATGGCTCTCCTGCTCGCACCGGTACTAAATTTCTACGGCAAAATCAGGAGTTATTAATCTAGGATTAATGTTGCCCACTAAAATTTGTAGGAAAATAATTTAAGTTTTCATAATTGGCAATGGTAGTAGTGTACCAACAGCTCCCTCACTTTGTTTCGGACCATTTGAGAGGCACGATCGTTAAAGGATTTCCAAGATTTAAACAGTATCAATAATATATAAAAATCCAAATACACTTCCTAGTTAAATGTAGAGACTATGAACTGTTTTTTTTTCGAACAACTAAAAAAATTTGAGGGTAGCGAGAGATATAGTAATCTGTATCAGAGATATCGATAATTCACAAAATGTAATTAATGCGAGCAAATCTAATTATGAATAATCCTTATTGATAATAATATCTACTACACTCTCGTACAATCTTTTTGAAATAAAATCAACTTTTAATTTTTTTGTTTGTAGTTGATCATTCCCATGTCCGGTTAGTACTAAAATTGTTTTACAACCAACTGCTTGACCCGCTAATATATCACTCCATTTATCCCCTATCATAAATGATTTTTTCAAGTTGATATTGTAATCATTAGCTCCCTTTAATAGCATTCCTGGTTTAGGCTTTCTACAATCGCACTCAACCCTATAGGTACCAATTTTAGCTTTGGGATGATGAGGGCAATAATATATAGCATCAATAAAACTATTGTATTTATATAATTTTTCTTCCAGAGCACGATTAAATAAGTCAACGTTATTTTCCTTAAAATATCCTCTACCTACACCTGATTGGTTTGAAACTACTATAACTTTGAATTTATTTTTATTTAATAATTTAATAGCTTCAATGGTTCGCGGTATTAGTTTGAGTTGATCAATTCTATGTGCATAATGAGGAGGATCTTGAGTTATAACACCATCCCTATCTAAAAATACTGCTCGATTCATTGGACAATCCGTTATTTCGAATTTTTTGATTTCCAATCTTCAAGGAATCTATTCAATCCTATATCCGTTAATGGATGTTTAAACATCATTTCTATTACCTTAAAGGGGATAGTTGAAACGTGTGCACCAACCTTAGCTGCCTCTATCACTTGTAATGGACTTCTAACGCTTGCCACTATTATTTTACTTTTAAATTCGTATATCGAAAAAATCTTCATTATATCTTGTACAACCTGCATTCCATTATTTCCAAGGTCATCTAATCTACCTATAAAAGGACTCACATACGTAGCTTTAGCTTTAGCCGCTAATATTGCTTGATTAATTGAAAATACTAAAGTTACATTTGTTTTTACATCCGTTGTATTTAATGATTTTAAAGCTTTTAAACCCTCGGGAATCATCGGTATTTTTATGACAATATTCTGTGACAATTCTGATAATTCAACTGCTTCTTTAATCATTCCTTCAGCATTTGTACTAATTACTTCCACACTAATTGGTCCGTCAATTATTCCTAAAATTTCTTGGACAAGTTCTTTAAATTGTTTTTTCTCCTTTACAACAAGAGATGGATTAGTTGTTACTCCATCAATAATCCCCCAATCATTTGCTTTTCTAATTTCGTCAATATTTGCGCTATCAATAAAAATTTTCATTTTTTTCCTCCTACTTACTTCTCTTAATAGGTTCAATTTTTTTTTTTAGATTAAACTATTTTTTTATTGATTCATAATCAATATTCATGTCCGTGAGGAATTATTATACAAAATTGACATGCTCTGGGGGGTGTTTTAATTGCCATAAAAAATCATTTACAGCATGAGTTCTGCAGTTTGAATAGCATTTTTTATGCACATTTATTTTTTTAACCTTATTTACTACATCCCAATACCGTTCACTTTCAATTATCTCCTTAAAAGATTGTTTTACTAGATTACCCATTCTAAATTCCTCTTCTTTATAGTCAAAAAATGCTCCACAAGGATATAATTTTCCATCACCACTAGAATACAGTAAGAATGGTACTCCAAGGCATTGGTCGTAATTTCTAATACCTTTGTTTGTAATCTTTTTCCACTTTGCTATCACATTATAATGTTCATTACTCATACCCTCAGCTTCCTTGAGAATATCAGAAAAGTTGTCATACTCTTTAAGTCTGTTAAACACACCTAGGGCATTTACAACTGTATCGCTGCACTGTTTTATAACAAAATAATCCACGCCTAATTCTCTACCAAGTTTAGCCAAAGGAATTGCCTGGTCAACATTATTTGGGGTTAAAACCATCTGCAGACCTATAGTTACACCTAAATTTTTCCTTTTCTTTGTTTCAACACAATGTTTTATTTTTTCAATTGCGGTTGAAAAGTCTTTACTGCCATGGATCCTTCTGTATGCTTCATCAGATGCGGCACTTATGTTAAATCTTATCCAGCTTAAATGTTTTAATGCATCTTCACCTCTTTTTCCTGTATCAAACAGTATTCCATTAGTCCCCAGTGCAATATCAACACCCGCTTTTTTCCCTTCTAGAATAGCTTCATAAATGTGGGGATTTAAAAGTGGTTCAGCCTCCCCAATAAATGCCATAGACCTAACGCCAATTTCTCCTGCTTCTCTTACATATCGTAATAGGGCTTCCCGGGGAAAAAAGATATCGGCTCCCTTCTTGTAGAAATTTCCTTGTAAAACTCCAAAACAATACTCACACCTAATATTACACCCTTTACTTAGACCAACATCAATGTGGATAGGGGGTATCCTTTCTCCATTTAACCAATCATTTATCCTATCTTGATGCCAATTAAGTTTATGTCCATCCATCAAATATTTATCTGCCATTGGAATCTTCCTTATAATTTCTCATTTTATTTTATTGCAGTATTCTTTAACAGCATCTTTCCAAGGTCTTAATGAATCTATTTTTTCTGATTTAATTGGTGTATAAGTATTTTTTTGCCCCAGAAAAGGAAAGTCGGTATAAGATGCCTTTTCTACTTGAATGTTATGATTTAAATTTTTAATTATTTCTGACATTAGATCGTATAAAGAGGCTTTTCCCTCATTAGCTACGTGATATAAACCAAATGGGCGTGTTTCCTCCAATATGCTTCTCACTTCAAGTGCCACATCCTTATTATAAGTTGGTGAGCAAATAATGTCATTAGAAATTTTTAATGTTTCTTGTCCCTCTTCAACTTTCTGAAGCATTTTCTCTACAAACTGTGTAATTTTAGTAGTCATCCCAAAAAGAATTGAAAGTCTAATTATGTAATATCTGTTTGCAATTGCTTGGATAAAACAATCTCCCCCATATTTTGTCATTCCATAAATATTAAGGGGGTGGGGAGCATCGTTTTCAACATAAAAATCTCTTTTTTTATCATTAAAAACAGCATCAGTACTAAAATGGACCAGTATAAAATCTTTTCTAATTGAGAGTTCAGCTAACAATTTTGGATAGAGTGAGTTTAGTCTAAAAGCATTTTCAGGATCTTTTTCAGATGGATCTATTCCCAAATATGCAACAGTATTCATAACTATGTCTGGTGTATTCTCTTCTATTAATTCCTGAACTTCTATAAATCTTGTAGCATTAAAATCACTGCTATTTTTGCCTATTATTTTGTAGTCTCCATCAAAAATATCTTTCAGAGCAACGCCCATTTTACCCGTATTTCCTAATAGCAATATTTTCTTCACTATTTTCAAACACCTCATGATTTGTAAAGATTTTTTACCTCTCTTATAATATCATATTTACCAATTCCATAATGACTTTTTAATTCTTCATGATTGCCATAAAATGAGCAAAAATAGTCCTGGATTCCTAAACGTTTAAATTTAATTTGACTCATATTTTCTTCTAGAATAACACTTGCCACGCTACTGCCAAAACCACCTTCTATATAATGTTCTTCAACAGTTAGGATCGTTCCGGTTTCTCTAGCAGCCTTAAGAATAATCTTTTTATCTATAGGTTTGATTGTATTAATATTAATTACCCTAACTGAAATGTTATCTTGCTCTAACTCCTTGGCAGCGATTAAAACGTCATGAGTAATTGAGCCAGTAGTTATAATCGTAGCATCTTCTCCAGTTTTTAGTTCAATGCCTCTATCCATAATAAATTCGTAATCGTTTTCATATATCGTCGGCTCTCCCGCTGTACCTAACCTAAGATATACGGGTCCTTTAATTTCAGCTATTTCTAATGTCGCCTTTTTAGCTTCTATTGGATCAGCGGGAGAAATGATTTTCATGTTTGGTAAGACTTTCATTATTGCAATATCTTCGAGAGCATGATGAGTTGGTCCTAGAGTGCTATAAACAAGTCCTGCTCCAACTCCAACGATTTTTACATTTGTATTCTGTAAACATACATCATTTTTTATTTGTTCATAGGTTCGCATTGTAATAAAAGGTATTATTGTATAAGTAAATGGAATTTTTCCACAATGAGCTAATCCCGCAGCTACACTAATCATATTGGATTCAGCAACCCCGGTATTTATAAATTGATCAGGAAAATCCTCTCGAAATTTATCAAAAACAATTGCACCTATGTCTGCATTTAAGGACATAATCTGGCGGTTATTCTTCGCTAAGTTGTATATAGTATCCACGTACGCATTTCTCATCTTTGTTCACTTTTTAAATTCACTCAAGTCTATCCCTAATTCTTTGCAGATAATTTTTCGTTCTTCTGTAGTACTTGGGATACGATAATGCCAAAGTGGAGCATTCTCCATAAATTTAATACCTTTTCCTTTAATCGTATGTGCAATTACAACATTGGGCATATTTTTTTTAAATGGAAGATAATTTAGTGTATCCACTATCTGTTCTATGTTATGGCCATCAATCTCTTTTACACTCCATCCAAATGATTCCCATTTATCTTTGAATGGTTTTAATGAAAGGATATCGTCTGTTTTCCCTAGTGATTGAAGTTTATTATAATCAATTATTGCAACTAATGAGTCTAATTTATGATGGGATGCAAACATTGCGCCTTCCCAGGTTGATCCTTCCTGGCATTCACCATCGCTGAGTAGTACAATTACCTTTCGATTTTTCTTATCAATTTTATCTGCAAGTGCAATACCTGTACCAAAAGATAATCCGTGTCCTAATGAACCTGTAGAAAGTTCTATACCCGGAATCAAATGAGCTTCAGGATGAGCTCCCAAAGTGCTACCTTTTTGACAAAATGTTTCTAGTATACCCTTCTTTAGAATCCCTTTTTCTTCAAGAATTGCATATAGTGCAGCACTAGCATGACCTTTACTTAAGATAAATATGTCCCGGGCATAATGATTTAAATTGTCGGCATTTAGTCTCAATATTTTAAAATATAATGCGACTAAAATATCAACACTTGAAAAAGAGGGAGCTATATGTCCACTACCAGCGTTATTACACATTAGAAATGTTTTTTTTCTAATTTTTTTAGCAATTTCTTTTAATTCCATCTTTTTTCTACTTTTATTTGCCATTACGTTTTTCCATATTTTAAATGAAATTCACATGATCAGGAGGGTTTTTTAGTTCCGAGAGGTACTCATTAATTTCATCCATTCTGCAATTCACCCTACATTTGGAAGTATCTAGTTTAGAATCTACCCATTGTAGTGATTTTCTTCTTTGTTCACCTTTCCATATATCCTTAAATGTATTTTTATAAATATTGCCATAATAGAATCTTTTGTCAGTGAGGTAACAACTGCATCCCCATATATCTCCCCCTGCATCGATATAAGACCAGAAGGGGAGGGCTTGACAAGTCTTGTAATTACGTTTCCTTTTGTCCCACTTCTCCATCGTATGTGCACGAAATATCACATTGAAATTTTTATCATTAAAATCTTCAAGCACGGCCTGTAAAAAATTATACCCATCTTTAATTGGCCAGGGCATATCCTGATATTCTATGTTTTCATACACTTTTGTTTTGCTGAGGGGGTGTTGTGAATATGGTTTTACAACTAAATAATCTACTCCTATTTCTTTAGCCTTTTCAGCTAATAGAGGTATTTCTTCCAAATTTTCAGGTAATAATAGGATCTGTATGCCAAGTGTTGTCTTGTAATTATTATCATTTTTTAACTTTACAGCATAACGAATATTCTTCATCACTCGATTCAAATCCTCTGGATTTGTTCGATGTATCCTTTTATATGTCTCGTTGGTTGCTCCACTTATGCTTACCTTTATCCAGGTTATACTTTCAAGAGCTTTATCTACAACACTTTCATCTAATAATACCCCATTTGTTGTAATGCCTACATCTATGCCTACTTTTTTTGTGTGAAGAATTAGATCCCCAATATCTTTATGTAACAGTGGTTCACCCTCGCCTGCATACATTACACTTTTTAGTCCTAGAGTCCCCATTTCCGATAGTCTTTTTTTAAATAATTCGGTATTTAAGAACCTAGGTTTGTAATTCATGAAGTCTAGAGCACAATATACACATCGATGGTTGCATGTACCAGAGGGAGATATTTCTGCATAAATGGGGTATGTTAGCTTTCCTTTTAACCAATCGTTAACTCGGGGGGTATGGTACATTAATTTGTGACCATCTATCCTAAATTTATCCATCTAAATTTATACCTCCGATTATATCTGTGTGGTCATATGTGAATCTAAAATTGCATGGCAGATTGCTAGATGAGTAATCTCAACAAATCCATAAACTTTAGAAGGTACAAAAAAGTTTAAATCCCCATAATTTCGTAACGGATTAGACTTTGAAAAACCTGACAATGTTATAACAATGATTCCTTTTTTTTTAGCAGATTCAACTGCTGTCAATATATTTTCAGATTCTCCCGAGCTACTTATGGCAATTAATACATCACCTTTTTTTCCAAACATATTTATAGGTTTTTCAAATACAAATTCGTAACCATAATCATTACTTAAGCAGGTAAGTAGACTGGGATCATTGAAAGAAATTGCAGGTATATTACCGTTTTTCCAATAATCTATTGATTGATGACTTGCTATTGCAGCGCTACCGCCATTTCCAATAAAGATGAGTTTATTAGAAGAATCCTTCAAATTTTTTATAATCTTGAGAATATTAGAGAAAGCATCTTCTATAGACCAAGATCTGCCATTAACTCCTTTAATTTCAACTTCATTAAAAAGCTCCCCTAGTCTTTTTAAATATCTTGTTTCATAGCCCACTTTATCACCTCACCTTAGAAGAGAAGATACATACTTGTAAAGAGAAACCTTATCTATTGGGTCCTTATTTCCAATAACCTTGACATACATTGATCCAACAGCATTTCCGATAAAACCTACTGTTTCCATCTGAACATCTAATGCAACGAGTGGTGCTGTCAATGAGAGGAAAGCGTCACCAGCGCCCATAGTATCAATAACTGATTCAGTAAATGCAGGAATAAAATGTGAATTTCCTGAAGAGAAAGTTATACAACCTCTGTTCCCGTGAGTAGCTATAATATTCTTACAATCAATTTTCTTAGATAGTCCAGGTATTAACTTAATTAATTCAGTATTTTTATCCTGACACTCCAAGCGGAGTTCCCGTTCGTCGGTACAGATGTAATCTACATGGCGGTATTTCGAAATTACATTGTATCCCATATTACTTGCATTCGTCTGAGTCGTCACCGCAAGAAACTTTGATTTGTCCACAATCACATTTATTAATTCCTTATTGAGCATTCCATGTCCAAAATCAGCTACAATAACTAGATCATACTTAGGTAGTATATCTAGGAGATGCTTTTTCATCTCGAGAGTTTGTTCTTTATCAACTTCCATATCATTAAATATATAAAATTCTAAAAGTTTTCTAAGTGGGAATTCTTCAATAAATCTTCGTTTTACAATAGTAGGTGAATCTTTTTTATAGTGGAATAGCGTTTTAACTTTTTTACTTAGATTTTTCGATATAAAATCTTCTTGAGAATCTATGTCTCCCAGTAAAGTGAAAAGGTGAACATTATCGCAAAAATTAGAAAGATGATTTCCGATTGCAAGAGTACCACCTGCAAATTTTTCAGTCTTCAAATATTTCAAAGCTATAATTGATTCTTTGGCAGCTTTTCCAATAGATTGGCCAAATTGATATTCATCAATGATGGCTTCGCCAATAACCAAAATCTTCATATTCTTGATTCTTTCTAAATAATCGATTAAGTCTTCTGATGTTGTTGTTTTAGAAAATTTAGTTAAATATTCTTTCACATCTCTCGATAAAACGTCTAGATATTTATTAATAAGGTTTGATGAGCTGAAAGTTATATTATCAGTAAACTTTAATTCGCCTCCGATCTTTTTAATAGCCCTTTCTTCGGATACAATACCTTTTGAATAATCTTTCTCTGCATCGTTGTATTCTATACCTTTGGCATAAATACTCGGCCTTAAAAACTCAATTGTTTTAACTGCAGTAGGCCAATTGTTAATGGCAACATAATTCACACAATCAACAGACGCTATAACCTCTGCCCTAAGTTTCTCAGTAAAAGCAGGCCTATGTGGGCCTTTATTAACATATTTATCAGGAGTTATAGTAACGATTAACATATCTCCAAGTTTTTTAGCTTCTTCAAAATGTCGAATATGCCCTATATGTATTAAGTCAAAAACTCCATGGCAGTGAACAACTATCTTATTTGTAGATTTCGCTTTAGAAATTATTTCTACTAGTTCATCAAGTTCTAAAACTTTGTCAATCTTCACGTTTTTCACCTTTTGACAAATAATCGAACCATTCTTTTGTTGCTTCTCCTATAGTATCTTTGTTCCAAACTGGTCCGTCTTTCCAGTATTCAATGTTATTCAGCATTATTTTAACACCATCTTTAAAGGTTACTTTCGGTTCCCAACCAATAGTTTTTTTTATTTTTGTTATATCTGCATGTGTACAGTCTGGCTCACCTGGACGTTTTGGTATATAAACAACATCACCACCTATCAATTCAACTAAATTATTTATGCTGTGGGGGTTGCCACTACCCACATTAAATATTTCGTTCTCTGTATCTGATTCGGCAGTTTTTATAAGAGCATTTACCACATCTGTTACAAATATAAAATCCCTTGTTTGGTTTCCATTTCCAACTACAGTAAATGGTTTGTTATGGATTTTTTGAGATAAAAATACGCCAAAAACGGCACCGTAAGCTCCGGATGTTCGTGATCTGGGTCCAAAAACATTAAAGAGGCGAAGAGATGTAATTGGAATATTATAAATTTTATTCCAATGAACTACGTATTGCTCTCCAATATATTTTGTTAAAGCATAGGGATATTGGGGGCTTATATCGGCTGTTTCCGGTGTTGGATACATTTCTGGCATCCCGTAGCAGGAGGAGGATGCTGTGTAAATCAATTTTTTTATCCCCGCTGATCGCGAAGCTTCAAGTACGCTGATTGTTCCATCAACATTGGAACTATGATATCTCAAAGGAATTTGTATTGATGGTACAACATCTGCAAGACCAGCCAGATGAAAAACCCAATCAACATCAATAAAATAGGATTCAATCAAGTTATAATTACTTATATCTACTTTGAATATATCCAAATCCGATTTAGGTTCAATCTGATTAAGATTTTCTCTGCTTCCTGTTGAAAAATTATCTAAAACAATTACTGTATGACCATCATTTAACAAGCGTTCTACAAGATGGCTTCCAATAAATCCCGCACCGCCTGTAACTAAGCATTTCATAACTTCTAGTTTTAATTTAATAGCTAATAACTTTTTATGTTTTCTATCATTTATTTTAGTAATTAAAATACAATTTTTAATTTAAAAAACTTTGATTGAATGTAATAACTCGCGAATTTCTTTTTTATTTAGTAATTTAGCATTATTTGACGAATATCGATTTAAATCATCGGAGTCTCCTAAGGTTTTAGCTTTTTTCATTCCTTTAATTTCTGGTCTAAATATGTCATCGGGACGTTCTACTGGCATTAAAATCACAAACATTTTATTGTCTTCGTATAACCATTCTAATTCATTTTTTATAATTAACTCTTCATCAGATTTCTCACCTAATCGTGTTCCCACTATCTTCTTCTCCATTTTTTCAGGATCATAACCGTATTTAGGAGCTAGTTCTTCAATCATTACATCAATAAGATCCATTATTTTCAATGCCAACATTTTAAACACAAAAATTTCTCCACCAATTGACTTAACAGCAGCTTTGAATACAAGATTAGTAGCTTGGGGCATAGTCATTACGAATCGCGTCATTTCTGGTTGTGTAATTGTAATAGGTCCCCCATTTTCAATTTGTCTTTTTATTACCGGGATAATTGATCCTCTTGAATTCAATACATTTCCAAACCTTATTACAGAAAAAGTTGTATCCTTCCATCCTTTGTAATAGTTCGCCACGATAAACAGCCTTTCAGCAAGGAGTTTAGTTGCACCTAGAACACTTGTAGGAGTAACAGCTTTATCAGTGCTAATGCAGATGCATTTTTTAACATTATTTTCCATTGCAGCCTCAACAACATTTTGTGATCCTAAAACGTTTGTATTTACCGCCTCAAATGGGTTGTATTCACATAGAGGGACATGCTTAAGAGCTGCTGCATGAAAAACATAATCTACACCTTCCATGGCTACGTTTAATCTATTTTTTTGTCGAATATCGCCTATGAGATACCGCACATTTTTAAATTTCTCTAGCTCTTGTTGCAAATCAAAAAGGCTGGCTTCATCGTTACTTAATATTCTAACTAATTTAGGTTCATATTTTAACATTTCCTTTACTATCTCTTTACCAATGGACCCAGTTCCACCAGTGATTAATACTATCTTATTTTGAAAACTTTTTTTTATTTCATTCATTCTAATCAGCTTTGAAAAAAGAGTTTATTTTATTACAGATATAAGTTATTTCCGTATTTTTTATGTCCGGATAGATCGGCAGGCTTAGTATTTCATCTGAAATTTTGTCAGTAATTGGTAAGTTCAGGGTAGTCTCTGAATTTTTTAAATAAAATCTGGTTTTATGAATCGGTGAAAAATATACCTTCGTCATTATCCCTGCTTCCGCTAGATACTTGGATAACTTATCCCTTAATTTAGCATTTACTCTTATGCTATATAGCTGGTAAACATTAAAATATGCATCCAGTGAAATTGGCGTAATTACCTCCTTTATTTCATGCATTTTTGATGTCATATATGCTGCCCTTTTTCTGCGCATTTCTATAATTTCATCTACTTTATTTATCTGGCTTATTCCCAATGAAGCTGTAATGTTTGATAGTCTGTAATTAAATCCTAATGAAACGTAATCCATTTGCTTAGTTGATGAAAAATAGTTAGAATTTTCATCTCTCCCATGGGACCTTAGGAGTTTAAGTTTTTCGTACGTTTTTTTTGAATCAGTTGTTATGGCTCCTCCCTCACCAGTTGAAATTACTTTATTTGCACAAAAACTAAACATTGAAGAATCACCGAAAGTACCTACTTGCATATTCTTAATTTTTGCACCAAAAGCTTCAGCGCAATCCTCTATAAGGATTAAGTTGTAATCTTCAGCTATCTCTTTTAATTCCCTTATTAAGCATGGAGAACCACCATAATGAACAGGAATAATGGCTTTAGTTCGGTTATTTATCTTTTCTTTTACATCTTCTGGATCGAGCCCAAATGTTTGTTCTTCAATATCCGCGAATATCGGCTTTGCTCCGACAAATAAAGGTGCATTTGCCGTGGATATAAAAGAAAAAGATGGAACTATAATCTCATTTCCTCGTTCGATTTTATGGGATAATAGGGATGCATGTAAAGCGGAGGTTCCTGAATTAAATGTGACCGAGTATTTACGACCTATATAATTCGAAATTTTATTTTCAAACTCTATTATTTCTGGCCCTGTAGCCCAATACATGCCTTTTTTAATTATAGTGGCAACAGAATTGACATCATCTTTATTCCAATGTATCTTGAATAACGGAATTTTCCACTTAGTCATCAGAACTCCAGCTAAATTTTATTCTAATTTCTTTATTACTTTCACAGGTATACCAAACCCAACTACATCGGGGGGAATATCCTTATCAACAAGACTACATGCTCCAATAATGGAATTCTTGCCCACCGTCACCCCTGGCATTATAACACTATGCCCACCTATCCGACAGTTCTTTTGAAGTACTACAGGTCCTTCTTTCCCATCTATAGTGGAGATAGAATAAATGGAGCAGTGGGAACCTATCTGCACGTAATCTTCAATTGAAACACCGTTCTTCGCGTTGATATATGTAAAAGCTCCTATGTCACTTTTGTAACCTAATTTAAGATTATCTACGTGTTGTACGATCCAATTGTACCTGGTAAGTACTCCTTCTTTGATTTCTGGATGTTCCCATTTTTTAAATCGGTCGTTCATTCAATAAGCCATCTTTTTTTGTATCAGTTTTTTATCAATTTTTATATTACTCAAAATATCTACAACCCTCTGTCCAGCTTTGCCGCTTCCATAAGGGTTTTTACACTTTTTAACTCTTATTTTAAAATCCTCGTCGTAAAGGGCTTTCTTTACAGCCTTGATAATTTCATCTTTTTTATATCCCACATTTAAAATATTTTCAACTCTTTGCCTTCCCTCTTGCCTCGTACCAATATTAACAACGGGAAGGTGAAAAGGGGGAGTTTCGATAATCCCACTACTTGAGTTGCCCACCATGACACTTGCAATTTTTATCAGGCTTAGATATTCTATATGCGGAATACTTTTGTAGGCTCTTATAAAAGGATATTTATCAATGTATTTTTTTAGTATCTCTATCATTTTACGACCGCCAGCATCTGCGTTTGGATATAAAATAACGGTTTGATGTTCGAGTTCAACAATGCCTTCTAAGGTTTCCCTCATCTGTAACTCCGATTCATCAACTTCGGTGGTCACTGGATGCTGGATTAGCAGTATTATAGGTTTTTTTGAATCTAAGCCGTATCGCTTTAAAATTTTCTCAGGTTTTATTAAATTTTTGTTTAAAATAGTATCAAGACCCGGGGCTCCGGAGATAAAGACCCGCCAAGGTTCTTCACCCATCTTGATTATCCTTTCCGCACTTTCCTCGGTAGAGGCGAAATGGATATGTGCTAATTTGGTGATGGCATGTCTAACAGGCTCATCTACACCTGCGGAAATTTCCCCCCCATGAACATGAGCTATCGGAATATTCATATACACAGCGGCAATTGCGGCAGCAAAAGGTTCCAGGCGGTCGCCGATGACCAAGACAAGATCAGGTTTAATTGCTTCATATACATGAGAAAAACCAATTGTTCCGATCCCTACAGATTTGGCCATAGCACTGCCCGTATCGCTACTTAACAGCATATCCACCGTAGCATCAATTTTAAAGTCTTTTTGAATTTCTTTTATTGTATATCCGAACTCTTTAGAGAGATGCATTCCACATGGAACTAAAGAGAACTCCAACTCTGGATGTTGCTCAATCGCTAATAAAATAGGTTTTAATAATCCATATTCGGCCCTTGTACCAGTTACTGCACATATTTTTCTAACCAATTATCTAACCTCTCTAACCAATATAAACGCTTCCGCATACTCTACACAAATTTCATCCCCCCTCTGTTTGGCCCAAATTTTGATTCCCGCAGGGCTTCTGGGATGAGGATATTTTTTATTTTCCGTCTGATACTTCAGGAATGCTTCTATTTTTCATGATTTTTCTCCTATGGCTTCCCAACTTATAGGTTCGTCTTTCCGAATGTTATGTGTTGTTTTTCTCCCAACAATGATCGCAATAAATTTTGGTTCTAATCCAGAAGCAGGTCTTTTAATAATTAGCATATCTTCCTGAATTATCGCACCTTTCGTGATATCTACTTTCGCAACTATGCTTTTTCTTAAGACTGCCTTTATTTCTTCTTCCTCCTGGGTTATCTTTTTAATACCATTTCCTAAAGCGGTTTCCACATCTCTAATGGCGAGGACCATTCCCGATAGTTCTTTTGGATCCAATGAAGCCTTATGATCTGGTCCTATAAAGTTTTTGTCTAAGGTGAAATGTTTCTCTAACAAAACTGCACCTAGCGCGACCGAAGCTGTGGGTATAGTTGTGCCAAGTGTATGGTCAGATAGCCCTATAGGTAAGCCAAAGGTGGTTTTTAGGGTTTCCATGACCCGCAAGTTCATATCTTTAACCTTGGAGGGATAACCGGTCACACAATGGAGCAGAATAACATCATTTGACCCGTTGTTTTTTATCACTTTCAGTGCTTCTCTAACTTCCTCTAAAGTGGACATGCCCGTGGATAATATCACTGGCTTACCTTTTTTTGCTATATACTTCAGCAGGGGGAAATTCGTTATTTCTCCAGACGGTATTTTAAAAGCTGGCACTCCGATTTCATCCAAGAGATCTACACTATTTTCATCAAAAGGAGAAGAAAGGAATATTATCCCTCTTTTTCTAGAATACTTGGCTAATTCGATAAATTCCTCAGCGGTCAATTCCAACTTTTTAAGCATATCATATTGCGGCTTTTCAGATCCAGTTCTTTCTCTTTGATACTTGGCTTTTTCAGCTGATATTGTGACTATATTTTCAGCATTAAAAGTTTGGAATTTAACTGCATCTGCCCCAGCTTCTACCGCAGCGTCAACCAATTTTTTTGCCAAATTGATATTTCCATTATGATTTACCCCTGCCTCAGCAACTATTAAAATTGGGCTTTTATTTCCCACTAATTTATCTCCTATTTTTATTTGCATATTATTTATTCCTAAGAAGCATTTCAGCTATGATTAGATCGTATTTGTTGTCTATTTCAACAGTTTCTCCAGGGTTTTGTACAATTACTCTTATATCCTTTCCAAAAATCGAGTAAATATTATCTTTTTTCAGCTTTTGAATAAAAGTCTGATATTTGATAACTATTACAGCTCCATCATGAATATAAAGCCCTGGTAATTTTTGTCTTACATATATATCTGTAGGAGAAAATAGGTCTAATTTATCATCATCTTTTATTTTTATCATCCAATTTGGATGAAACTTACCTACATCTGTTACCGTTAAAACACAATCACATTTCTTATCAATTAGCTTCTTAATTGCAGTATCAATTATTTCTGTAGCTCTAATTGGAACGTTTGCATAAAGTAGGACTAGGATATCAGGGGAGTATTTTTCTTTTTCATTTAGAGTAGAAATTACATTTAGAAGAACTTCTTCAATGGGGGTATCATCTTGAGCCAAATAATTTGGTCGTGACATGACCTCGATCCCCTCCGATGAAGCAATTTTTTCAACTATAGGACTGTCTGTAGAGCATACAATCCTATTAATTAATGTGCTTTTTTTTGAATGCTGAATTGTATGCCAGACAACCGGTTTTCCTCGTAAAATTTTAATATTCTTATCTTTTAATCCTTTACTCCCTTTTCTAGCAGTGATTATTCCGATAACTTCAGGATTATCCATTATATCCTCCATTATTTTCCAGAAACTCTCAGTTTATCCCGCGATTTCAATAGCCATTTGTACCAATTTGGACCCATGAGTGCAAGAATCAAGGGAATTTTTATTATATTGTTCCCAGGGGTTCTTACAGATACAGTGTTAAGAGGATGACGTTTGAAATAATTCCATCCTACTTGCTGTTCCAGCATTTTTTTCTTTTCATAAAACTCTTTTCCATTATTAAATTCCGTTAAATTGATCAATGTATTTCTATCTGGGTTATACCCTGCTTCCAAATTAGTTAAGTACTCATCTTCGTCAGTAATTATGCCTTTTTCAATACATCTATCATAGAGCTTAGTTCCAGGTAAGGGTGTTAATACAAAAAAACCTTCGTGTGTAGTATCTGCTTTTTTAAAGAATTCAATTGTTTCATTTAATGTGTTGTTGTTTTCTCCTTCGTATCCATATATACTTTGAATTATAGGGTCGATTCCCGCTTTTTTTACTGCTTTAATTGCTTTTATATTCTGTTCAACAGTTGTCTGTTTATTCATTTTATTTAAGATACGTTGACTTCCACTTTCAATTCCTAAACCTATTTTTATACATCCTGCATTTTTCATTTCCTTTAATAATGGCAAATCTACTGTGTTTACACGTGCTTGGCCCTGCCAAAGAATATTGAGAGGCTTAATGTGTTCTAGAAGACGATACATTCGTGGTTTGCTACTCACTAAAAGTTCATCGTTGAAAAATATCGCTTTAATATTGTATTTTTCTTTTAACATTTCTATTTCTTCTGCAACGTTTTCTGGAGAACGCTCTCGTCGTCTAAGGAATACTTTTGAACAAAAATCACAGTTATATGGGCACCCTCTTCCAGTTATTACATTCATAGATTTAATATCTGGGTAACCATCTAAAGATCCATATTTTAAATAAATATCAACCGGGAATATTTCACGTAAAGGGAATTCAATTTTATCTAAGTCACGTATATAGTTGCGTGGTGATGAAGTTTTTATTTCTCCTCCATCTTTGTAGGCAATACCTTTGACGGATTTCCAACTGCCCATATGTTCTAGTAAATCAGGAAATGTTATCTCACCTTCCCCTATTATGCATATATCTGCAAAAGTATGGTTTAGAACTACCTGTGGAGAAAGGGTAGGTAAAGCACCTCCAATAACAATAGGAGCCATCTCTCTGTGACGCTTAAATTTTTCGATAAGCCATTTAACATAACCATATTGCGTAGATAGAGAACTAATACCGACGACATCATATGTCAATTCTTTAATTTTCTCTTGAGTAACAGTTTTGTCCCATTGATTCGCCCAGATGTCAAATACTTCAACGTCATGCCCTCTGTTAACTAAATATCGGGCTATATATGCTAATCCTAGAGGAAAGAATGAAGGAAGACGGGATTTCCCATCGAAATAGTGGGGGGGATTGACTAATAGAATCTTCATTGAAATCTTCTCTATTTAATATTCGTCATTTGTTACATTTTTATCTTTGCTAAAGAATATCTATTATATTAATCAGATTACACATATTATACAGTTGGCATGGAAAATATAGTGGATGATTGAATTTCTTATAAATGATAAAACCATCTATTTCATCCTAACGGGTATCCCCTTTACTTTAATATACAACTTTATATCACTAATTTCATTATTTTTATAATGAAAAATCCTTGCTACTTTCGACACTTACTAATGCTTTATTTATTACATCTTTAAATCGTTTATTGGTCCGACCATCGAATATTAAGTTATAGTTTTTGCGAATATCGTCTATTTTTTTTCTGGGTAAATAATTTCCTTTTAAAATCCATGATACGTTTTTTTGAAGATCGTTTGAGTTAAAACTCACTAGATGTTCATCGTATATCTGCATATGATGTTCCTTCCAGTCTGAAACTTCATAAAATAGGACCTTCTTTCCTGCTGCCATTGCCTCCAGACCCACGGTAGAAGCATTTATACATATTAAGATATCGGTTATTGGGATAAGTTCATAAGTGAATGGATTTCTACCTTCTTCTACACGGACTCTTTTACAATCTTTTAATAATTCTTTAAATTTTCTATTTTTAAATTCTGTGGACTTAGGTTTAATCACGATAAACACGTCATCATATTTCGAGAGTACTGACAATGCTGTTTTGTAAAAATGTAGAACGTGTTCTTCGGTAATATACAAATCAGGGTCAAATGTCGTACCAATTACCGTTATTATCTTGTATTTATTTTTTAAATTCTTATACCATTTAGGAACTATATTTTCCTGGATAAAGTTGTAAGTTTTGTCTAATCCATAAATCCCAGGCCCAATTATTTCAACGTTTTTAGTATTACTTAAACTCTTTTCACGTAGTTTTTTAAAAAATTCGCCCCACACGCAATAGTAATCAAAGCTAATATAGGCATTATGTTGTGTAATCAAACAAGCATTACCGTGGTCAAATCCAACAGTCTTCCCACCACGTTCATTTAATATTATTGATCGTAAAATGTGTGTGTGAAAATACTCATCTCTAGCAACAAACACTTTTATATCATATTTAGTAAAAAAAATCTCATTTTGAATGATATCCGTAGCTACTCTAATACCGACTTTTGAATAAACACTTGGGATAGTTAAAAATCTTATCACGTTTGTTATAACTGTTTTTAAATAAAAACCAATTAGGACTCTTTTTATATAATAGTCACCAGGTATTTTTACCTTTCCAAATTCAATGTAGGGATAATCCTTTTTTTTAAAATATTTTATTGTATCTTCGTCTGTTGTTGTTTCCCTTATCACATGAAGAATTTTATTTGGTTTCAAATGTTTATCATCATACAAGAAAGTCTCATGGTACATGTCATTCCAATGAAGGCCACTCTTGAGAATATCAAATGCAATTTTGAATTTTTCCTTTTTTCTTTTTCCAAATCTAAGTCCCCTATATAATAATAATCCTATAACCTGTTTAGTTGCAAAATATAGTATTAATTTCCGGTTGATGAATTCGTTTAATTTATTTAGAATTATGAACGATGTTGGGATTGTATACTTCAATCGATTTGGAATAAAAGAATTCGGTAGGTAGATACTAAAATCAACATTATCACAGGGTAAAAAAACTATAGTGTAATTGTTCTTCTTAATTATTTTTTTTAAAAAAAACAAGGCCTTGGCCCTGGTTACTGAATATGTTTGTAGAAGTAAATACTTTATTGAAAGTTCAATTCTAGGATCATTTTTAAATTTTAATAATGAATCTATGAAACCACTATTTTTTTTTATATCATTGTAAAATTTATCGTTAATTGTACAAGTACTTTCTTTCTCAACATCGTAATATGATCCGGGGAAACTATCGTAATTTAGTTGTATCATTTTCTTTTCCGAAAATAATACTTTATAAATTCGATAAGAAGTGGAAGAAGGATTTTTTGAAAAGTAATAAATATTCTTGAATTTTGTCGAAAAAAATATAGAATAAAATAATGATAATAAGTTTAATTTTTCAATGACAAGTATTTTATCTTGGTTCATAATAAGGGATCCTAAAGCTAAATATTATTTCTTTCACTAAATTGTAGGTTATAATACTTTGAATAAGTTTTTCCTTTTTTCAACAAATCTTCATGTTTACCCTCCTCCGTTATCATTCCCCTTTCAAGAACTATAATCCTATCAGCATTTTCTATTGTTGATAATCGATGGGCTATTGCAATAATTGTACATCTTTTACGAATTTCTTTTATTGATTCTAGGATTAATTGCTCCGACTCTGAATCAAGGTTGCTTGTTGCTTCATCTAGTATGATTATTTCTGGTTTTTTTATCATTGTTCTGGCCAATGCTAAGCGCTGTCTTTGACCCCCAGAGAGTTTTACACCTCGTTCACCGATAATAGTTTGATATCCTTTCGGCAATTTTGTTATGAAGTTATGCGTTTTCGCAATTTTTGCTACTTTTATTATCTCTTCCTTAGAAAGTTGAGCAGTGCCATATGAAATATTTGCTTCGACTGTATCATTGAAAAGAAATGTATCTTGTGTTACAAATCCTATTTTACTACGTAAAGAGGCTATATCAAAATCCTTTATATCAACGCCATCTATCTTCATATCTCCTGATGAAGGGTCATAAAATCTCAAAAATAAATCTGCAAGAGTAGATTTTCCTGTTCCTGAAGCACCTACTATAGCAACCATCTCGCCCTTTTTTATCTTAAGGTTGATATTTTTTAATACAGAGGTTTTATCATATGAAAAATTAACATTTTTCAATTGAATACTCTCTTTTAGTTCAGTAAAAATTTTCTCACCACTTTTTATCTTCATCCACTTTGGAATTTCATCAAGTGTTTGAAAAGCATTTTCAACTGGTCCAAGTGTATTAGCAAGAGCATGTCGTTGAGTATTTATGTTCATCGCATATGGGTTCATTCTTATAATAATAAAGAAAAAAAGCGCTAGCTCAGCTAAGGACATTTGGATAATCTCGACAGAAAAATAAAATATACCTAAAATTGCAACCGTAGCAAACACACTAAAAATAACGTAAATTTTACCCTGACTTATCACCTGTAGAAATTGATTTAAAGCAATTTTCTCAACTATATTATCAAATTTTCTTGTTTCAAAGTTTTCCATAGTTGAGGCTTTGACTACCCTTGCCCCAGTTAATTTTTGTGATAGGAATTGATGTAGGGTGTCAGTTAATTTAACCAGATTTTTTCCGTATTTCCTTGAATACTTAATTTGACGTTGAATTGAAAGAGACAAGATAATAATGACTCCTACTGCCAGCAATGTCATCTGCCAAGACATCATAAGAAGTAAAAAAATATAAATAACCATTAGAAAAGAAGTAGTAATTAGTTGGGTGAATACCCATATCATTGAACCGGCTGTTGTCATTTGATTTGTAAAAGTATTGATGATATTTCCCACCTTTTTTTCATTGAAATAACTAATATCAGCGTGTATTAGCTTATTAAACCCTTTTTTCCTTAGATGTGCTGAATAGTCGGCTTGTATTTTACCTGCATATATCTTAAGGAAATATCCAAGACCTTCTCTCAATAAGACGATAAACATTATCGAAATAACAAGAGTTATCAAATTTAATGGGAATCCAATAGTCCGGTATGCTAAGTCTAGATATTTCCAAACGCCTCCTTGCTCTATTAGCAATGAGAGATCACCTTCAGCAACTAGCTGTAGTACTGGTAACAGCAGACCTATACTTGCCCCTTCTAATAAAGAATAAACAAAAGTTAGGAAGATTAATAATATTATTAATTTTTTTCGAAATTTTAAAGAATTAATAATCATATGTATTTCTTTCATATTCATTATTACAGATCCACCCAGTCAGCAATGGACTTCTTTATTCGAAATGGGATCAATGGTGAAAAAACCCGTATAAGAGGATATAACTTCTTGACAAGGGGATTTAGAAGCTTGTAACTATAATAAAATAATGTTCTATTCTCGCTTCCGTAATAATGAAGTTTTAATTCACGACGGATGATGGAATCCCAACTTTTCCACACTTTATCAGACTCTTTAGTTAGATTAACTATGGGAGTTCCCCCATATTGAGCTACAGAATCAAGATACTTTTCTACATCTTCAATTAGTTCATTTTTTTCAACATACTTCCATATTGGAGTCTCTGGTAGAGGAATTAGATAGTTTACTGAGTAATTAAATGAGTTGACTTCTTTTAAAAATTGAATTGTTTCAAATATGGTGTCAGTTGTTTCTCCAGGTGAACCAATAACTAGTTGAACTACGTTGAATACACCTATTTTGTTAGTTAAATTAGTTATTTCTACATTCTTTTGTCTTGTAACACCTTTTCTATACTCTTTTAGTATTTTGTCAGATCCTGATTCTTGACCATAATTAATTGCTATACAACCAGTATCTTTCAATCGGTATAACATCTCCTCATCAATTTTATCAACTCTTGCGCCACCGACAATGTAACAAATGTCCGGATTGTTTTTTTCAATTGCATCGCATAATTCCATAACCCAGTCTCTGTTTGAGTTAAATAATTCATCATTAAATTTGAATCCTTTAATGCGGTAATTTTTTTTCAAATATTCTATATGTTTGATCACGTAATCAACACTGTTTTGTCGTACACCCTTAACATGTCTGTAACAAAAGCTACAGCGATTTGTACACCCTCTGGCAGTTACCATCGAAATATAATAGTCTTTGTCTCCTATTTTATTAGCCAGGTTAGCATAATGGGGACTTTTAAGTTGGAGTTTATGAATATCAATCCACCCTTTAATTGGTGAAAGATACGTGGGAATATCAACAAGATGATAAGCTGGGAGGGGGATTATGTCAATGTCCTTAATCTGCTCGGCTGGAGGATTTCTCACAACCTTTCCATTTTGCAAATAGGAAATTCCCTGTACTTTGTAAAATGATTCTTTTTTGTTAACCCTTTCTAGGAATTCGGGAAGACTTACTTCTGCTTCACCATGGAATACAACATCTACGCTTGTTTTTTTTAATAATAGTTCATAAACTGATGAAAGAGCACCTCCAACAATTTGAGTTATGTGGGGATAATGAGTTTTTAAATATGCCGATAGTTTCTTAGTCCTCCCATAGGATGTTGCAATACCTCCATAACCTACTATGGAGGGGTTATATTGGTTGATTATTTGCTTTATTTTATCTAAATCTAATTCTGTTCCTTTGTGTTGTTCTAGGTACAGATCCACAATTTTTACTTTATGATTACATCTTTCTATAGTTCCCCCCACGTATAGTAAGCCTAAAGGAAGCGTAAATCCTCCACTTCCTCCTCTAGATGGTACGTTAAACAACAATATATTCATACTTTATTCATCCTTAATTTCCTTTACAATGTGTCTTTTGCTAATAATATTCTTTACCAATTCTGCTGCACGTTTTCCGCTTTTACCATCTAAATTGTGAGTCCCGCATATCTTTAAGAACTCCTGATCCTTTAGATCAACTCCGGTTTTAACCTTACCATACCTTAAGAATTTATCTAAACAATGCAAGAATTCCTCTAACTCGCCATAAGAAAATGCTCGTTTCTTCAATATTGGTAAAACGTCACCATGTATCTCATTGTGTCCAAAGTAAACAAAGATAGGTTTGTAGGTTGTTAATGATTGTAACAGGGTAGTTGTGGGAAAATCGATGACAATAATATCTGCTTGTTGAATTAACTCAGTAAATTGGGATTTATATTTGATAAATCTGATATTTTCATAACCATTTTCGCTCACAAATGAACTCATAGGAGGGTCTCGACAGAATGTGACAGGATGCAATTTAACAATTACATCATAATCGCTATGGCGGCCTAGGACTTCCAGTATACCCTTTTGGGTTAACCAGAAATGATTATCCGAAAACGGAGGAAAAAAGGAAACATAACCAAAATTCTGATAATAATTTGTAGTTACATATAAAACAATTTTTTTCTTTGATTCTGATTTTGAAAATCCCTTTTCCGAATTTAACTTATCAAGACTTGTTGAACCCACAGGTATAAGTTGCGTATTATTCGTGGCGGTTGTTTCAGCAATATGTTCAGCAACTTTCTTACCAAATACAAAATAGAAATCTGAAGCCATTGTATCGTACTCAGCCATTGTCATTTGTTCATAATACCCATAGCTTCCAACTTGCCAATTTATAATTGGGATGTTTAGATTATTAGCAGCTCGACTTATAGAATAATCTATACATGTTGTGAAAGTAGAGGTTAGGACAGCTTCAATTTTTTTCTTTTTTAACACCTCTGTTATTTTAGAGTAAGAATTGTAACTTGCTATTGATAATACTTCAATTGTATATTGAATTCTATCTTTTAGTAATTCAAAAAAGTCAATTTCTTCTGATATAAAAAATTTTTTAAATTCTTTATCGTTGTTTAAATTTTTCCATGTATTTAACAAATCCGTTTGATCAATTTTAGACATGTCTGGTTCTGTTAAAAAATCTTTTTGATATGTTGGTATTTTTAATATTGGTCCAATTCCGATTGACAAGAATTCTTCCTGACACTCATTCCAATTGTGTTCTCCTAATAACAATACTGGCAGATTCCCGTTCCTTCGCATTGTTAGTTTATATATAATTCCCTTTATACCGGTCTGCTTAAATGTAGTAAAGATATCGTATAGTAGTGCTTTTTTTTGAATAAAATTAAGAACTTTATTTTTTATTTCAAATTTGACCGAATCATTATGTGTCTTTGTTAGATTGCTCTCTGATTCAGGAACTATTGGAAATAGAACTGATAATTGTTTCCAGCAATTTAGCTTAAAGAGGCTAGTATAAATTGATTCTCTATTATCAAAGGATAGGTAATTCGTAGAATTTATCTTGAAAGGATACTCCTTCACATCATAAGCAAACAATACGTCTGGATTTTCAGCTTTAATAATTTTAAATAATTGGAATATTCGAACAGTCACAGCATCATATATTATTTTGAACGAGAAAATGCTAAATGTAGCAGGAGTTATACCTATTTTTTTGAATATTGGACAATTCTCTTCTATATGCTTATCAATTAATCCACATAATTTTTTTACTTTGTTAAAGTTGTTTTTACCATAACTATACAATTCTTTAGGTGTATAATAATCATCGGGGATACTGTAAGGAATACCCTGCTTCTCTAATTCATAAATGGCGAAGGGTGAAAGTGCAATTACAATTTTTTTACCTTTTAATCCATTAGACCATTTTAAATAGTCTTGAACTTGATTTTCATGTTCTAGAAATACAAGTGTTTTTGTTTTAAAATAGTCTCTGTAGCTCTTTACTATGTTTTTTGAAGACCATGCTGGGCTAAGCTCTGAAGGAAGGCTTTGTATGAACGATTCTATTCTATAGAAGTCTTCTTCAGTGTCTACATCTAATTTGATATCTGGTCCCGTTATTTCATATGGTGCTCGGATTGTTTCTATACTAAATTCATTTGGGTTGTCCCAAATATAAGTTGTTACGTGTTCCCTATGATAAGAAGAGTTAGTTTTTTTTGCAATTTTTTCTAATATCACAAAATCGACTACTTCACTTCCTAATCCATCTGGATAGTTATTGTTCTTTCTTGGAATATGATTAAAAGAGTAATCCGCTTTGTTATTCATGTGTTTTTTAACTATGCGGTCTATTTCGTCTTTTGAAATCAAAGGATTATCAGCACAGACTCTTACAATTACGTCCGCATTGTTTATTTTGGCAGCATTAATAAATCTGTCTAGAACATCTTCTTCAGATCCTCTGTAAATCTCTATCCCTAGATCTCTTGCAAGATCTTCAATCACATCATCATCTTTATTTTTTGATGTAGCTAATACAACCGTATCAAGAGTCTCGGCCATTTTGACTCTTTCAATAACATAATAGAGGAGGGGCTTTCCGCATAGAATCTTCATAGACTTTCCAGGTAATCGCTTTGACCCCATTCGCGCTTGAATAATCCCCACTATTTTCTTAGTCTGTCTAGTTTTTTTTTGTAGCATTTTTTTACTCCCCATTAAGATGTTGCATACTTAAGGTTAATCAATAGAACTTAATAAAAGTGTAACAAATCCATTTAAATAAACTTTTATATCGCTAAATGAACGTATTTTCATCAATCTCTTTAGGATATATGTGGGTCTCAGATAAAATTCTACATATGCATGGTGATGCAATTTCGTTAAGTCTTCAGAAGTTATTCCAGTAGGTATGAATATGGGAGACCAAATGGTGTATTTTGAAAAATCGTGGGATAAAATTTTCCCATATTGCCCAGCATTTTTATTTAGTTCTGTTCCGGGATAGGGAGTAGTTATATTAAATTGAGCAAAGTCAGGATCTATTTCTTTTGCAAATCTTATTGTTTTTTTTGCAAGCTCTTTTGTTTCTCCAGGTAGACCCAGCATAAATGAAGCGCGTACTTCAATACCTACTTCTTTTGCCCATTTTACAGCATTTCTGATTTCCTGTAGAGTAATACCTTTATCTATATTGTCAAGTAGCTCCTGTGATCCCGCTTCTATTCCATAAAAAATAGACCAACACCCTACATTTTTCATTTTTTGAAGTAGTGCTTTGTCAACTTTATTCACTCTAGAGCTACATGACCAAGTTAAATCGAAATTCTTCGTTTGTAGTAAATCACAAAAATCTTCTACCCATTTTTTGTTAACTGTAAAAGTGTCATCCCAAAAAAGCAGTTCTTTTATTCCGTATTTTTCAATAAGATTCTCAATTTCAACTATAACATTTTCTGGGCTTCGTGTTCTAAATTTTTTTCCATATACCCCTTTAGAGCAAAAAGTACAACTAAATGGACATCCCCTACTTGCTATTATATTTGTATTAGGACTTCTTTTTATCTGATACAGAGCAGGCCGGTATTCATTCATTGGTAGAAGATGTCGTGAAGGAAAAGGCACTGTGTCTAAATCGCCTATATACGGTCGTGGTTCATTTTTTATTATCTTTCCATTATTTCGATATACAATCCCCTTTACATCTTCAAATGATTTACCATTATTTTTACCGTAATTCTCAATGTTCTTGACCAATTCTAATAATGTATGTTCTCCTTCACCATATACTGAAATATCAATGTTAGTATTTTCTTTTAGAACATCCTTTGGAAATAGGGATGTATGGGGCCCCCCGATAACAATTAAAGTTCTTGGAAGAATTTTTTTTGATGTATTTATTACCTCATAAGAACGATATAATGTTGGAGTGAGAGCTGTAACTCCAATTATATCTGGTTTAATTGAAGATATTCTATTTTCTAAACTTTTATTTTTAAAATTCATTACAGTTCCATCAATAATATCAACTTCAATGCCATTTTTCTCCAGTGTAGCAGCAATATACGCTAATCCTAATGGGGGCAATGAACTGCCTGCTCTTGCAAACTTCCCATATCTCTCTTCAAGAGTCATTGGCGGATTTATCAAGGTTACTTTCATACTAAGCATCTCCTTAAGAATTGAACATTAATTTAATTAGCAATCTTATGGAATTTGGTATTTCTCTAATTAAAACGACTTTACTCTCTCTATTCTGAGGCCAGTTATTTACAGCTGGAACCTCAGCAATTTGATATCCCTTTTTTATTGCTTTTACAATTATCTCTATTTGAGAGTCATATCGTTGATGTTCTATATCGATACATTGTAAAACTTCCTTCTTATAGGCTCTAAACATACCTGATACACAACTTATATCCGTCCTAAGTAAGGTAGCATACATCTTGTTTTGGACAAGACTTGCAATTTTCCTGATTATTGGTGCTTTAACCATATTCCCAGTGCAGTATGGAGAACCAATAACGATATCATATGTCCCCACTTTAGATAATAAATCAGGAATTTGTGCTGGACTATAGGATAGGTCAGCATCTATTGTGATTAATATTTTTCCTCTACTTTTTATAGCGGCAGTTTTTATCGATGCTCCAAGTCCCCTATTCTTTTTATGCTCCAAAATTATTAGTTCTTTAAATTTTTTTCCTAACTTAGAAAGTTTTTTTCCTGTATTGTCCGAACTTCCATCGTCTACAACTATTACTTCAAATTTTTTACATATTTTTTGGACTTCATTTATAATCCGGGGAATTGATTTATTGATTATGCGTGCTTCGTTGTAAACGGGAACTATAATAGTTAGCTCTATCATATTTCTGCTACTCCAATCTATCTAATCAATAATCTTTTTTATTGTATTCGCTGAATTGTAAAAAACCAGTTATAGATCGCTGGTATGTTTATTAGAGTTATTATTGCCATTAGAGTAATTAATATCCTTTTATTATCTATCTTTTCTAATCCTCTTGAAATCACAAGTAGGTATAGGGGGAAAACGGCATAATATAATCTAGGTTCAAATATTGTACTGTAGGTCATTGTCACCAGAATAGCTATATTGGGTATGGAGATAAATAGGAGTAGTAGCATGTACGGTTCTAACATCTCAATTTTTTTACTTCTATTCTGCAAAATTGGCCGAGTTATATACAAAATGAAGGCAAAAAACTGAACTATTGCAGCAGGTATTGTTAAGTATTGAATCTTATATGGATAAAGTATGATCCATTGAACAATGTAAACTGAAAATATAGTAGATATCCGGATAAGGTTGGCAATTAATTTATTAAAAGCTTCCAGGTTGGCTGTCAAATAAGGATATACTAGATAATTGAATGTATTTGGGTTTACATTCCAGCCTTCATTACCTGTTCCAAAGGTAAAATTCAAAATATAAAAAATTAAAGGCGAACTCAATATTACAATTACAAACCAGCTTAATAATAAATTTCTAAATGTTTTCTCATTAATATTCAAACTTAATAGGGAAGATTTTAAATTCTTAATTAAGAATATGAGGGATAAAAATACGATTTCAGTAAATATGATAAAAACTGTGTAATAATGCGTATAAAAAGACATGATTGTTGAAAGAATAAATCCTACCCAATAATTCCGTGAATTTTTCTTTAGACATTGATAAAAGAAAAAAATTGTAAGTAGTGTAAAAAAAGAGAAAATTACATACGGACGCGCAATCTGGGAGTATACTAGATGATAAGACGAAGTCGATAAAAAAAATGCTGCTATAAGGCCTGTTTTTTTATCAAATAGAGTTTCTCCTACCTTGAATATTAAAAGTATGGATAGAGTACCAAGAATAACAAAAGGAAATCTCAATTTAAATATCTTAGTATCTGGTTTTTCATCGATATCTCTTGCATCTCCAGCGCTAAAAATTTTCTGTATGTAATCCTTAACATCGCCTAATTCATTTGCTCCTGAATAATGAAGAATAATAAAATAAATTGGCGGGTACATTGGCTCCCAACCTGAAACAATCTTTAAGGGATTGTAATTATTCTCCTTTATTACTTCAAATGGGGATTTCTGAGAACTAAGAAAAGATATGGCTTCATCAGTGGATTGATTCTGGTCTAAGTGATATATCCGTATTGAAAATCCAAGAAGCAAAATTAAAAATAATATACTATAAATCTTTTTCCTGTCATTGTTCAATCCGACAGATTTAGATCTAAGATTCTTCCTAGGAGCTCCTTTTAAATCCGAAGTTGAGGATTTTTCATTAGTTATCATAAACAATTCCAACCATATATTCCATAAATTTGGTTTGGACGACCAGAATATTGCAATACAGTTTTAAATATTTGCCTATTGTTTCATTTAGGATATTTAACCTTATGTTAACGTTAAATCTTTCATTAATTTGGAGAGCAAATTGGTTATGTCTGTTACTGATCCTTTCAAAAAATTCTATAAGAGTGATTTTTATCAAAATAATTATAAATATGAAGTGTCAGAATTTCCTAAACTCCTGGAAATTGAGCCTTCTTCAAAATGCAATATGAAATGTGTTTTTTGCGGCAGACAAGATATGAAACGCCCGCAAATTTCTATGGATTATAATTTATATAAAAAAATAATTGATGAGTGTGGAGAATATGATGTTTTTGGGATTTCTGGATTTGCTGGTTGGGGGGAACCGCTATTAAATCCTCATATCTTTAATATGATTAAATATGCTCATAAGTACAATATTTTAGTTCATCTTTATACAAATGGACTTTTATTAACTCCTGATATTTCAAAAAAATTATTAGACATGGATTTAGATAAAATTAAAATTTCGTTACAAGGAGCCTCTGAAGAGAATTATTCGGTAATGAGGGCTAATCCCTATTATAAACGAATTATAAATAATATTAAAACATTAGTTGATCTTAGGGATAATACTGGGTCTGATTTATTCATACAGGTAAGTACAAGCATCACAAATGAGACAAAAGAACAGACGGATGAATTTGAAAAATTTTGGCGAAATATCGTCGATGATTTTTATTCTGACATTACTACTTTCAGAAGATTAAGAGGTGTTCAAAAGGTTGAGGAATTCATAAAAGATCATAAGATAAAAAATGAAAGACTTCTACGTCAAAAAAAATGTGTTGACGTAAGGACACGATTGGTCGTGCATGCCGATGGTTATGTTCCAATTTGTTGTTCAGACTTTCGGAGAGAAATATTAATCGGAAATGCTAATAAGCAGACATTAAAGGAGATCTGGAATAGTCCTAAATTAACTAAGATTAGACAAATCCTAGAAAATAATGAAAAAGACAAGATTCCTTTCTGCAGTTTGTGCTTTAATCTGAGATAATTATCCCCATTTTTCTCTTATTATCATAAATGCTTCTGCAGCTTCTAATCCTACTTCTCCCCCTCGTTTCATTGCCTGTACTGTAATCCCTCTTTCTGATCTAGGATGTGGAGATTCCCTTTTTTCTGTTTGATAACAATTTAATGCATCAATTTTTTTTCCTAAGTAATTTTGGATATCAATATAATAATTGGGTAGGAAGGCAAATTCATTAAATGGTGGTGATTGATCCGTTGACGATGGTACTTCGTAACTTAAAACCTTCTGAACATACTCAGTAGCTAAAGGCCTTAAAGCCACCATTGCACTTTGAAAGACTGCCTTGTGATCTTGGTTATTGTCTCCTTGATGATTAACGTAAACAATTTGTGGTTTGATATTTTTTAAACATTTTTCTAAGGGGATAATTATGTCTTGAATACACGCATCTAGCCTTTCATCAGGAAGATCTAAGAAATCTTCGCTTTGATATCCCAATATTTTTTTAGCTTTTAATGAACATTCTTTTTCAAATCTACTTTGCTTTTCATTCAACTTATGATCGTAAATACGATTTGCAACAAAACAAACATGCACTATATCACCCATCTCAACATGTTTAGATATAGCGCCGCCACATCCTAAAACTTCATCATCCATATGGGGGGCAATTACTAAAATTTTCATGATTAACCTACCTACATTAATCTTTTCATTATATCCTTACATTCATAAATTATTTTTTCTATATCAACTTCTGTGAGCGAGGGATAAATAGGGATTGAAACTAAGCATTCATTAGCTATTTTAGAATTTTCAAATTTATTCTTAGTATCTGATAATAAATATGGTGCTGTTTGGATTGGGCGGTCACAACAAATTCCAAATTTATTAATATCATCAATCATATCATCTGCCTTTTTTTTGCTAGACATTTTTATAATATACCTATAGAATGTGTCAGACTTAAAATCCCTACTTATTAGACCGGAATCAATAACCTCCTGAAAAGCGCAGTCATATTGCTTAGCTATTATCCGTCTTTTTTTTACAAATGAATCAATTTTCCCTAATTGCGATTTCCCCATTGCTGCCTGAATATCTGTAAATTTAAAATTAAATCTTTTTGATGTCTTTTTATTTATTGAATCAGCAGTTTTTGTTTCAGTAACCAAAGTCTTTATTTTATCTAAATTAGTCAAAATGGCACCACCTTCACCTGTAGTAATCATCTTTGTAGCAAAAAAAGAGAATATTGATGCAATACCATACGAACCTAATTTTTTGTTTTTGTAACTTCCTCCAATAGAATGGGCACAATCTTCGATTAATGGAATTCCCAATTTTAATATTTTTTCCATCCGCGCTGGTATCCCAAAATTGTGAACAAGGATTATTGCTTTTGTTTTACTGGTAATCAAATCTTCAATTAATTCTTCATCTATTGAGTATGTATCTAAATTTATATCAACCATTACTGGTTTTGCACCTATAGATTTGACAGCGAAATAAACAGAAGCGCATGTGTATGCTGGTACAATCACTTCATCATTCAAACCAATCTCAAGGGCAATTAATGTAGATATCAAAGCTGATGTTCCGCTATTAACAACTGTTGCATAATTACATCCTATGTATTTTGCTAAGTAGGATTCGAATTCTTCTGTGTAGATTCCTTCACTTATCCTCCCTTTTTTTATTACCTCTGCGATGGCTGTTATCTCTTCATTTGAAAACGTAGGCTTTGATTGAGATATAACCATTTCTTTTAGTTAGGTATGCTGCTCCTAATAATTTTAACTATTCGTTCAATACCTTTTCCATCAATAATTCTTTTCCCAGAGTTACTCATTTTTATCCATTTATCCGCATTATTTTGCAACCGGATTGTTATTTCCTCAATTTTTTTCCCCTCAACAACTGTTCCCTGACCAAGATTTATCGCCGAACCTTCACGTGTAAACCAGTCTGCTTGTTTTTTCTCATGAATATCCTCCCATAAAACAATTGCTGGAGTTCCAATACAGGCAGCTTCATATAATGTATCCCCTCCAGCCGTGAATATTACACTTGCCTCTAAGATGAGGTTTGATATATTCTTCAACCCATCTATCAATTCAAATTTATGTTTTGATTTTTTATTAATAATCTCTAACTCTCTTCTATTTCTAAAGCCAGGTCCAACTACAACTTTTTTAATATAATCAGTATTTTTTAATGCATTCATTATTTTAGCAGTACTGCAGGTCTTATCAGCTCCGCCCATAGTTATTAATATCACTTCAGATGGTGATCTCTTATTCCTGTGTAGTAAGGAAAAATCCTTGTTTAACAATGTGTACTTCGGGCCAAAATATTTTATCGGTTTTTTGGATGGAAAAGAGTAATTTTTCCATTTCTTTTTCACTGAGGGATTTATTAATATGTCTGAAACAATAGGTTTGTTCCCAAGTTCATCAATAACAATAATTTTTTTATTATTATCTTCAATTTCATTCATCAACTCTAAAGATACTAATTTAAGGTTTATTATTATAACTTTCCAGTCTATGCATTTTTTTACTATATTACTGAGTTCTTTGATGTCTTCATAAACTATATAGGAAAAATTTTCCAATAATTTTGTTGAATGTCGATTTTTATTTATAAGAAATATTACATTTGGATATTTTGGTAACTCTTTTGCAAGATTTATACTTTCTAGTAAATGTCCAAAACCAGTATCACTTGATGCTTCAGTAACAAAAACAATCGATTTCATATGAATCCATTTTTTTCAATGTTTAAATCGCTCTCTTAGGAATTCTTTCAATATTAATTCTCCATCTGTTCTCAACCATTTATCTGGGCCAAACATTTTTTCAACTTCTCGTATATTTTTAACCATCTGTTCTAGATCATTAGGTTCAATTGAAACGATGTGATCAGTACCTTGATACTCTTTCTTTGATAAATAGTTCTTTATGGGTGTTTCTCTATCAAGGGTAATATGTTTTTCAATTACTTTCGCTCCTAATGCAACTGCAACTATAGGTGCTAAAATTCCACTTGTGTGGTCAGAATAACCCACTTTACATTGGGGAAACAGATCCATTAATATTCTCATCATATTAAATCTAACATTTTCATGTGAAAGCGCTTTTAATCCCCTTTTTTCAAGTAGTGGTCCAGTTGGATATTCAGATATGCAGTGAAGTAAAATTAGTTCTTTAGTTTTACTAAGAAGTTTTATAGCATAACTTATCTCATCAAGAGATGCCATTCCGGTTGACAAGAACACCTTTTTAAAATTTCCATTTACATAAGTTAAGAGCTCTCTATCAATAATACTGGAACTCGCAATTTTTATTGAATCATTTCCTAGATTATAGAGCAGTTTTGCTTTCTTTAAGTTCTCTGGAGAAAATAAAATATTAGCCCCGTTCTTTTTTGAGAATGACATGAGGTCTTTTATTTGATTATCAGAGAGAGATACTTTATTGAACCAATCTCTTTCAGGATCATTTTTGTCAATTCCTTCTTTATCTAATGTTTGAAATTTTATAAAGTCACATCCTCCCTTATTTGCAAGATGGATTAATTTGTAGGCTGTATCCATTTCACCATTAAAACATTCACCTACTTCTGCTATTATTATCGTATTTTCCATTTTCATTTTTCTCTATTAAACTATCTATCTGATGTCGGCACATCATTTTCTCCAATTACAATGTTTGAACTTTGAGGACCTGAGTTAAATAATAAATCTATTATTGACATATTAGGAATAAATGGTTGATAAAGCTGTTTGTAAACGGGATGATGGAAATCTTGAAAAACAACATCAATTCCACACTCTTTAAATTTGTCCAATTTTAGATATTCTCGTCCTGAAATTCCAGATAAATAAGTATCTGTATCTAATTTCCTGCAAATATCAAGGATAAGATCACTGCTTTTTCCATAAACTTTTAAATCTGAAGCTTTCTGAATACTAACCTTAATTGAAAGCAATTCGATAATTTTTCTTATTAGTTGTGTATTCAATTCGTCCAATTTAATCCATTTATCATTATAAAAACTCTCTATAATTCCCCCGTATTCAGTGAAGTATTCAGCTTTATTATAAGAATACTTTATTGAATTCCAACATTTTTCTGCCCAAGGTTTTGAATTGTCTATATTGATATCTTTAATTTTTGTATCTAATCCTTCTTTTTTTATTGGAACAGTAAGCCATGCCCATCCATCAGCTGTCTTTATTTTGTTTCTATTCTGGAAATAATTTTTTCTAAATTGAACATTATTTAGCAATACAACTACATCTGCTTGGCAAATCTTATTAAAAAAACCTAGCCATGGCAAGTGTTCTGGTTGATGGATAGTAACAATCATCTTTTTAATTTGACTAATTACAACAATTTAATATTAAAATCTATTTTCCAATTTCCTCGGTTCTATTAACCAATTTATTAATATGAATTTTTTTTTCTCCTACGTATTCAACTGTTTTATAGGTTTGCCGAGGAAAATAACAGTCTTTACATGGTTTTATTCTTATTAAACCTTCATGATTTCTATGTATCCTTCTAACCTCCGTTAGTTTTTGTCCATGCCAAATTTCATAAATTGTTTCTTTACTTATATCACCTATAGGATACAATCCTCTTTCATCATTAATGCAAAGTAGAGCTTTTCCTGCAGAACTAATTACCAGTCTTTGATAAATACTTGGACAGTCAAAATTTTTTTCATAAATAATCTCTGAGTCTTTATGTAAGTAATCATATAACGGATTAACAGCAATATCATCAACATATGGCTCAAAAAGTTTATAGTACGTTTCAGCATTATCTTTAATCGCAGGCCAAATTGACTGCACTTTTATTATTGGTTTTATTGATTTTGCTTTATCTTTAATCCTTTTATATTCCTTTATTTTTCGGTAGGATTCATCAAATTTTGCAGGTTTCCGTATTTTTTCATAAGTTTCTCCAGTTCCATCAAAAGAAATTGTTAGCCAGTCAAGTCCAGCATGCATCGCTTCTTTGAATAAATCTGGTTTTAAAGCCAATATATTTGATAATGTTGAAACCTCTTTAATTCCTTTTTCCTTAGCATAACGGATCATCTTGATAATGTCTTTGTGTATAAATGGTTCACCCCTAAAACTCAATCTTATGGAATAAATCTGATTCTCGGTTAATTCATCCAGTATTTTTTTAAATATCTCAAATGACATAAATTGTTTTTTTACAGATTTTTTGAATTCTTTTATATTTGTGTAACACATTGGGCATTTCATATTACATTTTGATGATATCTCAATATCAACATGATCAGGATACTTGGAAGTACGATGTAACCGTGGATAAACATGCCAAATGACCCTATTTTTTATATAACCTAAAAAGTGTCCCTTTCCTCTTTTGAAGTCAAATTGTAATCGTTTCAATCTGGATATATTTATTTGATCCTTATTTATTCTCATTTTATGGTCCTTTTCACCGTATTACTCTTGGGTTCTCCCTATCTTTAATTTTTTTTGTTTCAGTCAATAAAAACATATTTTTCAAAATTTGATATATATTATAGGAGTTTTAGGATTTTACTATGTAATCATAGAGGATGTTAATAAAAAATTATAATTCAGACTTTAAAGTCTCATCGAGTCTAGACCAACTATTATCTTTTTTCTCTTTATCTTTTTTGAACCATTTAATATACCTTTTCAGTCCTTCTTCAAAACTTATTCTTGGTTTCCACCCTAATTCAGATTCAGCTAATTCAGTGGAGACATCTTTTCCTGAGAAGTCTCCAGGTCGGGCAGAAGTATATTCAATCTTTACATTACCCACGATTTTTTTTATCGATTCAGCTATTTGCTTTATAGTTACCTTCTCATTACCATCTAAATTATAAATTTTGTTTCGTGCTTTACGTTTAAGGGCATATACATTACCCTCTGCTAAATCCTCCACATAAATGAAGTTCCGATACTGCGATCCATCGCCTGCAATTGTTATTGGTTCGCCGTTTAAAGCTTTATTTACGAACATTGGGATTACGGCAGCACCTCTGGCCCGGGGGCCGTATGGAATACCATACCGGAGGATAGTTGTAGGTAGCCCATATAATTTTGAGTATGAAATACAATAGTGTTCTGAAGCGAGTTTTGTAGCTGTGTATAGATGAGAAGGCGAAATCAAGGGGGTAGTTTCATCAACTTTTTCCACTAAACAATCGCTATAAACCCAAATTGTACTTGCAAAAATTAGCCTCTTTATAACTCCAGATAGCCGGGCAGCTTCAAGGATGTTAATTGTTCCTCGAACGTTTATAGATTCTGCATAATGGGGTTCATTGTAAACATCCTTTACATCTGCAATTGCACCTAGATGGTATATAGCATCTATACCACTTAATGCCATTCTCAAGGACTGTAGATCTAATAAACTCCCTTGGTAGTATTCAATATCCTTTCGAAAAGTTGGCATAACCAGGTCATAAACTCTTACATCAATTCCCTTCTCCTTTAATTTATCCACTACATGGGAACCTATAAATCCTGAACCCCCTGTCACTAGAACTTTCATAATTATTTCCTCATTTAAAATCTTCTAATGTATTACTAAGCGCATCCACAACGTATTTTACTTCTTCCTTTGTCAGTCCTAAGTAGAGGGGTAGACATAGATGATGTTTGCTCAGATAGATTGCTCCAGGGAAATCTTTTTGATTATCTTCGCATCCACATGAAGGCCATTTTACACATTGTACACCTCTACTAGTGTTTCGTTTCTTTCCACAATAAGTATATTTTTCCCAAATTGGTTCGTTGTGACATAAATCTATGTATACTTCTCCCGTTAATGAAACTCCATATCTTCCTTTCATTCTTTGTTTAACTTTAGCACAGTTGTACTCTTCAGATAGGTTTATTATGTATTTGTAATAAGTAGAAATTATATTATCCGGAATCTCTAATGGAGAGACATGATCGACCTTGGATAAAAGTTCTCCGTACCATCCAGCTATTTTTCTCCGCTCAGATATAATATGTTCTGCTTTTTGCATCTGTTGTACACCAATCACAGCTGTGATTTCACTTATACGATAATTATATCCAAATTCAGATATCTTATTCTCCATATTAGGGTTTTTCCCATGATTTCTTATCATTGATGCTTTTTTGTAAAGTTTATCATCGTTCGTAGTAATAATGCCCCCTTCACCAGTAACAAGGGTTTTAGTTGGAAAAAAAGAGAAAGCACCAGCAATACCAAGAGTACCAGCCGACATACCATTGATACTGCAACCGTGGGCATGAGCACAATCCTCTATAAGATAAATATCATTTTCATCACAAATTTTCTTAATTTTTTCGTAATCAGGAGTAATAATGCCCCCAATATGAACTAATATAATTGCACGTGTATCTCTATTAATTTTATTTTTGATGTCATTTGGATCTAAACAAAAGGTTCTAGGATCAGAATCTGCAAATATTATTTTATTACCAGAATGCATTACAGCTAGTGCTGTTGCAAGAAAGGTGTTCGTTGGTACAATAATAGACTTCCCTTCTATCCCTAACGATCTAATAATTATCTCAATTGCTGATGTGCAATTGCTTGTTGCTAAAGCGTGTTTTGCTCCAGTAAATTTCCTAAAAAGGTCTTCAAATTTCTTAGTGTATCCTCCCATGGTTAAATATCCGGTATCTAACACATTTGAAATATTTGAAGATATGAATTCCTTGTCTTCTGTTAAAAAAGGTATTCTAATAATTGGTATTTTCATCATATCACTTGAATAAGTTTCTATTCTACTAATTTAAATATTACCAGAGTTACTTGCATTTTATTGTTTCTCTCGGCGTTCTCTCAATTTTGTTTAATAAACTCCAAATATCTGGGATTCAATAAATTTTAAATCAGATTTTAAGTTAGTTATGATCAAATTGAGACGTATTTCAACTTTTTGATTTTAATAAATAAAATCATTAGCCATATTATAAATACATAAAAGTAAGGGGGTGTGATATAAACTAACAGAGGTGCAATTCCCCCAATTTTCAATGATAAGTAAGGTATTGCAAATAATGTTGGAATCAATAAGAATATACTCGCAAACATTATTTTCTCTGTGTTTTTAGATTCTAAAACCAGTAATGTTAGAGCAAATGGCAGAGCAAAAAATGCAAAGTAGGAAGAACCAGCGAAATTTGCCAAAATAAATATCCATGTTAAGGAGAGAGAGAAAGCAAGTATTTCACCTTCTTTACTTTTATCCATTATATTTAGAATTATATATATTATTGCAGCTAATATGACTAACTTAGGTAGAATCAAAAAAGTATTAAGCAATTCGAGGGTGTGACTTGTTATTCCAAGAAAGGATAATACTTTAAACAGTGTATGGGTTATACTCCAGTTATAATCCATTGAATATCTTAAACTTTCAAATTCAGTTGGAATAACAACGGAAGCTACTTTAGTTTCTAATAATAAGAATGTTCTTCCAAATTCAAAATGCATTTGAATTCCAAATATTACAAGGAATAATATTAAAAAAGAAACGAATATCCCACCGAATGCTGCAATTGCCTTTTTTCGTTTAAATAAAAGAGGAATCAATGCAATTGGCCATATTTTAATGAATATTGCCAGAGATAGACATATAGAAGCACCGATATATTCTTTCCTTATAAAGAAAAGATAATAAAAAAGCGTGGTAAGAAATACTATAACGATATTTATTTGACCTGTAAATAATATATCTCGGTTAGGGTAGAATAACACTATAGCTATAAAAATAAATATTTTTTTAATTGTAGTCAAATTTACATTATAGTACTCTAAAATTCGAACAAATAGTTGACTAATCACGATTAATAAAATAACATTTATGATGAAATAAACGGAAATTGCAGTATCAATTTTTAAAAAGGTGAAGGGTATTATAAAAGTGAAAAAAGATGGGGGGTAATCAACCCAGTTTTTATATGGGTCCTTCCCTTGTAAAAAATCGCTTGCCCAACCATAATATATCTTAAAATCTTTAAAAAAATCTTCACTATCCACACCTAATACTGAAGAAAAAATTGATAAGATAATTGGTGGTATAACAATAATTAAGAAGATTATGGATAGAAAACCCTGTTTATTTTCAAATACCCTTTTAAATCCTAAATCCATAATTATTCCTCGGGGTTATACTTTTTGGAATCGATTCATCCCCATTTTATATTACACCCTTTAGATAGGTAAAAATAAACTTTCCGTTGGTTT